>JBBROA010000131.1:0-10521 GCA_038229875.1 Thermoanaerobaculia bacterium | reverse complement strand
TCCGAAGTTCAGCGCAGTGCCGGGGACGATCGAGATCGCGGTGATGATCCGGGCGTTGGCGGTGCCGGTGCCCGTCGCGCTGTTCTGCGCCGCGGAAGCGTAAGCACCGAGCGAGAGACCCACGAGGGCGAGGGCGGCGACGGTGACATTCTTCATTTTCTTTCTCCTTGTTCTTTTTTTGACCGGCTCCCTGCGGACTTCTTCCAGGGAGGTACCCGCCGGCTGTCTCAGTTATGTCTTTTGGCTTTCGTGAGACATAAGAGCAACCCGTATGCCCGCGCCAAACCGGTTGCAATTCGATGACGTCAGACGCCGCAACGCACTAATTTCAAAAGACTTGCTCTTACAACCCGGGGCTCTCCCAGGGCGCCGGCGAACGTCTCAGCGGACGGGTAATGACAGCCTTTTGACATTAATTTCACGGGGAGTGACAAACTCCGGCGACTTTGGACGGGGTTTTTCGGTGGCCCGCCCGACCTATGATGGGGCCATGCGCGTCGAGAAAGAGGGTCAAAGCTTCGAGGTCCGGGAGCTCGGCAGCGGCCCGACGTTGGTGCTCGTGCACGGATATCCGCTGGACGGCGGGATGTGGTCCGGCGTCGCGCGGGTGCTCTCGACCGAGTTCCGGGTCTTGAAGCCGGATCTCCCGGGACGTCCCGAGAATCCCGTGCCTGCTGAGGGGACTATCCAGAGTTACGCCGACTTCCTGGCCGCGCTCGTCTCGGCCTCTCCGCCACCGGTCGGAATCGCCGGATTCTCGATGGGCGGTTATGCCGTCCTGGGTCTTCTCCGCGACCAGCCCGCCGGGATCGGGGCGGTCGCCCTGCTCGACACCCGGGCCGAGGCGGACGACGAGGCGGGCCGGGCGGGACGTCAAGAAAGCCTCGCCTCCGTCCAGGCGGGCGGCGCCGCCGCCGTGGCGGACTCGATGGTCCCGAAGCTGCTCTCCGCGGAAGCCCGAGGCCGGGCCGACGTGGTCGAGCGCGTTCGCCGCACGATCCTGCGCCAGACGGCCGCGACGCTGCAGTCGGACCTCGAAGCGATGCGCGACCGGCCGGACCGGACCGGATTTCTCGCGGAGATCTCGATCCCCACTCTCGTCATCGTCGGGGAAAAGGACGAGATCACTCCGCCCGAGGGAGCGCGCGCGATGGCGGCGTCGATCCGGGGCGCCCAGTTCGTGGAAATACCGGGCTCCGGTCACGCCACGCCGATCGAGCGGCCGAGAGCCGTCGCCGCAGCGCTGGCGGCGTTCTTCCGCGCCGCGCTCTCGTAATTCGCACAACCGTCTCTGTGGTAAAGACTCGAGCGCGATGAAGTTCTTCCGCAAAGAAGCCGCGCCGACTGCGCCCTCGTCCTCTGCCCCGACGCGTCTGCACGTTGGCTGCGGCAGCGAAGCCATCCCGGGCTGGGTGAACATCGACAGCCGCCCTCTCCCCGGCGTCGACCGGGTCTTAGACGTCACGTCCGGGCTCCCTTTCGACGGCGTCGAGGCCGTCTACGCGGAACACTTCCTGGAGCACCTGTCGCTCGACGACGGCCTTGCGTTTCTGGCGGAGTGCCGCCGCGCTCTGAAAGACGAAGGGGTTCTACGCCTCTCGACGCCGAATCTCGACTGGGTCTACCTGACTCACTACCAGATCGGAAGATGGTCCGACGACACCGAGAGCCTGCGAGACTGTTTTCAGATGAACCGCGCGTTCCACGGCTGGGGCCACCGGTTTCTCTACAACGCCCCGTCGCTCGCAGCGGTCCTCCGCGCGAGCGGTTTTGCGACGGTGCGCTTCCAGCCCTACGGCGAAAGCGACGTCGCCGAGCTGCGAGGGCTCGAGAGGCACGAGACGTGGGAAGACACACCCGATCTCCCGCACGTCATCATCGCGGAGGCCTCGGGGCGAGCGGCGCCCCGCCCGCTTCCAGCGAAATTAGTCGACTCGTTTCGAGAAGCCATCGCCATCAGCTGACGGTCGTTTCTCTGGCACACGCCGCCTGGCTTCTCTTCCTTTTCGCGGCGTTCGCCGCCGCCGTGTCTTTCGCCGTGCGGATCCTCCGGCGGCCTCTTCCCGCCGCCGAAGCGGCCTTTTCATTTCTGCTGCCGGTCGTCCTCCTCTTCCCCGGCTTTTTTCTCGGGAAAACGATCCTTCCAGTCGATCACGCGATGCTGCTCCCGCCCTGGAGCCACGTCGGATCCGCGGTCCGCTATAACGCGAACTTGAACGACGCGGCGACTCAGATGGCGCCCTGGGCCAAGGCCGTGCGGATGGCCTGGAAGGAAGGGTCTTTCCCGTGGCGCAACCGCTGGAACGGGGCAGGGATGCCTCTCGCCGCAAACGGCCAGTCCGCGCCGTTCTCGCCGTTCTCGGTCCTGATGCTTCCGGTCCCTCTCGCCCTGGGCTTCACGCTGGCGGTCGCGGCGAAGATCTTCCTGGCGTTCACTGGAATGATTCTCTGGCTGCGCGAGCTCTCCGTCTCCCGCGGCCCAGCGGCGTTCGGCGCGGTCCTGTTCGCTCTTTCGTTCACGATGACGCCCTGGCTGCTCTTCCCTCACACGTCGGTCGTGTGCCTCTGGCCGTGGGCCGCCCTCGGAATCGAGCTGCTGCGGAACCCCGCGGTCCGGGGCCGCGGAGGGGTCCTGCTGACGGGCGTCTTCTTCGTCTGGCCGCTCTGCGGCCACCCGGAGAGCCTGGTGCTGGGCGCGATGTTTCTGGCGCTCTGGCTCGTCGTCCGCGCGGCTCTCGGATCTCTACCCGCGCCGATCCGCCTCGCGCGGGACATCGGGCTGTGCGCGTTGATCGCGATCGGGCTGTCCGCGTTTCTCCTCCTTCCGCAGGCCCTCGCGATCAGCGCGTCGAACCGGATCCGCGTCGCCGACGCGTTCTGGAGAGGGATGCCTTTCTCCTGGCGGCCGCACGGCGCGAGATGGCTGGACTCCATCGTCACGACGCTTTTCCCGCGCTCGTTCGGAGACGAGATTTCTTTGCGCATGATTCCCGGCCTGCCCGGCAACTTCCCGGAGATGACGCTCGGGCACTTCGGCCTCGCGGGGATCGCGGCGGCCCTGCTCATCCTCCGGCCGGGAGTGAAGCGGCGGCCGGACTCGGTCGCGTTGCTGGTGCCCGTCGGCCTCGCCCTCGCCGTCGCGACGGCCCTGTGGCCTTTTTTCGAGATCTTCCTCCACATTCCCGGCGTGCGATTCATGCTCCCGACGCGCTATCTTTCCTGGGTGGCGTTCGGCGGCGCGGCGCTCGCCGCCTTCGAGCTCGACAGGCTCGGCCGTGACCTGCGGGCCAGACCACGCGCCGCGCTCGCTCTCCTGCCGATCGCGGGCGTGCTCGCGGCCGCCGCGGTTCTCGTCCACCGGCGGCTCGCGCCTCTTCATGCGTCGGGGGGCGGAGCCGAGGCGCAGATGCAGGCGCTGCTCTTCTCTCTCGCCGCGCTCGGAGCGACGGCGGCCGTCGCCGTCGCTTCTCTGAGCCCCCCGGTGGCGCGCCGGCTGGCGGTGTTCCTTGCCGCCATCGCGGCAGTGGAGCTCGGGGCGCAGCAGACGCGTCTGTACCGCTTCGGCTCGCCGGGGAGTCTTTTCCCCGAAACTCCCATGGTCGCATTTTTGAAAACCCGCCCCGCGCCTTTCCGGATCGGCGGCGACGGCGCCGTCCTCTTCCCAAACTCCAACGTCTTCGCGGGGGTCGAAGACATCCGAACGCACGACCCGGTCGAGCGCCGCGATTACGTCGACTTTCTCGACGCGGCGGCCGGCTACCCGCCGGCCAAATACTTCAAGCGGCTCTCGAACTGGAACGCCCCGGCTCTGGACCTCCTGAACCTCCGCTATCTCGGAGGCGATACCGGCCAGACGCCGCCGGGACCGAAATGGCGGCCCGCGTATTCGGGCGCCGACGGGGTCGTTTTCGAGAACGCGGATGCACTGCCGCGGGTCTTCGGCGCCCGCCGCATACCCTCCGCCTCACGCGGAGCGCCCGACGGCTTCTCGATCTCGGGTTACGAGGAACGGACCAACGAGATCTCTTTTCGCTCGCGCGCGAACGCAGCCGTTCCGGCGGTGATCAGCGTCGTGCAGGATGGCGGATGGTCGGCCCGCGACGAATCGGGGACGGACCTTTCGCTCATTCGGGCCGCGGGCCTGCTGGTGGGCCTGGAGCTTCCCGCCGGCGAGCACACGATCCGTCTGCGCTACCATCCTCCCGGGCTCCTGATCGGCTCGATCGTCTCGGCCGCGACGGCGATGGCCGTCTTCGCGGCTTTCATCTTCAGAAGGCCGAAACGTCCGCGATACTCGCCAGCGTCTGACTGGGATTGAAATACGACTTCACCGCCCCGGTCCTCGTATCCGTCACCGTCAGCGTGTACTCGACGTCCGAGAGAGCCCCCGAGAAGAACCAGTACCGGCCGTTGACCGGCCGGCCGTCCACGAGCTTGACTAAAACCTCGACGTTGTTCGCGGAGAAGAACCAGAAATAACCGGCGTCGGCGGTCAGCGGCGCGGCGCTGCCCACGCCGCCGCTCGTCAGGGCGGGCGCCCTCCACGCGACCTGCACCCGGAAACGTCCGCCGTTCAGACAGAGCGTGACCGCGTCGGGAGAGCACACGCCGGGGACGCCGACGCCGGCCTCACGCAGAGCCGCGGCGGCGTCGACTCGCGGAGTCGTCAACCCGTTCTTCGCGTCGGTCACCGCGCGTCCCGACTCGAAAAGGATCATTTCGATCGCGGGCGGCGCGAGGGAGGGGCGCGCCTCGAGGAGCAGCGCCGCGACACCGGCCGCATGCGGGGACGCCTGGGAGGTGCCGACGTAAGTCGACCGCGCGCCGCCGATGCCCGTCGAGGTAATGGCCGCGCCCGGAGCGAGAAGCCGCAACCCCGGACCGGAATTCGAGAAGCACGCGACCCGGTCGGGCGCCGTCGCCGCGTCGAGGCATCCGAAAACGGAAAGCGGTCCCAGGTCCGCGTCATAGGTGGCGCCGACGGCGACGGCGGCGGTGACGCAGGCGGGAGCCGTCAGCCGGGCCGGCGAGCGGTCGTTGCCCGCGGAAGTGAAGACGGTGACTCCGCGCGCCCGCAGCACTCCGACCGCCTCCGCGAGCGCCGCCGCGGAGGCCGAGGCCTGGTCACACGGCGCGTCGTAGAGAGCGAACGTTCCGAGACTCATGTTGACCACTCGGACGTCAGGCCGGTTCTGGTTCACCCAGTCGAGCGCCGAAACCACCTGCGAGGCGCCCGCGAACTGATTGTTCCGGTCGAGGACCTTGATCGCGACGATCTTCGCGTTCGGCGCGACTCCCGGAGAGGCTATCCGGCCGCCGGAAGTGACCACTCCGGCGACATTGGTGCCGTGGCCGTTGTCGTCCTCGGCGCTTCCCGGGCCCGATTGCTCCGTCAGGCCGTTGGGACAGCATCCGGTACCGTCCGCGTTGCGGCAGAAGCACTGCTGACCCGCAACGTCGTCGGCGAGATCCGCATGGTTCGCGGTCACCCCCGTATCGAGGATGGCGACGGTGACTCCCCGGCCCGTGACACCCTGCGCATGCACGGTGTCGGCGCCGATCAGCGGAACGCTTTCGGAGAGATGGCCGTGCCCCGGCTCATCGAGATCGATGCGGACCACGTCCGGGTCTTTTCGCAGCCGTTCCAGTCCCTGGGCCGAGAGAATCCCGGCGGCGGCGGACACCGATTTCCAGTCCGAGATCGGCTGGAAATCCTCCGGCGAAAGAAGCGAGAGCGAGTGCCGCCGCAGGTCGGTCCATCTGAGGCCCCGGGCGGCCCCATCGGCGCGGCGAAAGAGGATCACGACACGGGCGCGCCCGTCGGCCGCAATCACGGCTTCCGCCGGGGCGCCCACGCGTTGGAGGTTGCCTCGCGCGTCCGCGGCGAGCCCGTCCGCGGCGACGCCGAAGGCGCAGAAGTAAAGAAAGGAACGGAGAGGGGAAAGCGGGCGCATCGCGCGATGTTAACGCCCGGGCGGCACCGGGCGGCGCTTCCCCGCCGGCGGAGAGACAGACATAATGCGTGCTTCCGATGGAAATGGCTTCCCGATGGAACGACGGGGCTTTCACGAGTCACATGGAGAGGCTCGTCTGGACGGCCTCCCCCGTCGTGCGGCGGTACCTGCATCGGCTCGTTTCCGGAAACCCGCACTGTGACTGGCTCACGTTCGTCGAATCGCAGCACCTACCCGATCGGGTGGAGCGCGCTCTGGTCCTCGGCTGCGGATCCGGATGGCTCGAGCGCGCGCTCTCGCAGCGTGGAGGGTTCGGGCAGATCCTCGCCTGCGACGTAGCGCCCGCGACCGTCGAACGCGCGCGGCGGGAAGCAGAGGCGGCCGGGATCTCGAACATCGAATACCGGGTCCTCGACCTCGAGCACGCGGCGCTGAACGGACCCTACGACGCGATCATCGCGAACGACGTCCTCCACCACATTACCGATCTCGAGGGGATCTATTCGAGGATCGGGCACGCGCTGGCGCCGGGAGGCAAATTCATCTTCAACGAGTACGTGGGGCCGAACCGGTTCCAGTACACGGAGGAGCGCATGCACCTCATCAACCGCTACTTCCGTCTCCTGCCCGACGAGCTCCGGCGCGCTTTCCCGAGCGGCGACGTCCTCTGGCGCCGCGAGCGCCAGTCCCCGGAGCGCGTCATTGCGGACGATCCGACGGAAGCGGTCCGAAGCGAAGACGTACTGCCGGTCGCGCGAAAGGTCTTCAGAGTCGAGCGCGAATACCCCTACGGGGGCGGCCTGTTGAACCCGCTCCTCTTCGGGATCATCCCGAACTTCCGGGACGACGTCCCCTCCCACGTCGGCCTTCTCGAGGCGCTCTGCGAAGCGGAAGAGCGCCTCTCCAAAAACGGCGCGATCGAGCCGGACTTCCAGGTCTTCGTAGGAAGCGCGAACGGAAACGAGAGTAAAGCCGCAGACGATTCCCCCGCGGCCGAACTCGCCCCGTAATCAAAGAATCCTCTCCCCGGGCGGGTCAAGAAGACATCGCTTCGACCGACCCGTCCGCCAAATCGGCTCGTTCACCAGGCCGCGAACCAGGAACACCTGCCTGCCCCCTCAGCGGAGAGAGGGAGGTGGCGCGTTCTCACCGCCGTGGTCGAAACGCTCGCCCCGAGAGGAACCTCCCGGCCAGAGGGAGGTGGCGCGCTCTCGCCCCAGTGGCGAATATGCTCGCATCGAGAGGAGTCTCCCGACCAGAGGGAGGGAGGAGCCTCTCGATGCGGGAGCCGCAGCGAACGGAGGGAGCAGGCCGGCGGCCGCATCCGGCCGAGCCGCCGGCCGGTGCCGTTCGCCGTCAGCGAACGGCAGCTCCCGCAGTGAGCGGAGGCGACGGTTGCGGCGACGGTCCTTCCAATCTCCAGAGACTTGCCGGCCCGTTGTTGCCCAGATGTGCCCACGTTCCCGCCGCCAGACTCCCCTGCGCGGCGGCGGCCACCTCTCCTGGCAGCATCAGCGCGTACAGCGGCCGGCCCGGGCGCTCGAGGCGCGCCCGGATTCCGTCGAAATCCTTTTTCTCGAACATGTCCCAGCGGATGGGGGTTCCCCAGCCGTAGGCCTTCATCGCCCCCGAGAACTCCATCGCGAAGACGAGCGCGTCCCGGGGTATTTTTTGAGACGCCCACCGAACCGTCTCGGGAAAGACCGCCTGTCCGCGGCCGATCTCGAGAACGCGCTCGCGCCGCAGCACTCGAAGACCTGTGCCGCAGATGAGGAGAAAAGTCGCGGTGACCGCTGCGATCTTCAGCCATCGAGCTGGCGACGCCCGGGACAGCAGGCGCTCGGCTAGAGCCGCGGATGCCAGGAGAATCGCCGGGATTCCGGGCAGCAGGAATCGCGTGTACCACCACGTGTCGTACGGGAAATAGAGCAGGTAGAAGGACAGCACGGCGCCGAACCACGTGAAGAGGAGGATCCGGTCGCGCACCCGCACTGACGAACCGAGACATCCCGCAATCCAGCACGGCAGGATGAGCGGCGACATCGTCGCGGAGATCCAGTGGACGTAGTGGCGCGCTCCCGGCGCGACATTGTGAAGAGAAAATCCACTCGACGCGCCACTGTCGTCGTAGCCGCTCCGAAGGATTCCCCCGTACGCCGTGCGGTTGAACGCGAACAGCACCCCGGCGCAGGGTGCGCCTCCCAGGACGAACAGACTCCACGCGCGGCGAGTGGGCGCAAGCGCGAAAACCATCGGAACCAGCAGGACCGCGGTCGACGGGCGCACGAGAACCCCGGCACCGTAGGCGAATCCCGCTGCGGCGGCCCACCCATTCGCTTTCCGCGATTTGAGGGCGGCGAGGATCGCCGCGAGGACCCAGGCCGCGGCGAGAACGTCGCTCATCGGCTGCAGCCCCTGGAAGGCGAGGATCGGTGAGAACGCGAACATCACCGCGCAGGCGAAGCCGGATGCGCGCGACAGGCCGATCTCGCGCGCGACGAGGTAGAGAAGAAGGAGCGAGACTACGGCCGCGAGTGGACTCACCACAAAGGGACCGGAGTCCCATCCGAGAAGCCACGCCGCGGCCACGAAATGAAGCGGCAGGCCCACGGGATAGACCGGTGCCATCGTCCCGGGACGCGGGCCCGGCGAGTAGCCGAGGGGGATGAAGAGACGCATATCTTCGAGCGGGAAACCGAGTCGCGCCAGAGCCTCGACCGGTTCGACGACGCGCTTCGCGGCGAGCCCGCGCGCCTCGTTCAGATATCCGGAGCTGTCGGAGCCTCCGACCGCGCGCGAGGCTCGCGGCAGGAGGACCGCGCCGTAGGAGAGGAGGAGGAGCGCGAGCGCCGCGCCTGCCACGTCAGCTGACCTGTTCCGGCGAGGCACGCGGCCATCTTATGGCTGCCGCGGGCTTCCGCCCGGGGGCAAGGCGGCGTCCAGCGGACGACCGACGAGCGGAGCCCGCCGGGACCCGGCCGCTGCGGATCGCGCCGGCACCGCGACGGACGCGGGGCGGTTTATTCGAGCCGGCGCTGAAACGTATTGCAGCGGCCGGGATCGCCGCTCTCGAGCCCCCGCCGCAGCCAGCTCGTCCGCTCCTCGGAGCTCCCGTGCGTGAAGCTTTCGGGGGAGACCGTCCCCTCCGAACGGCGCTGCATACGATCGTCTCCGATTGCGGCCGCGGCGCGAAGTCCTTCTTCAAAATCTCCCGGGTCGATCAGGTGCCGGTCCTGGTTCGCGTGATTACCCCAGACTCCCGCGAAGCAGTCGGCCTGGAGCTCGACCTTGACAGAGTTCGACCCTTCACCCCGGCCGCGTCCGCTGCCCATCTGGTCGAAGATGCCGAGCTCGTTCTGTACGTGGTGCCCGACCTCGTGCGCGATGACGTAGGCGTCAGCGAAGTCGCCCGGTGCGCCGTAACGAGACGAAAGCTCCTGAAAGAACCCGAGGTCCAGGTAGACCTTACGGTCGAGCTGGCAGTAAAACGGACCCGTCGCCATCGAGGCGATCCCGCACTCGGAACGCGTTGCCCGGCTGAAGAGGTACAGCTTGGGGGGAGTGTAGGTCTTCCCCATCTTCGAGAACTGTTCCTTCCAGACGTCCTCCGTCGAGGCGAGGACGTGGGAAGCGAAAAGGCCGAGCTGATCCGGGGCCGCTGCGGCGCGGGAGCCGTCCGCGGAAGGAGCCCGCTGGCCCGACGGGGCGGGGGCCGACGGGGCGCCCGTCGAGACCGGTGCGTTGCCCTGGACCATGTTCAGGAGGCTCAGCGGGTTGATGCCCGTAAACCACGAGACCAGAAGGAGGATGATCAGCCCGCCGCACCCCAGAGATGCGCCCCTCCCGCCGATCGGAAATCCTCCGCCGCCGCGTCCATCCTCGACGTTGCTGCTCTCCCGCTCCCCTTCCATTCGCATGGGCGTTCCCCCTTCTGAAATCTCATTCCACTGACCGATTCCGGACGAGACCCGGTCCAAGCAAGAACCCTTCCCGAATCATGGCATCGATCGTTCGATTTTCACCGCCGGAAGGCTCAGATCGGCCGCGACGCCGAGAAAAGGCCAAACTCCCCAGGCGCGAACCGAAGTCGCCCGGGCGCTCGCGTCTGCCGCGAGGCGCCCGGGGACCAGACAAAATGCTACCCGTTCCGCCGGACGAGCAAGATTGCGGACAGCGCCAACCCCGCGGCAAACAGAGCGAGGAGGAGGGGCGAAAGCGTCGGCACCACCACTCCGCCCGGGCCCTGCGGCGTCACCGTGGGGGTGACTCCTCCGATCGCGGTCGGCGTCCGAGTCGCGGTTGCGGGGATCGTCCCGGTCGGCGTCGGGGTCGGCGTGAAAGCGGGCAGGCCCGAACAACCGCCGGGCTGCGCGGCCGAGAACTCGGAGGTGTTCCCCGCGGCGCTCGTCGCGGTCGACGTGATGATCGGCTGCCCGGGCGGCACGGGGAACGGCAGAGGGCCGAAGCTCGCGTTGCCGGCGACGTCGGTCGTCACCGTCGTGAAACCGAGAAAGGTCTGTCCTTCTCCGAAACCCGTCGCGTCGCAAACGGCGCTCGAGAAGAACTC
>JBBROA010000130.1:0-10644 GCA_038229875.1 Thermoanaerobaculia bacterium | reverse complement strand
GCCAGTTACGTGCCTTCGTCCCAACTCGCGAGGTACTTCGCCTGCTCCTCTGTGAGCTGGTCGATATCCACGCCCATCGTGGCGAGCTTGAGCCGAGCGATCTCGTCGTCGATCTCCTTCGGGACGACATACACCGTCCGCTCGAGCGACGCGGCGTTCTGGATCACCCATTCGGCCGACAGCGCCTGGTTCGCAAACGACATGTCCATCACCTGCGCGGGATGGCCTTCAGCCGCCGACAGGTTGACGAGGCGCCCGTCCGCGAGGAGATACACGCGACGGCCGTCGGCGAGTGCGAACTCCTCGACGAACTCCCGCGCGTGCCGTGTCGTAGTCGCCAGCGCCCGCAACGCCGGGATGTCGATCTCCACGTTGAAATGGCCCGTGTTCGCGAGAATCGCGCCGTCCTTCATCACCTCGAAGTGCTGTTTGGCGATCACCGACTTGTCGCCTGTCGCGGTCACGAAGATCTCGCCGACGCGAGCAGCCTGATCCATCGGCATCACCTGGAAACCGTCCATCACGGCTTCGATCGCCTTCATCGGGTCGACCTCGGTGACGATCACGTGCGCGCCCATCCCCTTGGCCCGCATCGCGACGCCGCGTCCGCACCACCCGTAGCCGGCAACGACGACGTTCAGGCCGGCGACCAGAAGGTTCGTCGCGCGAACGATCCCGTCGAGCGTCGACTGGCCCGTGCCGTAGCGATTGTCGAACAGGTGCTTCGTCCGCGCTTCGTTGACGGCGACGACCGGGAACTTCAGGACGCCATCTTTTTCCATCGCCTTCAGGCGGATGACGCCCGTTGTCGTCTCTTCGGTCCCGCCCACGATTCCGTCGAGCAGTCCCCGCCGGTCGGCGGGCGAGAGCGTCTTCGCCCACTCCCGGAGGACGGGATCGACGTCCGCATCCTTCCCGAGAGCGAGGAACAGAAGGGAGGAAACGAGGTCGGCGCCGTCATCCATCGTGATGTTCGGCCGGTGCGCGAGCGCGGCGCGGATGTGCTCGTAGTACGTCTTGTGGTCCTCGCCCCTGACCGCGTACACCGCGATTCCCGAGTCGACCACCAGCGAAGCGGCGACATCGTCCTGCGTCGAAAGGGGGTTCGACGCGCAGACGACGAGGTCGGCGCCCCCGGCCGCCAGCGTCTTCGCGAGATTCGCGGTCTCCGTCGTGACGTGCAGGCACGCGGACATGCGGATCCCCTTGAACGGCTTTTCCTTCTCGAACCGCTCGCGGATCTGCCGGAGCACGGGCATGCTGGCTTCCGCCCAGGCGATGCGCAGGCGGCCGCGTTCCGCGAGGTCGCGGTCCTTGACGTCGTGGGCGACTCCCGCGACGGTGCTCATGACGCCACCGGGGCCGAGACGGCCGGTTCGACGCCCGCGACGCGGGACAGCGTCTCCGCGAGATCTGTCTTTTCCCAGGTGAAGTCGGGCAGCCGCCGTCCGAAGTGGCCGAACGCCGCGGTCTGCTTGTAGATCGGGCGGCGCAGGTCGAGACTCTCGATGATGCCCTTCGGGGTCAGGCGAAAGTGCTCGCGAACGAGGGCCACGATTTTCTCCTCAGGCAGCTTGCCTGTTCCATAGGTTTCGACGTGCACCGAGACGGGGTCCGCCACACCGATGGCGTAGGCGAGCTGGATCAGCGCCCGGTCCGCGATGCCCGCCGCGACGAGGTTCTTGGCGATGTACCGCGCCATGTACGCGGCTGACCGGTCGACCTTCGTGGGGTCCTTGCCGGAAAACGCGCCGCCGCCGTGGGGCGCGCTCCCGCCATACGTGTCGACGATGATCTTGCGCCCGGTCAACCCGGCGTCTCCCTGCGGGCCGCCGATGACGAACCGGCCGGTCGGGTTGACGTGGAACTTCGTCTCCTTCGTGAGGAGCGAAGCGGGAATCACGGGTTTGATGATCTCTTCGATGATCGCTTCCCGCAGCGCCGGGTGCTTCATCGCCTCGGCGTGCTGGGTGGAGACGACAACCGTCTCGACGCTGACCGGCCGGCTCCCCTCGTACTCGACCGTCACCTGGGATTTCCCGTCGGGCCGGAGGAAATCCAGCTCGCCCTTGCGGCGCGCCTCCGACAGCCGCTGCACGAGCCGGTGAGCGAGAGTCAGCGGGAGCGGCATCAGCTCTTCGGTTTCCCGGACCGCGTAGCCGAACATGAGCCCCTGGTCACCGGCCCCACCCGTGTCCACTCCCTGAGCAATGTCGGGAGACTGGGGATCGATCGAAGATATGACGGCGCACGTCTCGTAGTCGAAGCCGAACTTCGCCCGCGTGTATCCGATGTCCTTGATCGTGTGCCGCACGACCGAGGGGAAATCGACGTAGGTCTTGGTCGAGATCTCGCCGGCGATGAACGCCAGCCCCGTCGTCACCAGCGTTTCGCAGGCGACGCGACCCGTCGGATCGTCGCGGAGGACCGCGTCGAGAATGGCGTCGGAAATCTGATCGGCGATCTTGTCCGGGTGGCCTTCGGTGACCGATTCCGAGGTGAAGTAGTGGCGGCCGTTCTGAAGCATCGTCTCTCCTATCGAGAAATTGCGGCGGGGTTCGCCAGGAAACGGGCAGGTTAGCATCCGGGCCGGGGACAGGCAAGTCTCTCTGCCGGGGACGGTTGCCCCGAAATCAGGGAGTTGCCGGACCCCGGGAATTCTTCGTCGGCGCCCTCGTATAAAAATCGAACACGTTTCTTCCGTACTCTCGCTCCCGAAAGTGCACAAAACCGGCCACTTCCACGGCCGCGGTGTTCGAATCCCGCTGCAGGACGAGGAAGGCATCCTCTACAGCCACGGAGGCCAGGTCCGGAGGCGGCACGGTCCCGGTGCCGTAAGGCGGATCGGAAAAAATGATCTCGAATCGCTCTCCCGAGTCCTCGAGGCGCCGAACCGCTTCGTTCGCATCCCCCTCGACCACCGAAAGCTCGGGGGGATTCCCGAGCCGCCCGACGTTGCGCTCGAGCACGCCGGCCTCCCGCTCGGCGAGGACCGCGCGGCGTGCGCCGCGGGAGACCGCCTCGATGCCGACCGCGCCGCTTCCCGCGTGAAGATCCAGGAACCTCGCTCCTGGAATGCGGTCGCTGAGAATGTCGAACAGCGCCTCCCGTGCCCGGCCCGACGTCGGGCGGGCGCCCACCGGCACTTCGAGCCGGCGGCCTTTCCACCGGCCGGCGGCGATCCGGACCGCGCCGGGGCCCGCGTCCCTCATTCGGGCGGCGAAAACTGGAACCGCAGCTCGTCGATCTTGCGGAACTGCCGGTACGGCTCGTTGACTCCTTCGAGCTCGACGACTCCCTTCTCGCGGTCGATGGTGCGGATGCGGAACACGGCTCCATCGAACCGCTTCAAGAGCTGCCCGGATGCCAGGAGGTCGGGCGCGAACCGGGAGGCGGGGGCCAGCGGGTCCGTCAAAACGCCCTTCAGCCCCTCGAGCGCGGCCTTCAGCGAAGCGGCCTCCGGCGAGAGCGGGGAGAAGTCGTCGAACCGGATCGTGCGGCGGGCTCCGTCGGCACGCACCAGCGTCACGACCGACTGCACGGCGAACTCCCCCGTCAGGCCGGAACGCTGATCGGGGGCGACCGACCAGACCTCGGGCCGCGAAAAATAGTCGCAGTAGTACGTGAGCTCCTCCGCGGCGATCTGCTTTCGGGAGATCTCGTCTTTCCCGTCCCGGCTGCGCTTCCATACGAGCGAGCGGTCGCGGAAGAGCGTCAGCCGCTCGTAGCCCTGGCGGGACTGCCGCACCCACTCCGAGCAGAACGTCGGTTCGGTGGATGCGCGGGGCGCCGATGCCGCTGAAGACGCTTTCGGAGGGCCCTCGCCTTCGACGGCCTGCGAGGCTCCAACGGGGCCGGCGCCTGCGGCCGCTCCGCGCGCCGCGGCCGCCCAGAGCAGAACCGCAGCGCACAGGACGCTCATTCTCCGCCTCGCCGCGCGGCCTCGAGAGCGAACTCGAGCTCCTCGTCCGGAGCGATAGTCCCCCTGCCGAGGGCTTCCCGGGTCTCGGCGAGCGCGCGCCCCACTCGCGGGCCGGGACTAATCCCCGCGCGAAGCAGGTCGGCGCCGCGTATCGACAGCGCGACGGGGGCGAGGAGACGCCGCTTCCGCTGCCTCCCCTCTCCGGTCGCCGGGAGGAGAGCCGCCGCGGCGAGGCGCTCGTCGGACGAAAGCGGCGTGGCCCGGCCGGAGGCCGCGAGCCCATCGTGGCGGGTCGCCGGCCACGTCTCGAGCTCGTGCCGCGCGGAAGCGGGCAGCCCGAGGCGCAGGGCCAGCTCGCGGCACGCCGGCTCGGGAAGCTCTCCCGCCCAGACTAAGAGCGGCAGCAGCCACGTCGGCTCTTCCGGGCGCGCCCGCGCGAGGCGTTCCGCGCGCAGGAGCGCCGCCCGCAGCGCAGGGGTCAATCGCCATCCGGGATGGAGGGCCCTGCCGATGCCGAGCGAGTCGAAGAGACGGATCGCCTCGGCAAAGCGGCGCTCCGAAAGCGTCCGCGCGAGCTCGCGCCGGAGGCGGTCGGCCGACACCGTCGCCAGGGCGCCGCCGGACACGGCCGCGTCGAGCAAACGGCGAGTCCGCGTCTCGAGACGCAGGTTCAGGCGCGCGGCGTATCGAACGGCCCTCAGGACACGCGTTGGATCGTCTTCGAACGAGCGGTCGTGGAGCACGCGCAGAAGGCGGCCGTCGAGGTCCGCGGCGCCGCCGAACGGATCGTGAAGCCTTCCGCCGCGTCCATCTTCGAGCTCGATCGCCATCGCGTTGATGGTGAAGTCGCGCCTGCCGAGGTCCTCTTCGAGGGTCGCCGGCGAAACCTCGGGAAGCGCCCCCGGACGGCGATAAATCTCCCGGCGGGCGCGGGCGAGGTCGATGCTCCACCCCTCCGGCGTCAGAAGCGTGGCGGTGTCGAAACGCTCGTGGACCCTGACCGTGCAGGCGCCCGATTTTGCGGCGCGGCGGGCAAGCATTTTCGCGTCGCCTTCCACGATCACATCGACGTCGCGGTTGGCGAGCGGGAGGCGGAGGATCCGGTCCCGCACGACGCCTCCCACGACCGCGAGACGCTCCCCCTCCGCCGCCTCGGTGACGGGGCGCAGGACGGCCGTCAGCGCGCGCGAGAGCCGGGCCGCGGGCCGGCCGGGCATCACTCGAAGAGGTATTCGACCGAATCCTCGCCGGCGAGCGCCCGGATCTCGCTCGTCAGGCCGGAGGAAGCGGCGATGCGCATGGAGTCCGCGGTGCGAAGGGTCGCTTCGAACTCGCCCGGTCGGAAAAGGCGGATCGAAACGGGAGTCGTCCCGGGATGGGACCTCAGGCTGTCCTTCAGCCGGGCGAGAACCTTCTCGTCCGCGAAGGCGAGGTTGACACGGATCATCATTTCCCGCGCGCGGCGCTCGTGGATGCCCTCGAGTCGCACGATCTCCCGCACCGTCATCTCGAACGCCGCGCCGGACTCGCGCACGGTGCCGGTGACGAGAACGGGAAGGTCGGGCTGGAGCCAATGGCCGTCCTTCTCGTACTGGCTGGCGAAGATGCAGATCGGAATGCTGCCGGTCGTGTCCTCGAGACAAGCCTTCAGCATCGTCTTGCCTTCGTTCGCGCCCTTCTTGATCTTCTGCTTCTTCATGTTCGTCAGGACGCCGCCGATGCGAACGCTCTGGTCGACGCGGCCGGCGAGATCGGCGATCCGCACGTCGGCAAACCGCTCGATGGCGTCGGCGTACTTCGCGAGCGGATGGCCGGTCACGTAAAACCCGAGGATTTCCTTCTCCCCTTTCAAGCGATCCTCGAGGGACCACTCGGGAAGCTCCGGGAAGTCGTCGGCGGGAGGGCCCCCGCCTTCGGCCGGTCCGCCGAACAGGCTGGACTGGCCCTGCTCCTGATCGTCCCGCTGGCGCGCCGCCTGCGCGACGACGCGCTCGGACGCCGCCGCGAGAGTGGCCCGGTTCTTCCCGAGAGAATCAAATGCCCCGGCGGCGATCAGTGCGTCGAGCGTCCGCTTGTTGACGAGGCGTGAGTCGAGCCGCAACGCAAATTCCGTGAACGACGTGAAGTTTCCCTTTTGACGCTCCTCGAGAATCGCCTGCGCCGCCGCCTCTCCCACTCCCTTGACGGCGGCGAGCCCGAACCGGATCCCTCCGGGGACGCCCGCGAACGCCTTGCGCGATTCGTTGATGTCCGGCGGGAGGACCGCGATCCCCATTTCGACGCAGTCCCCGATGACCTTGACGATGCCGTCGGTGTTCCCGATCTCGGCGGATAGAGTCGCGGCGAGAAAGTCCACCGGAAAGTGCGCCTTCAGGTAGGCCGTCTTGTACGCGACCAGCGCATAGGCCACCGCGTGCGACTTGTTGAAGCCGTATCGGGCGAAGGGCTCGATCAGCGACCAGAGCTCCTTCGCCTTTTTCTTCGGCGTCCCGTGCTCCGCAGCGCGCGAGAGAAACTTCTCCCCTTCCGCCGCCATGATCTCGACTTTCTTTTTGCCGATCGCCTTCCGGAGAAGGTCCGCCTCCGCCAGCGAATAGCCCGCGACGATCGCCGCGATCCGCATGACCTGTTCCTGGTAGACGAGGATGCCCAGAGTCTCGGCGAGCACGTCCGCGATCTCGGGCAGAGGGGAAGTCACCTTGCTCGTTCCGTTGCGCCGGCGCACGTACTCCTCGACCGTTCCCGCGTCGAGCGCCCCGGGCCGGTACAGCGCGTTCAACGCGGCGAGGTCGGCAAACACCCGGGGTTTGGCGCGGCGCAGCAGATCGCGCATACCGGAGGAGTCGAACTGGAAGACGCACGCCGTCTTGCCCGACCGGAACAGCTCGTAGGTCTTCTCATCGTCGAGCGCCAGCCGGTCGAGGTCCGGGGCGACTCCCTCCCGCTCTTTGATGGCGCCGACCGCCGCGTCGATGATGTCGAGCGTGATGAGTCCCAGGAAATCGATCTTCAAGAGGCCCATCTTCTCGACCGCGTTCATGTCGAACTGGGTCGTGATTTCGTCCTTGTTCGTCCGGTAGAGCGGGAGGTACTCGGTGATGGGCTTCGGCGCGATGACGACGCCGGCCGCGTGCATGCCGGCGTGGCGGGAAAGGCCTTCGAGGCGGCCGGCAATCTGGACCACACGGGCGACGGATTCGTCCGACGCGATCAGCTCCTTCAAGCCGGCGGACTCCTTCAGGGCGCGGTCGAAGCTCACGTCGGGTCCGTCGGGGATCAGCTTGGCGATCCGATCCCCGAGAGCGACCGGCAGGGAAAGCACCCGGGCGACGTCCCGAACCGCCAGCTTCGGCTTCAGCTGCGAGAAGGTCACGATCTGGGCGACGTTCTCCCGCCCGTACTTCTTCGTGACGTACTCGATGACCTCTCCCCGCCGCGCCTGGCAGAAGTCGATGTCGATGTCGGGCATCGAGATCCGCTCCGGGTTTAAGAAGCGCTCGAAGAGCAAATCGTACTTGAGCGGGTCAATCTCGGTGATCCGCAGCGCCCAGGAGACGATCGAGCCCGCGGCGCTGCCCCGCCCGGGACCGACCGAGATGCCGTTCTCCCGCGCGTACCGGATGAAGTCCGACACGATCAGAAAGTAGGAGGGGAAACCCATCTTCTCGATGACGCCGATCTCATAGGCGAGGCGGTCGCGGTACTTCTCCGCCGGGATCCCGGTCCCGCGCCCTTCCGCTTCCATCTCGCGCAGCCGGCGCTCGAGGCCTTCGCGCGCGAGCTCGCCGAAGTGCTCCGCGGGCGTCTGACCGGCCGGAGCCGTGAACGTCGGGAGGTGGAGGCCTTCGGTGTCGAATGTCACCGCGCAACGCGCCGCGACGGCGGCCGAGTTCGTGACTGCTTCCGCCGACCAGTTCGCGAAACGCGACTTCATCTCGTCCGGGTTCTTCACGTAGAACTCGTCGTTGTAGAAGCGCATACGCCGCTCGTCCTCGAGCGTCTTCCCCATTCCGATGCACAGGAGGACCTCGTGAGCGAACGCGTCGTCGCGGCGCAGGTAGTGGCTGTCGTTCGTCGCGACCGCGGGAGCACCGACTTCGGTCGAGAGCCGGAGAAGGTCCGGGACGATCGCCGTTTGCTGCGGCAGCCCGTGGTCCATCAGCTCGACGTAGAAATTGCCCTTGCCGAAGATCTCCTCGTACTCGAGAAACGCCTTCTTCGCAGACTGGTAGTTGCCGCGTGCGAGCGCCCCGGCGACCTCGCCCTTCAGGCACCCCGACAGGCCGATCAGCCCCTCGGCGTGCTGCCGGAGGAGCGCCTTGTCCATGCGCGGGCGGTGGTAGAAGCCCGTCATGTAGGCCTCGGACACGAGGCGAACGAGGTTGCGGTAGCCCGTCTGTGTCGCCGCCAGGATCGTGAGGTGATACGCGTACCCGTCGCCGGATTCACTCGCCGCCTGGGCCTCGCGATCGCGCCGGTCGGCCGGCGCGATGTAGGCCTCGACGCCGATGATCGGCCGCACGCCCTGCTTGATGGCCTCGTGGTAGAAGGCGAACGCGCCGAACATGTTCCCGTGGTCCGTCACCGCGACGGCGTTCATGCCGAGCTCCCCGACCCGCTTGCAGAGCTCCGGCAGCCGGTTGGCGCCGTCGAGAAGCGAATACTGGCTGTGAAGGTGGAGATGAACGAAGTCGCCGGGCATGTGGGAGCGATTGTACGGCGGGACACGGATGGGAAACCGGGAATCGAACGACCAGAGGGAGCGAGATGGCCGCGGTACTCCGCGGTCAACTAGAATGGGAATCGAATCGAAGCGAAGCCGAATTCCGTCCGGAAGCATTCCGCGCTCGCCCGAGTCCTGGCGGCCTCATTCGTGAAAAAGGGACAGTCTCCAGCTCCGCGATGACCGATTTCCGATTCCGGATTACCGGCTCCGCTTACTCTTAGCCAACGTGGCTTTCCGACGCGCCCTGGGGACCTTCGACGCGACGATGATCGTCGTCGGGGGAATCATCGGCGGCGGTATCTTCATCAATCCGGCGGTCGTCGCGCAGCGACTTCCGACCGCCGCGCTCGTGCTGGCGGCCTGGATCGCGGGCGGCGCGATCGCGCTTGCGGGAGCGTTCGTCTTCGCCGAGCTCGCCGCGGCGCTGCCTCAGGCGGGCGGCGAGTACGCGTACCTGCGCGAGGCGTACCACCCGCTCGTCGGGTTCCTCTTCGGGTGGGCCTCGCTTCTTCTGATCCAGGGCGGAGGCATCGCCGCCGTCGCGATCACGTTTTCGCACTATGCGCTGCGCCTCGCCGGCCGTTCCGGCGCGGCGGAGGCTCCGCTCGCCATCGCCGCGATCGCGCTTCTGGCCGGGATCAACGTGCTGGGCGTCAAGCCCGGCAGCCGGGTCCTGAATACGCTGGTGGTGCTGAAGATCGCCGCCCTCGCGACGCTCGTTTTCGGCGGGCTCGCGTTTGCGTCGAGACCCCTGTCAGCGCCTGCCGCCGGCGTTCTTCCGCGGGCGGGGCTCTTCGCGTTCGGGGGTGCGCTCGTGCCGATCCTGTTCTCCTACGGTGGGTGGCAGAGCGCCAACCTCGTCGCCGAGGAGACCCGGGACCCGCGGCGGACTCTCCCCCGCGCGCTTCTCGCGGGGACCGCCATCGTCATCCTCGTCTACGTGGCGGTGAACTTCGTGTACCTCCGCGCACTGGGTCGGGAGGGCCTCGCCTCCAGTGCGACTCCCGCCGCGGAAGCGGTGCGCCTGCTGATGGGCTCAGGAGCCGACCGCTTCGTCGCCGCCGCGATCGCGATCTCGACGTTCGGTTTTCTCGACCTTTCTTTCCTGGCCCCGACGCGGATCTCCTATGCGATGGCGCGGGACGGCCTCTTCCCGCCCGCTCTCTCGCGGTTGCATCGGCGATTTCAGACGCCCGCCTGGGCGATCGCGCTCCAGGCCGGCTGGTCGTCCGTTCTCGTCGCGATCGGGAACTACGGCGGCCTGATCGACTCCGTCGTGTTCGCCGACTGGATCTTCTTCGGCCTCGCGGCCGCCGCGGTCTTCATCCTCCGGCGCCGCGCGGGCGGCGCTCCTCCGGCCGGCCGTTTTCGAACGCCCGGTTATCCCGTCCTGCCGATCCTCTTCGTCGCGGCCGCGGTGCTCGCCGTCGCCAGCGCGGTGCTCTCGAGCCCGCAACGGTCGGCTGTGGGTGTCGCTCTCCTGGCGACGGGCATCCCCGTATATCTCTTCTATGCGCGCCGGCGCGCGGGGCGGACCTCGTGAGGAACGCGACCCGGACCGCCTACATGGCCTGGGCGAAGAACCGGCCGGTCCCCGGGATCGATCTCGCGGGGAGCAACCTTCTCGCCTGCACCCTCGCCGACCTCCCGGGCGCGCGCGAAGCCGTGGACCTGCAGGGAGAGAGTCCGAACGGGTATCCGCCGCTTCTCGAAGCGATCGCCGCGCACGCCGGCGTCCCGCCCTCTCACGTCGCGACGGCGGCAGGCTGCTCGGGCGCGAACTTCCTAGTCTGCGCCGCCGTGCTCCGCCCCGGAGACGAAGTCCTCGCGGAGTGGCCCGGATACGATCCGCTCGCCGCCGCGGCCGCGATGCTGGGCGCGTCCGTTCGGTTCTTCGAGCGGCGGTTCGACGAGTCCTGGCGGCTCGACCCGGACCGGATCGCCGCCGCGTTGACGCCGGCGACGCGGCTCGTGATCGTTTCGAGCCCCCACAATC
>JBBROA010000129.1:0-10705 GCA_038229875.1 Thermoanaerobaculia bacterium | reverse complement strand
CGGCCGTCGCGAAGCGCTGCGTGATGGCGCCCTATCGGAGGGCCCGAGCTGCGAGGGGCGTCAGGCGTTTCACGTTCGTCCCCGACGCCTCGTATCGGAAGGAGCTCGATCTCTCGAAGAACCCCGACGAAGTCGGCAATCCTCCCTGCGGGGACTGGGGTGACGCGCCGGACGGGATCCAGTATTTCTAGGCGCATCCGGGCAGTCCCGCGCGCCGCGTCCTCTTCGTGCGGGTCGGGCAGGACGAGCCTCTCTTCGACGAACAGGGTTTGCGGTTGATCGGGCCGGGCGTCCCCCGACACCGCTGAGCCCGGAATCCGGAAGACGATGAGGAGCGCGGGGATCATCGGCGGCATCGGGCCGGAGTCCACGATCGATTACTACCGGCTGATCCTTTCCCGCTACCGCGAGCGGCGTCCCGACGGGACCGCGCCCTCAATCCTGATCAACAGCGTCGACATCCAGCAAATCATCGACGCAATGACCGCCGGCGATTTCCCGCGCGTGATCGAGTACGTCCTTCCGGAGCTTGCGAGGCTCGCCGCCGCCGGCGCGAGCTTCGGAGCTCTCGCGGCGAACACCCCGCACGTCATATTCGACGATCTGGCGGCGCGGTGCTCGCTTCCGTTGATCAGCATCGTCGAGGAGACGTGCCGGGCGGCTAAGTCTCATGGTTTTAAGAACGTGGGTCTTTTCGGGACCCGCTTCACGATGGAGGGATCGTTCTACCCGGCCGTCTTTTCGCGCGAGGGAATCCGGATATCCGTTCCGCCTCCGGAAGAGCGGGCCTATATTCATGAGAAGTACATGGGTGAGCTCGTCCCCGGACAGTTTCTCGCGGAGACCCGCGAGAGCTTCGTCGCGATCGCGCGACGTCTTTCCGAGAGCGCCGGCATCGAAGGGCTGATCCTCGGCGGGACCGAGCTGCCGCTTCTTCTCCGCGATGGCAGTGTCGCCGGTGTCCCCGTGCTCGACACCACGCGGATCCACGTCGAGGCCATCGTCGACGCTCTGCTCCGGGAAGACCCCGTGACGGGTTCTGCGGGCCCGGCGAGCCGATGAGTTGACGTCGTTGAGCGCGAACGGCGGGGCGGAGATCACGGGGCGCCTGTCATCGACGCCGCTCTTCGTCGTCATGAGGCAGCTCCAGCGGGAGCAGCTCTCGGGGACGCTCTCGGTGATTCGCGGCGACCAGGTCCGACAGCTCGTTTTCGAAAAGGGGGAGCTGTACGCCGCCCGCTCGTCACGCGAGGACCATCGGATCGGCGCGACGCTGGTGCGCTGGGGGTACATCTCCGAGGAGAACCTGGCCGACGCGCTCGAATCGCAGAAAGCGAGCCACGACCGGATCGACCGGATCCTGGTGGAAAAAGGTCTTGTCACCCGCGCCGTCATCGACAGCGAAGCGCGGCGGCAGATGGAGCAGATCGTCTTCTCGACGCTCTCCTGGCCGGACGGGACCTACCACTTCGAGAGGAATACCGGTCCCGTGGAGCTCGACGTCGCCACGTCTCTGTCGCAGGAGATGATCATCGAGGGGATCCGGCGAATCCCGGAGAGCGAGCAGTTCACGGAGCTTCTCGGAAATCTTTCCGACGTCCCGACTCTGACGCGCGACCCGATGTCCACCGGGTCGCTCCGGCTTCTGAAGGACGCCGTCGGGCTCATTTCCCAGATCGACGGCAACACGAACCTTCGGGACCTTCTGCAGTCGGGATCCATCCCGGGGAGCGCGAGCGCGAAGATCCTGTACTCGCTGCTGTTTGCCGGAGTGATCGAGATGCATTCCCGGGAAGCGGCCGCCGCGGAGTCTTCGGGGGCCAGGAGAGAGCGCGAAGCGGCGGAACAGCGCGAACCCGAGCGACGGAGCGCGGATCGCCGCTCCGAGGACCGCCGCGCGGAAGATCGCCGCGCGTCCGATCGCAAGCCGGCCGCCTATCTCTACGACATCCGGGGGGACGGCGCGTTCCAGAAGGCGTCCGAGATGGGAGTTCTGTCGAAGCCGGGAGAGCTTTCAGAGCCGGAATCACCGAGCCGGGCGCCTCGCCAGCAGTTTCGGACCCCGCGGGAGCTGGTGCTCGAGACGCACCGACAGCTCGACTGGTTGTCGCACTACGATCTCCTCGGGGTCCCCCGCAAAGCCACCCCGGCGGAGATCGAAACCGCGTATCGGAGCCGCTCGCGGCTGTTCGACCCGTCGCTCAAGGCGCACCCGGAGCTCGTAGATTGCTGGCGGCAGCTCACCGTTCTCGCGAAGTGGCTCCGCGTCGCGTACGGCGTTCTCTCCACCCCCGAATCGCGGGCGGCCTATGACGCCAAAATCAGCGACGCCATACCCGGTCCTCCTCCGGAGGCCGGCAGGTCGGTGTAGCGACAGGGGACGCTAGTCGGCGCGAAGCGCGGTCATGGGATCGATCCGGGTCGCGCGCCTCGCGGGGATCCAGGTCGCCGCGAGCGCGACCCCGATCAGGACGGCGGTCACTCCGGCAAACGTGGCGAGGTCCGTCGGCGGCACCTTGTAGAGCAGCCCGGACATCAGCCGGGTCAAAACGAGCGCGCCGGCGAGACCGGCCGCGGCTCCCGCGAGAGCGACGGCCATTCCCTGGCCGACCACCAGCCGGAGTAGGTCCGCTCGCCGCGCGCCGAGAGCCATCCGGATTCCCATTTCGTGCGCGCGTCTCGACACCACGTAGCTCATGACCCCGTAGATTCCGACGGCCGCCAGAAGGATCGCGACGGCCGCGAACGCCGACAGCAGGATGAGGTAGAAGCGCGGCTGAGCGTTCGCCTGGCCGACCGCGTGCTCCATCGTCTGCACTTCAGAGATCGTCACGGCCGGGTCGATCGAATGGACCGCGGTGCGGACGCTTCCCGCCGCCGCGGCAGGATCCCCCGACGTGGCCACGACGAGCGTCAGGTATTCGACCGCGAAGAACCTTGTTTCGAGATAGCGGGGTGACTGCAGAAGGGGAACGTAGATCTCCGAGTCCGCGGGCGCGGTCCAGTCGCTGCGCGCCGCGTTCTTCACGACCCCGATCACGGTCAGCCAGTCGGAAGGACCATCACCGCCTCCTCCGAGAGCGATCCGTTTTCCGATCGCGTCCGCCCCCGGCCAGAATCGGTTCGCGAGCCACTCGTTGACCACGACGACGCCTGGAGTGCCGAGCCGGTCGGCGCTCGCGATGTCGCGGCCTCGCCGCAGAGGAAGCCCCATCGTCTGAAAGTAGCCGGGAAGAACCACCCGGTACGCGGCCGTCGGCGCGTCCCCGCGGGGCGGCGCCGGGCGCCCTTCGACCGCGAACGGAAATCCCCAGATGTCCCCCGCGAGCGGGAGATGGTTGATGAAGCTGGCGGAGCGGACACCGGGAAGTGCCCGGACCCGGTCCAGCACGCGCAGATAGAAGACCCCCCGGCGCCCGGGCTCCACCGACGGAGATCCCGAGACCGAGACGACCATCGACAGAACGTGCCGGGGGTCGAAACCCGGGTCGACGGCCTGAAGGGCGACGAACGTGCGGATCATCAGTCCGGCCGCGACGAGGAGGATCAAGGCGAGAGCGAACTCGCTCCCGACGAGGATGCTGCGGAGGCGATGGCGCCCGCGTCCCTCGGTCGAGCCTCGTTCCCCCTCGCGCAGAGACTCGGAGAGGTCGCGGCTGGCGGAGGCAAGCGCCGGCGCGAGCCCGAAGGCGACGCCGGTCGCAATCGAGATCACGAGAGAAAACGCCAGCACCCGCACGTCCAGCGACAGCGTGTCGATGGACGGCAGGCCGAGGGGCCGGATAGAGACGATCACGCGCGTGGCCGCGAGAGCGAGCAGCAGTCCCGCCGCTCCTCCGGACAGCGCCAGGAGCAGAGACTCGGTCAGGAACTGCCGGACGAGTCTTCCCCGGGACGCGCCGATCGCGGTCCGGACCGCAACCTCCTTCTGGCGCGCGGCCGAGCGGGCGAGGAGCATGTGGGCGACGTTCCCGCAGGCGATCAGCAGGAGAAACCCGACCGCCGCAAGGAGCACCAGCAGCGCGGGACGCACGCGGCCGACGACCGTCTCCTGGAGCGACCGCACGAAAACGTCGCGGTTCGTTCCCGGGAACTCCTTCTCCAGGCGTCCGGTCAATCCGGTGATTTCCGCCTGAGCGCCCGCGTACGGCACGCCCGGTTTCAACCTCGCGAAGACTCGGAGGCTGTTGCCGTCGCGAGAGGGATTGCGGTCGAGCGCCAGAGGCGCCCAGAGCTGTGCGCCGGTCTGCCAGAACGGCGGGAAGCGAAACTCCGGTGGCATCACACCGACCACGGTGTACGGCTCTCCGTCGAGAGAGATCGCGCGGCCGACGAGGCCCCGGTCGGCGCCGAATCTCCGCCTCCAGAGGGCGTGCGAGAGAACGACCTCGTGGTCCTTGCCAGCCTCATCCTCGATTGGCGCGAAGACTCTGCCGAGGAAGGGCGGGACGCCGAGCATCGGAAGCATCTCGGAAGTCATGCGCACGGCCTCGACGCGCTCCGGCTCTTGTCCCCCCATCAGGTTCGGCTGCCACCCCTGCGCGGCGCCCATGGCGGCGAAGGAACGGGACTCCCGCTGCCAGTCGCGGAAGTTCGGCGCGGAGACGGGATTGCGTCCCTTGTGCAGCAGCACGGCGAGCGAGCCGGGATCCCGGTAGGGGAGCGGGCGAAGCAGAACGGCGTTGACGACGCTGAAGATCGCCGTGCTCGCGCCGATGCCGAGCGCGAGCGCGACAATGGCCGCCAGAGTGAATGCGGGCGTGCGGGCGAGGGTGCGCGCCCCGTAGCGCAGGTCCTGGAGAACGCTCGCTAGAAAAGCGCCGGCGCGAACTTCGCGCACACTCTCTTTGACCTGCTCGATTCCGCCTGTCTCGAAGAGCGCCTCGCGCCGCGCGGCTTCCGGGCTCAGTCCCCCGTCGATCTTTTCCCGCTCGAGCATCTCGGCGTGTGCGCGGAGCTCGAGGTCGAGATCGCGGTCCGCCGGCGTCGAGTCGCGAAGATGGCGGAAGGCGTTTCGCAGCCGCGGCAGGATCGGCATCCGGCTACGTCGCATGCAGCGCCATCGCGATCCCGAGCGACACGCGGCCCCACTCTTCCGTCTCCGCCTTCAGCTGCTGCCGGCCCGACTTCGTCAGCCGGTAGTACTTCGCGCGCCGGTGCGCGGCCGACTCCCCCCAGAAGGACGTCAGCCAGCCGGCGTCCTCCATCCGGTGGAGCGCGGGAAAAAGGGAGCCCGGCTTCACCTCGAACGCGCCGTGCGTCACCTGGCCGATCCGCCGCGAGATCCCGAGCCCGTGGAGCTCTCCGGCGGAAAGAGTCTTCAGGATGAGCAGGTCGAGAGTCCCCTGCAGCAGGGCGGTCTGGGCAGTCATCGGAAAACGGGGCTCATATAGACATTCAATACGAGGGACCCGTGCAAGAGGTTTCGCTCCTCCGGCTATTTTGTTTTGCCCGCCGCCCGCCGCCCGCCGCCCGCCGCCCCGCGCCCTGCTACAGTCTCCGCGAGATGCGAATCCGCCTCGGAACCAGCGGGTACAGCTACAAGGAGTGGAAGGGACCCTTCTACCCGGAAGAGCTGCCCGCCGCGGGCATGCTGGCCTTCTACGCGGGCCGGTTCTCGACGGTCGAGATCAACAACACGTTCTACCGGATGCCGAATTCGGCCGTGCTCGCGGGATGGGCCGAACAGGTGCCCGATGGCTTCACGTTCGCGTTGAAGGCCTCTCAGCGCATCACCCACCGCTCGCGGCTCAAAGACGCGGGCGAGTCGGTCGCGTACTTCTACCAGGTGGCCGCGACCCTGGGAGACCGCCTCGGGCCGGTCCTCTTCCAGTTGCCTCCGAATCTGAAGAAGGACCTTCCCCGGCTCTCCGCGTTCCTGCCGCTTCTTCCGGCCGCGTCGCGCGCCGCGTTCGAATTCCGGCACGTCTCGTGGTTCGACGACGAAGTTTACGAGGTTCTCCGGAACGCGGGTGCGGCGCTCTGCATCGCGGAGGACGAGGACCTGGCGACCCCGACCGTCGCCACAACCGGTTGGGGGTACCTGCGGCTTCGACGCCAGGACTATGGGCCCGACACCCTCGCGGCGTGGGCGGCGCGGATCCGGGAACAGGCGTGGAGCGACGCCTTCGTTTACTTCAAGCACGAGGACAACGCGAACGGTCCGCGGTTCGCCGAGGAGCTCGTCAACATTCTCGGCGCGTAAACCCCTCGTTTTTGTTACACTTTCGGCGTCCATGACTGCTCGAGCCATCGGGAACGCCAACATCTCCTTCGGGCTGGTCTCCATCCCGGTGAAGCTCTATTCCGCGGCCAACAGCTCGGCGGGGATCTCGTTCAACCTCCTCCACGCCAAGTGCGGCTCCCGGGTCAAGCAGCAGTACATCTGCCCGAAAGAGGAGAACATCGTCGTCCCGCGGGACGAGATGGCGAAGGGATACGAGTTTTCCAAGGACCAGTACGTGCTCTTTTCTCCGGACGAGCTGAAGGCTCTCGAGGAGGAATCGACTCAGCAGGTGGACGTCACCGAGTTCGTCCCCATCGCCGCGATCGATCCCGTGTATTACGACAAGGCGTATTACCTCGGGCCCGAGAAGGGCGGCGCGAAAGCCTACTGGCTGCTCTCGAAGGCGCTCCAGGACACCGGCCGGGTCGCGCTCGCCAAGTACGCCGCCCGCGGAAAGCAGTACCTCGTGATGATCCGTCCGGTCGAGGGCGGCCTCGTCATGCAGCAGCTCCTGTACGCCGACGAAGTCCGGTCGATCTCCGAAGTGGAGCTCGGTAAGGAAGAGGTCAAGGACTCGGAGCTGAAGCTCGCGACGATGATCGTGGAGCAGCGGGCGACCGACCGCTTCAAGCCCGAGGAGTACGAGGACGAGGTCAAGAAGCGCATCCAGGAGCAGCTTCGCCTGAAGATCGAGACGGGGCAGGAGATCTCCTCATCGCCCCGGCCGAAGAGCGGGGAAGTGATCGACCTGATGGAGGCGCTCCGCCGAAGTCTCGCCGCCGCTCCCGCCGGCCCGCGCCGCAAGGGCGCAGCTCCCGCTCCGGCGGAGGAGAGCCGGAAGCCGCCCCGCCGGGCCGCATCCGCGAAAACCGAGAAGCCCGAGAAGAAGACCGGTACCGGCAGGGGCAAATAAAGACCGTCGTCCGTTGTCGCTGATCCCGCTCCTCTTTCCTCTCTTATCCTCCCCGCTCGATCGCGTAACCGGCCGCGCCGGCCATCATGCCAGCGCTCGGCTGTCGGCTGTCGGTTATCAGTCCTTACGCCCTCAACTCTGACGATGAACGCTGAAAGCTGAACCCTCGACCGACCTTTCATGAGCTACGGAACCCGCGAAGTCGCGCAGATCCTGGGCCTGACGCAGGCGCAGGTGCGCTCGTACGTGCGGTCCGGATTTCTGGAGCCCGAGCGCGTGAACGGGAAACGCCTTCGGTTTTCCTTTCCGGACCTCGTGTTCCTGCGCACGGCCAAGGGGCTCCTCGCCGCCGGTCTGCCCGCGAGGCGCGTGCGGCGCTCCCTCGGCCGTTTGCGCGCGCAGCTCCCGTCGGGGCGGCGGCTGACCGGGCTGCGCATAGCGGCCCACGGCGACGAGGTCGTCGTGGCGGATGGCGACGGTCTCTGGCAGGCGGAGTCGGGCCAGGCGCTCTTCGACTTCGGGGTGGCGGAGCTGGCGCACCAGGTCGCGCCACTCGCGCGACGGGCTTTTCGCGAAGCGAGCCTCGATTCCGAGGCGATGACGGCCGCCGACTGGTTCGCACTGGGGTGCGACCTCGAGGCCACGGCGCCCGACGAGGCGAAGCAGGCTTACGGCCGCACGCTCGATCTCGCGCCGCGTCATGCCGACGCGCGGGTGAATCTCGGCAGGCTTCTCCACGAATCCGGAGACGCGGTCGCCGCGGAGGCGCAATACCGTCAGGCGCTCGCCTGCGACCCGGCGAACGCGACGGCGGCCTTCAACCTCGGGGTCGCGCTCGAGGACGTCGGCGAGACGCGCGCCGCCCTCGAGGCGTACGCGAGCTCGATCGCGCTCGATCCGGAAAACCGCGACGCCCACTACAACGCCGCGCACCTGTGCGTGCGGCTCGGAGAGACGGCGGCGGCGCTGCGGCACCTCCAGCAATATCGGAAGCTTTCTAGGCGCTGATGCTCCGGGTTTTCGCTTGACCGCGGGTTCTCGAGTGCTTACTCTGCCGGAAAACCCACTGGCTGGAGGCATCACCATGAGTCTGCGCCGTCTCGCCATCACGTTTCTTCTCGCGGGTCTTCTTCCGCTGCCGGCAAACGCGCAGTCCTTCAATCTTCGCGACCTGCTGACGGACTTTCTCCGCGAGGGAATCACGCTTGCCACTCCCGCGACGGGGTTCTCCCACTCCGCGCATTTCATCGGCGCGGACTCTCCCCAGTTTAAGGCGCTTCAGGGGTTCAACACCGAGCTCGGCAATCAGCTCTCCTCGTTCCCGCTCGCCTCGTCCGCCGGCGGGTTCACCTACAACTTCGACCCGTCGCTCGGCGTTTTCACGCGCGCGGCGGAAAGTTTTGGCCCGATCTACGCCGAACGGTCCGACACGATCGGGAAGGGGCGGATGAACGTCGGCGTCAACTACACCCACTTCACGTTCGACCACATCGACGGGTTGGCCCTGCGAGACGGCCAGGCGAAGCTCGTCTTCACCCACCAGGACACGAACGGGGACCACGGAAATCTCCAGTTCCCTTTCGAAGGCGACTTGATCACGTCCAACCTGTTCCTGAAGGTCGACACGGACATCACGGCGTTCGTTCTGACGTACGGGATCTCCGACCGGGTGGACGTCGGGTTGGCGGTCCCGGTGTTGCGGGTCAACCTGGACGCCCAGACGGACGCGACGATCCGGCGGCTCGCGACGGGCGGCAATTCCCCGATCCACACGTTCACCAATGGCGGGACGACGGAGAGCTTTCGCCAGAGCGGATCCGCTTCGGGAGTAGGCGACGTGGTCCTGCGCGGCAAGTTCCGGCTGCTCCAGGGCGGACGCGGCGGCCTCGCCCTGGCCGGCGACCTGCGGCTCCCGACAGGAGAAGAACGGGACCTGCTCGGGACGGGCGCGACTCAGGTCAGGGGCTTCGTCATCGCGTCGCTGCACGCAGGGCCGTTCTCTCCGCACGTCAACGCCGGCTACGCGTGGTCGAGCCACGCGTCGGGAGGGCGCAAGGTGCCGGATGAGATTTCCTACACGGGCGGCTTCGACTGGGCGCTCGGGCCGCGCCTGACGTTTGCCGTCGACGTCCTCGGACGCACGTTCCGCAAGGCGCAGGTGGTTCGGGTCGTCGACACGACGTTTCAATACAACACGAACCCGGATTTCAACGGGACGCCGGTCATTCAGACCGCCACGTTTTCGCGGCTCATCAGCGAGACCCGGGACTCGACTTCGCTCCTCGGGTCCGCCGGCTTCAAGATCAACCCGGTCGGCAACCTGCTCATCACCGTCAACGGGCTTTTCTCTCTCAACCAGAAAGGGCTTCAGGACCGGTTCGCGCCGCTCCTCGCGTTCGACTACAGCTTTTGAGACGCGCCGTCCGGCGAGCCGTTCACTCGAGGCCGGTGATCACCCAGATGTCGTGTTCCTTCTGGAGCATGATCTTGCGATTCGCGTCGATCCGCTGCTCGCTGCCGACACGGGGGACCGCGACCCTACGCTCGTGGAGGCGCACGGTCGCCCGGGTGGCGCCCGGGGCCACTTCGACCCGGACCTGATCGATCGAAACGGTCTGCGATCGAAACTCGTCGAATGCGGACTGAACGCGGGCCCGGTTCACACGCGGATACACTCGGGCGTACAGGTCCGCGTCGAGCGTGTTCTGAGCGCGTTCGTAACGGGAGATGACCTCCCGTATCCGATCGGCGTCCGGTGGGGAGGCCGTCCTCGGCTCCGGTTCCCGGGCGCCGGCCTCGGCCGGAGCGGCCGTTGCGAGGCGTAGCGGCGGGGGAGCCGGGTTCGAGGCGGAAGAGGGCGGGTTGGGCGCCGGCGTCGGAACGGCCGGCGCGTCGCGCGCCGGAGCCTCGATCCTCCGCGCGATCCTCTCGGGGGTCGGCGCGACACGGGTGGGTCGGACACGGGGCGCCGGAGTGCGACGCGCAGGAGCCGCGATCGCGGGAGGGGGAACGCTCGCGGCCGCCGGGCTCGCCGCTGATTCGACGGGCGCCCGAGTGGGCGCGATCGTGGGCTCGGGGGGCGGCGTTGGAACCGCCTCGGAGGGCGCGGCGGCCATCGCAGCGTGAGCCGCGCGGGTCGCCACGGCCGACGGCGCCTGAGGCGACCGTCCGCGGAGGACGACGACCGCCCCGGCCAGCACCGCGGCGGCCGCAGCGATCCCGAGCAGGGCGCGCCGCCGGCCGGCCGGGGCCCGCGCCGGCGCCGGCACGGGAAACGGCTCGGTGGCTCGAGACTCCGGGGGCGGGATCATGGCGGTCGGCTGCTCTGCGACCCTGTCCGTGATGCGCGAAGAATTCGAGGGGCTCGGCGTCGGATGCGCGACGAAGCGGCGGTCGAGGCGGTTCTGCGCGCTCGGCGTTATTCCGGTCTCGCCGTCGCGGCTCCCGCGCGCCTTCGCAAAGAAGGCGACGGTGGTCGCCGACTCGGCCGCCGAATCCATCGCCTGTTTCAGGTGGACGATGTCGCGGTCGAAATCCTCGGCCGAGGCGTAGCGGTCTTCCCTCTT
>JBBROA010000128.1:0-10757 GCA_038229875.1 Thermoanaerobaculia bacterium | reverse complement strand
GTGGCAGAGGAGGCGACGCAGGTTGGGGTGCCCGGTAAAGTCGAACCCGAAAAGGTCGTACGCCTCGCGCTCGAACCAGTTCGCGGCGGGCCAGACCTCGATGACGCTCGGCAGCACGGGTTTCTCGGGATCGGGCAGCAGCACCTTGACGCGGATGTGCTCGTTGTTCGTCAGCGAATGCAGGTGGACGACCGCTTCGAATCGCGTCTTGCGGCCGGCGCGGCGCAGGTTGTCCACTCCGGCGAGGTCGATATACAGGTCGTAGAGGCAAGCGCGGTCGTCCCGGAGAAACAGCGCGAGCGCGAACCAGTTCTCCGGCGCGACCTCGAGGACGGTCATATCGAGATCCGAAACCTCGACGAGCCCGGCGAGCGGAGATTGCGCTAGCCTTCCCCGCAACTTCTCCGATTGCGCCGAGAGGGTCGACGGCTCGACGACTGTTGGGGTGCTCACGCCTTCACGCCTTCCGACGTCACGACGCGGGCTTGACCGGGACCGCCGCCTCTTCCGGCGTGCGTTCCCCCGGCGACCACGCGTACTTGTCGCCTTCGGCAAACCGCGCCGACCGCGTGTCGCGCGATTTCTCGCCGGACTGGATCTTCCGCTGCAGCTCGAAGATCCCGTGCATCAGCTCTTCGGGAGTGGGGGGACAGCCCGGCACGTAGACGTCTACCGGGATGATCTCGTCGATCCCCTGCGTCACGTGGTACGCGCGGTAGAACCCGCCGGAGGACGCGCAAACGCCCATCGAGATCACCCACTTCGGCTCTGGCATCTGGTCGTAGATCCTGCGGAGCGTCGGCGCGAGCTTGTCGACCACCGTCCCCGCGACGATCAGCAGGTCCGCCTGGCGCGGGGAGAAGCGGACGACCTCCGCCCCGAAGCGCGACAGGTCGTAGTGGGACGACACGACGGACATGAATTCGATTCCGCAGCAGGCCGTGGCGAAAGGGAGCGGCCAGAGAGAGTTGGAGCGCGCCCAGCCGACCATCGTCTCGAGCTTCGTGGTCAGGAAGTCCGCGGGCCCCGAGTCGGCGGGCGCCGCGCCATGGACCGGCAACTGTTTCCCTCGACCGAACATCGTCACCTCTTCCGGATCATAACAACCGCGACGCGAATGTGAAAATTTTCACAAGCAGCCGGAACTTACCCTGACGGGGCGGCCGCGCGCGTCCGGCGCGTCAACCTTCAGCCGAAATTGACGGTGTACTTGAGGGACCGGAGATCGGGCATCCGGTCGAGGTAGACGATCCCGTCCAGATGATCGATCTCGTGCTGCAGCACCCGCGCGTGGTAACCCGTCGCCTCGAAATCCACCGGCCTCCCCGACCGGTCCCGGGCGCGCACGCGGATGGTCTCGAACCTCGGCACGACGCCTCCCCAGAGGAAGGGAACCGACAGGCATCCCTCGGAATCGGTCTCCTTCGCCGTGCCCACACCCTCGTAGGAGGCGTTGAAGAGGGCCGTCAGCGGGACCTCCTGCTCCTTTCGCTTGCGCTTCTCCGGGTACACTTCGTAGAGAAATGCCCGAAGCGGCGTGAAGACCTGCGGCGCGGCGATCCCGGTCCCCTCGTACTCGCGCATCGTGTCCTCGAGGTCGGCCAGAAACGCTTCGTAGTCCCCGCGCGCGAGCGCTTTCGGATCGACGTCCTGGGAGGGGGCTCGGAGCACTTTGACGCCGAGCTTGGCGACTTTGAGGATCATGAGAGTTCCGGGTCTTCGGCTTTCAGGTCTCGGTTGTCGTTTAAGGGCGCTGGCGACGGGCCCGGGACTGGCGCTTGACCGCTGACGCTAACGCTAACGCTCACGCCAGACGGCCGATCTTTGGTGCCCAGGGACGGAATTGAACCGCCGACACAGGGATTTTCAGTCCCTTGCTCTACCAACTGAGCTACCTGGGCGTTCTCACCGGGCCGCGAGTGTAGCGGGATTCCCGGGACCTGACAACGGCTTTCGGCCGGGCCGCGCGGCGGCGCCGAGAGTGTCACGCGCCCCACGCTTGCTCGGGTGGCGACTGGCGAGACATCATCGGCCCATGAGCCGGGTCCGCAGTCTTCGAGGCGCCCCAGGAGCCCCCGCAGCGTGCCCTCCGGGAATGCCCGAAGTCGTCCGCCCGTTTTCCCGCCGCAGACTGGAGGCTCGCTTGAGAACCCTGATCGTCCTGTATCTCGCGGGCTTCGCTGTGTCCGCGGCCGGGCAGGAAGCGGTTTCCACACCCGCTGCCGGATCGCCGGCGCCGGCGCGTCCGTCCGGTTCGGTCAGCAGTCCCGGAAATGCCCGCTGGGCCGCCACCCCCGACGAGGCCCGGGCCCGCGCCGGCGCCGAGAGCAAGCTCGTTTACGTCGAGTTCGACGATTCGGAGTGCGGGCAGTGCCGGCGCATGGATGCGCTGCTCTACCCCGCCTTCCAGTTCGAAGCGGTTCTCCTGCCGATGGTGCCCGTCAAGGTCTCGATGACGTCCGGCGAGGGGCGGGAGCTCGCCCGCCGTTACGGCGTACGGGAGACGCCCGCCGTGCTCGTCACGACGCCGGAGGGCCGCATCGTGTTCCTGATGCAGGGATTCACGAGCGCCCCCGAGTTCTACCAGCACATCTCCCATGACACCGCCGCGTATCGGGCATTTGCGAAACGAGTCGAGTCCCAGGACATCGCGAAACTTCTCGCGAAGGAAGCGCTCGAGACGGGCCGCGAGCTGTATCAGCGATCCGACTCCGCGGCGGCGCTTCCCCGCCTCCAGAGGGCGGCGTCCGTTCCGGGGGCGCCCGCCGCCGTTCGCGACGAGGCCCGCGAGATCCTCGCCGCCGTGGAGCTCGACCTCGGGCAGATCGCCAGCTCGCGGCGGACGATCGAGCGGGTGCTTGCGAGCACGCGCGATGCGCGCAGGCGCGAGCGGGCCGAGCTTTTCCGCGCGCAGCTTCCGCTCGCCGAGAACAAGCCCGCCGAGGCGCTCGCGCTGTTCAAGAAGTTCCAGAAAGACCATCCGAACTCTCCCTACATCGGGCAGGTCAACGCGATGCTCACGCGGCTGACGGCGCCTCCGTCCAATCCATGAGGGCGCGCCGCGCCGGGGCGTTCGTAATCCTGTTCGCGGCCGCAATCGCCGCGCCGGGCTCGCCCGCTCCAAAGCCCGCCGATCTCGTCTCCGTTTCCGCGGCGGTCGAAGGCTCCGGAAAGAACGCGGCGTCGCTACGGATCACAGCGACAGTTGCGGCCGGGTACCACGTCAACAGCCATACGCCGACGGAGGATTACCTGATCCCCACGTCGGTCAAGGTCAACGCTCCCGGGGGTTCGGCCGCCGCGACCCCGGTCTATCCGCCGGGGCAGTCGAAGAAGTTCTCCTTTGCCGAGAAGCCCCTCTCCGTCTACGAAGGAGCCTTCACGGTGACGGTCCCGGTTTCGTGGACCGGAGAGGCCCCGACCGCTTTTTCCGGGACGCTCGACTTCCAGGCGTGCAACGACAGCCAGTGCTTCGCGCCGGCTTCCCTGACCTTCCAGACGCAGGCGTCGGGGAAGGGCTCCGCAGCGGCGCTCACCGGAGGCGCCGTCCCTCTGTCCGCCGCGCCACCAGCCGAAACGAGCGCCACGCGCGCGGCCGGAGCTTCCGCGGATTTCGAGGAGCAGTTGAACCGGCGGGGACTCCCGTTCGTCCTGCTGCTTCTGTTCGCCGGCGGCCTCGCCTTGAACCTCACACCCTGCGTCTATCCCGTCATCCCGCTGACGCTCTCGTTCTTCGCTGGCCAGGCTGCGGGCGACGGTCGGCGCGTGTTTCGCCTTGCCGCGATCTACGTCCTCGGCATGTGCACGATGTACTCGGGGCTCGGGGTCGCGGCGGCTCTGTCCGGCAGGCTCTTCGGTTCCGCGCTTCAGTCCCCGTGGGTCCTCGCGGGAGTGGCTGTGGTGCTCGTCGTGCTGGCGCTCTCGATGTTCGGGCTGTACGACCTCCGGATGCCGACGGCGCTGATGCAGAAGGCGGGGGCCCGTTCCGGCGCCGCCGGAGCGTACGGCATGGGTCTGCTCGTCGGCGTGGTCGCGGCGCCCTGCGTCGGGCCCTTCGTGCTCGGGCTCCTCGCCTTCGTCGCGGCGCGACAGCAGGCCGGGCTAGGATTTCTGCTCTTCTTCGTCCTGTCGCTCGGCCTCGGCCTCCCCTACCTCTTTCTCGGCGCGTTTTCTGGAAGTCTTTCGCGCATGCCCCGCGCGGGCATGTGGATGGAGTCGGTCAAGAAAGTCTTCGGTTGGGTGCTGCTTGCCATGGCGGCGTACTTCCTGCGGCCCGCTCTGCCCCGCCCGTTTGCGGACTGGCTGTTGCCGGCGGTGCTGCTTCTCGCGGCCGCGTTCCTCGCGTTCCGCGGCAGCGGCTGGAAACCGGCGCTGCGCGCGTTCGCCGCCCTTCTGTTCGTTGCCGCCGCCGTTTTCTTCCGACCCCGGAGCCCCGCACACGCCGCGGACGGGCTCGCGTGGCGGCCGTACGCGGCGGACACGATCGCCGCCGGGAAAAAACCCGCCGTGATCGACTTCGCGGCCGACTGGTGCGTGCCCTGCCGCGAGCTCGAGGAAAAGACGTTCAGCGATCCCCGCGTGCGCGCCGAGCTTTCTCGACGCGGTCTCTACAAGGCGGACCTGACCCGCTCCGGCTCTCCGGAAGTGGCGGCGCTGTCCGACAAGTACGCGATCCTCGGAGTTCCGACGCTCGTCTTTCTCGACGCGGCGGGACAGGAGAGGAAGGACCTGAGGCTCGTCGGCTTCGAGGATGCCGACAGTTTCCTGACCCGGCTCGCGAAGGCGCCCTGACGGACTCCTGACTCCTGACGACCGCCTTCCGCGAAAGGGCCCGGCGGCGAGGCGATCCGGGTCTCCCGGACGCCCTTACGCCGGCAGGTGCCCGAGCTTCTTCAGCGCCTCTTTCGCGGCTTTTCTTTGAGCCTCCCGCTTGGAGTTTCCGGTGCCGAGCGCGAAGGTCTCTCCGTCCCAGAACACTTCGACGACGAATACTTTCTCGTGATCGGGCCCGTACTCGTCGACGATCCGGTAGTCCGGGAGCGGGAGCCCGAGTGCCTGCGCGGATTCCTGAAGCGCCGTCTTGTAATCATGAAAGGAGAGATCGGCGAGGTCGATCCCGGCGATGTCCGGCGCAAAGACCCGCTGGATGAACTGGCCGGCCGCGGGCAGACCCCCGTCCAGATAGACCGCGGCGACGATCGCTTCGAAACCATCGGCGAGCAGAGAGAGCTTTTCGCCTCCGCCCGAGCGCGCTTCGCCCGTTCCCATCCGCAGGAAACGGCCGATCTTGAGGGCCCGCGATTTCAATGAAAGGGTCGCGGCCGAGACGAGGTGCGCCTTGATCTTCGAGAGCGCCCCCTCCTGCAGGTTCGGGAAATTGCGGTAGATGAGGTCGCCGACCACGAATCCCAGGACGGTGTCTCCCAGGAATTCGAGCCGCTCATTGTTCGGTGAAGGAAGGTCGCGCCGCTCGTTGCTGTACGACTTGTGCGTGACGGCGCGGACGAGCAGATCGCGATCGCGGAACGTATATCCGATGCTCTCCTCGAGCTCCTGGAGGTCGCTGGCGAGGACGTGGCTCATCGGAAACTCGCCGGCCCTGGTACCGGAGGCCGGGGTCGAACCGGCACGGGCCTTTCGGCCCTCGGGATTTTAAGTCCCGTGCGTCTACCCATTTCGCCACTCCGGCATTTCCGCGAATGGTAGCAGAGGACCGAAGAACCGGAGCCCGGTCGCGCGTGTTCGAGGGGAGCCGACGTGGGGATTCGGGCGACGATCGACTGGGAAAAGATCCTCAGTGCCGGCGTCCGCGTCCGCCCTTCGAAACGACTTGCGTTCGTTCGATGGCCGATCAGGAGATCAGGGCATCAGCGAAGCAGCCGAGAAGCCAATCCGGGATCAGCGGGAAGCGTCTTCCCAGACGGCCAGGGCGAGCGCCTGTTCCTCGGTGCGGGCTTCGTCCCCGAGCCGCAAGATCGAAGGGAGACACTTCTCGGAGCGCGCGCAAGCTGTGTTGCGGCGTCCAGCTTCCGGGTGATCTTGATCACGCCTTCGGATCGAAATGGGAACTCCGTCTCGGAATTTTCGAGCGTGTCACCCTCTCGCCCGCTCCGCGACGCACGCCACGGCGCCCATTCGGAGACCGGTTCGCCGGGAGGCGTTGCCGGCCGCAGGGCTGATGAGGGAGCAGGGTCTGCGCATTCGCCAGACGAAGGAAACGCGGATCGGGCTACGGGGGCTCTTCTTTTTCGTGGCGAACGGCTCGTAGCGCGCGACGTCTCCCGAAATGACGGGGAGGGTTTACGGGACTGGTACGGAAGGGAAATCTGGAGGCGACGGGCGGATTCGAACCGCCGAATAAAGGTTTTGCAGACCTCTCCCTTAACCACTTGGGTACGTCGCCCCGGGGCGGCCGATTCTACCCGATGGGAGCGCGGGCAACGACGCGAAGACTTCGCGCGGCAAGCCGCGGCTGCGGCCGATCCGGCGCGTTACGCGCTCGCGTAGTCGCGGATGAGCCCCGTCACGACGCCCTGGACCGTGACGTCCCGGGCGTCGGCCATGATCGGCTTCATCGCGGCATTTGCGGGCTGAAGGCGAATCCGCGCGCCCTCCGAGTAGTAACGCTTCAACGTCGCTTCGCCGCGGACCAGGGCGACAACGGTCTGTCCGTTCTGGGCGCTCGCGCGCCGCGCCACCACGACGTAGTCGCCGTCACGAATTCCATCCTCCACCATCGAATCGCCGCGCACGCGGAGCACGAAGTGTTCTCCCTTTCCCAGCAGCGAGGCCGGCACTTCGATCGTCTCGTCGTCGGGGAAGGGCTCGATGGGCCGGCCGGCGGCAACGGTTCCCAGGAGCGAGATCTCGCGGGCGCTCCCCGGTTCCGCGGCCGGCGAGATCCCCCGGCTTCGGTTCCACTGCCGGGACAGCGCGCCCTTCTCCTCGAGCCGCTTGAGATGCTTCTGGACGGTCCCGAACGAAGAGAGCTGAAACTTTTCGCGAATCTCGCGTTGGGTCGGAGAAATGCCCTGTTCTTCCCGGTACGAACGGATGAAGTCGAGAATCTCTTTTTGCCGTTTGGTGAGGTTCAATTCACGCCTCTTGCCTTATTAAAATCAGGCGAATTAAGAAATTTCCGAACAACACGGCTCGAAACGACCTGCGGAGCCAAAAAGATTGAAAGGCCGAGGGAACCACCGCGGCCGTCCCCTGGCCATCAGGAACGGCCCATCGGCCCACTCGAACAGTGTGGGCGCAAAAGAGGCGTAAGTCAAGAAGGATCGCGGGCGATCTCGATCTTCCGGTGGCAGAGCGGACACTCGATCGCCCACGTGGACCATGCGGAAGTCTCCGGAGCGAAGGTCACGAGATGCGCGGGAACGACCTCGGTCGGGGGCTCGGCCAGGAGCTTCTCCGAGCCTTGAGGAACCCGGAGTCTGTGAATGAACTCGCGGGTATCGGTGTCGAGATCGCCGTCTACCTGCACCCCGCATGCGTCGGAGCACGCTGCCGAGATCCGCAATCGCATTCGGGCAGTCTAACTTCAGCTTTGGACCGTCGGCCAAAGCGTCAGCTCAAAACGTAACGCGCCCTCCGAGCTGAGGCTGGAGGGGATCGCCCGCCGCGGTCGGCTGTCCGAACGTCGGCGATCCGAAGGAGTTGTTCGGGACCTGGTCGTTCTTTCGATTGAGAATGTTGAACGGCTCCAGGACTACCTCCACACTCCAACGCCGCGGGCCAGAGGAAAGCGCCGGGCGAGTCGCAGACCGACGGACTCGAAGTCGAAGCCTTTTCCGGCGTTCTTTCCGACCCCGGCAGCCGGTCGTTCAGGTCGAATCGCCGTTGCGATCGAACGGCCGCTGGATCTTGTAAGCCAGGGCGGAGGGGTAGATGAAGATGCCCGAGATCTCCCTCCGTTACGCGAGCGCGCCCCAGACGTTTCCGCCGGCGCGCACCGGCGAAATGGCCGTTCCGGAAAGGCTCATGCGATGTCGCTGGTCGTTGTCGGATCGGCCCCGCTCCGCCACAATGTCGGAGTTGTTCTGCGGAGCACTAAAGAAGAAATTCCCGCAAGTCGAAGCTCCTCGAATACGTATAATCTGACGCTCGTACCGCACCGCGGCCCGGAACGCCAATCCGCTCTGGATATCGGGATCGATCGTCGTCACGTTGGTGAGAGTCCCGGACGGGAGCCGAGAGATGAACAGAAGCAGTATGCTCTTACCGTTCAGCTAGTATGCGAGAGAGCGGGGTACGTCCGCGCACGCCCCAACGTCTGACGAAGAGGGCCGCTGCGAAATACCAGTGAAGCACACGACGCCTGTTGCGCCGACACTGCCATTTGTTTGACACATTCAACGACTTCGAGAGGTTCCGACCAGATGCATGAGACAGTGCCCGATGTGAAATGGCGTCATATTGTAATCGCGCTGGCTTCAGTGGGCGGTTTGTGGGCAATCGCCACGTACCTGTTCCTTCCGCACCTCATTGCCCGAATCTACCACCGGGCAAGCCTGCCATCTTTGAACGGTCTTCTTCGTCAGCCGGTGATTTATCCGCTGGCACATTACATCACAAAATGGAACGGAATTGCCCTGTTGATATTGTTCGTTCTGCTGATCGTGCTTCTGACGGCGTTGTGGCCGGCAACATCCTCGCAGGCGGCGCTGTTGATAGGTGTCCTCGCACTCACGGTGGCTGTTCGGCTGCCCGGCGTCTCCGGCCGTGCAATTTGGGACGATGAGGCGGTATCGCTACTTCAGGTATCGGGACATCCTCATCCGGCGTGGCCACGAACGCCGGAACGGGCGCGGGAGGCGACGAAGTTATATCTGGGGACCGGGACCTTCGCGGCCATTGCCGAGGATTTGCGGCAGACGGACATCCATCCGCCTTTATACTATTGGTCCCTCGCCCTGTGGCGATGGGTGATGGGCTTTTCGATCGAGGCCGCGCGGGGCCTGTCGCTGCTGTATTCCGTCGGCACCGTTCTCGCGCTTTATATGCTGCTTCGAGTGGCGCAGGCGAGGCGTCCGCTGGTGCCAACCGTTATTTACGCCGTGTCGACAGGCGCCGTATTCATGGGAAGCATCGCACGAAACTATGCGCTGGCGATGTTTTTGATTGTCGCTGCCGCACTGTGCGGTTACGTGGCCGTCGACATCATGCCCCGCAACCGCCGACGTGCGGCAGCCTGCGCGATCGCCATGTCGCTGTTCTGCGGGCTGGCGTTCCACACGCATTACCTGAGCCTCTTTCCGGTAGCCGTGATTGTCGGATGGTTCTGCCTCAATTCAAGGCGGTCGTCCCGCGCCTTGGCCATCGGAGCCCCCTTGTTGACGCTGCTGCTCGGTCTCGTCGCGGCGCCGGCCTTGATCCGGAATCAATTGCACGCCCGACCGGACCAGAACGCGGGATTCCCGGGTTGGGGCAGTGAGTTGAGCATGATGCTCAAGGGGAACCTCGGAGTGCTCTGGGATCCATCCTACAACAACCGCCTGCTGAATCCGATCGCCATCATCGGTGTTCCCGCGCTCATCGGAATTGCTGTCTATCTCGCGGCGGGGCGGCGCCGGGAAGATGACGGGAAGTTCTGGGCCCTCCTTGGGGGACTGGCCGTGGCCCCATCGATCGGGTTGCTGACACTGGATGTCCTTTTCGGCAAGCGGAGCATGTACCCGTTGTATTTGATGTTTGCAGGCCCGCCCCTGGTTGTCATTCTGTGCCATGCCCTTGTTAGTCTTCGCTCGGGGTGGATGCGTTCTGCAGGGGTGCTCATCGTAGCGACGATGTTCCTCCTGGGGATTAATTGGGGCTTTGAAGAGGGGTCTGTGATTCCGTACCAGGGCGGCATTCGGAGCCTCGCACAGACGGTGAGTCGGACGAGATCGGCATCCCAGATTGTGGTCGTCGATGAGGGCATGGGCCGGACAAACCCCGGTGCGGTCATTTATGAGCTCGATCCCGAGACGCTCGTCGTCTGCTTTGGGCGCGGAACCGATTTCCAAAAACTATGGGATAACGTCAGCAAGTATGAAGACGTGTGGATCGCGCGCTCGTTCGATACTACGCCAGAGACGGTCATTGTCAGAGAGGAACTCGTGCGGCGCTTCATGGAGTCGAAGGCCTATTGTCAGGTGATGCGGAACGACCGAGTGAGCCACTTTCGACGCCTCAACGCCGGAGGGGCCGCCGACTGCTTTCCTCCCGCGAGGAGTTGACGTAAGAAAAACCGACCCGCCTCAGGCGGTGCCCGCTGTCAATTCTCGGGAAGATATTCCAGGACGGTGTAAGAGAAAGGTGTGTCCCTCGAAAGAGACATGAGGCCTCCTCGGCGGATCAGGCCGCAAGCGGAGACTTGGCCGGGGCTCGGGAGCTCGCAGACCGCGCCGAGGGCAAGGCGGCTCAGTCGATGCAGCTGGACGTCACGCAGAGCTCCGTTCAGGAAAAGTTCAACCGGATGAGCACCGCCGGGCTCGAGACCTATGCCGCGACCGGAGCCCTGCCGCCTTGGTTGGCTGCCGAGAGCGGCCTTCACCGAAGCCGCGCCCGCTTTGACGGGGATCGACTCGTCGACGGTGCCGCGTTCCTTGACCGTCTTGAAGAGTCCGTCCTTGCGCTTGAAGGAAAACTGCTTGCGCAGCAGGATCTGGTCGTTCACCGCGACCATCACGTGTCCCTCGGAGAGGGGTGAGTCGAAGAGCAGCCGCAGCATGCCCGTCGTCGAGACGGCCGCGGGGGGCGGCGCCGGCGGC
>JBBROA010000127.1:0-11144 GCA_038229875.1 Thermoanaerobaculia bacterium | reverse complement strand
GTCCCTACACTTCCTCCGCTCGCCGACGCTCTGCTCTGCCCCGGTGGCTTCACTACTACAATTTCCATCGTCGACACTCCGCACTCGGTGATAAACCACCCGCGTCAAGGGTGAACAACCTCCTTAGCCGCGACACCTAGGCGAGTCGGACACCAGGCTGCCATCGCCTCTCCTCCACGCCCCCTCCCCACCGGGCGGAACCTGAGGACAGGCCGACAAAGATGGTCGGCCATCGGGCTTCAAGGCGTCTAGTTCACGTCACATCCTGTGGCAGGCCCGATGTCGGGGTTCCCGTCCCGGTTTGCCCAAGATGTCTGACTTCAGTGACTTACGCAGGCTCGACCGTCCCGGCCACAGGTTCAAAACGAAAGGGAACGCGCGTTGCACTGACGAGCGGGCAGGAAGACAGCGGAGGAAGCGATGGCAATACAGGACTGGCGCGACATCGGCGGCCGCGAAGACGTGGACGACCCCCGGCGGCACACGCTCGGCGGGTTTCGACCGGGCCGCGGGTTTGGATCCTCGCAGATCGACGACGACGAGACCCTGTCGATCGAGTTCGAGAAAGACGATGACCCCGCGCCCGACAGCAATCCGTTCGGTGGTTTCTCAGCCGAGGCCGACAGGCGCTGAACGGTTCGATCCCACACGGCAAGACAGATCTCATCTCAGGAGCGGAGCGACGGAGGACCTGCGGCCGTGAAATAGCGGAGGCGGGTCCTCCGCTCCGCTCCCGGATGACAGCCGCTGAATGAAACGCTCGACTCTCTAGCGGCGAGTACGCAGGGCGCGCTGGTTTGAGCGGCGACCCTTTCCGCGAGTATGCGGGGCGCCGCTGGAGCTACTATCGGATCAGTCGCTCGTACTCGTCGCGAATCACCCTGTAGCACTCGCACGATGCGCGTTCGAGCCCGGGCCGGTCGGTGATCTCGATCACGCCGCGGCGGTACCGGATGCAGCCCGCCCGCTGGAGAATACTAGCCGCCGCGGTCACCGTGGCGCGGCGCACCCCCAGCATCTGAGACAGAAACTCCTGCGTCAACGCGAACGCATCGCCCGGGACGCGGTCGTGAGAAAGGAGCAGCCAGCGCGCGCACCTCTGATCGACGGGATGAAGCCGGTTGCAGGCGCCCGATTGAGCGATCTGAAAAAGCAGCGCCTGCGTGTACCTCTCGAGGAGAGGCCGGAGGGCACCTCCGTTCCTCGCAGCCTCTTTGAAAGCCGACGCCGAAAGACAGGCGGCTTCCCCGTCGATCTGGATGGAGACCTCCATCGGCATCGTCTCCGTCCCCAGAAAAACGGGGAGTCCAACGATTCCTTCATTCCCGATCGTCGCGACCTCGACGGTGGAACCGTCCTCCATTGTCGTGACCATCGAGGCCACGGCGGTCCGGGGGAAGTAAACGCGACCCATCGGCGTGCCCGGCTCGTGCAGCACTTTCCGGCGCTCGAGCCGGACGATCTCGAGAGACTTCTTCAAGCGGGCGTATTCCAATGCCGGAAGGGCTGCAAGCAAGCGGTTTCCGCGCTCCGCGGCCGGCCTCGGTTTCGCCATGGATTTCCTTTTGCGTCCGACAGGAGACTCGACAAAAAGCCTATCGGACGCGGACTGCCTCGATAGGTACGCGAACGTACGGACCCGGGCCCCCTCCGCGCGCTGTACGCAACCGTACAAAACAAAGGCGGGCTCTACGAAAACGCCTTTCCTGAGTACGGAGGCGTACCGACCCCTCATGCTCGCACGACTAATTTGGCTGCCTATGATGACTTCCGCCGGACCCGATCTCGATCGACAGATCGAAAAAAAATTAAATGGCGACGCCAAGAAAAAGACGCCGCCCTATTCGACCAGCGAGAAGGCCGCGAACCGCCTTCTCCGTCGCCTCGAGATGCAGGACATGCCGTGCACGATCGAAGAAGTCGACGGCTCCTGGTTCTGCACGTTCTGGATCGTTCTGCCCAATAGCCGGGAGCGACTCTCGACCGGCAGCGGGGAAACGCGCGCGCTCGCGGTCGCACGCGCCGTGATGAACGCCCGCCTCGGAATGGGAGCGAGCCTCTCCGCCGTCGCCGATGGGATGTCGAGCCGCCTTCACTGGGCCCATACCTCCGGCGCCCCCGACGCGCCGCGGTCCTGCGCCGGGTGCGGTACGGATCTCCCAACCCGGAATCGGGAAGCCGCCAACCGGTTCTGCACGGTCTGCTCGTGGCGGACGCACCGCGCGGGCGGATCGGCGGCGGACGAATCGCGGACCGCGGCAGACTCGCGGGACCGGAACGCGATGGCGATACCGATCCTTGCGGAAACCGCTCCGACGAGGAGCCTTCCCCCGGAGCCCGGAAGCTCGTTTCCCGGTGCGGCTCCCGAATCGGACTGACTCCGGCGAGGCTCCCCCCGCGGGTGAGCGGGAGCCCTAGTTCGCGCCTAGGGTGGCGAGCCGGTCGAACTCCCGGCGGATGACCATGTAGCACTCGCAGGACGCCCCCTCGAGCCCCTCGCGGTCGAGGATCTCGATTCGCCCCTGGCGGTACCCGATCAGGCCTTCCTGCCGCAGCTCGCCCGCCGCGACCGTGACCGTCGCGCGGCGGACTCCGAGCATCATCGAAAGGAATTCCTGGGTCAGGAAAAACTGGTCGCCGTCCACCCGATCGTGCGTCATGAGAAGCCAGCGCGCGCATCGCTGCCGGAGGGTGTGAAGCCGATTGCAGGCGGCCGACTGGGCAATCAGCCTCAGCAGCGTCTGGGTGTAGTGCTGAATGATCTCGAAGAGAGGTCCACCCTTCTTGATTTCATTGCGGAACGCGGAAGCCTTCATCCGGAGCGCCTGTCCCGCGACCTGGACGAACGCCTCGAGCGAGACGGTGCCCGTTTCGAGGAACATCGGAAGACCGATCATGCCTTCGTTGCCGACGGTCGCCGCTTCGACGGTCGACCCGTCTTGCATGGTGGTCACGATGGATGCGACGCCGTTCAACGGAAAGTACACGTCGGTGATCGGCTTGCCCGGTTCGTGAAGCGGTTGCCGGATCTCGAAACGGATCGGCTGCAGAAACGGCTCGATCCGCTTGAAGTCCTTCGACGAAAGCGAGGCGAGGAGGTGATTCCGCGGACCAGGCTTTCCCTTTGTCGTGATACCCGGCTTTGCCATGATGCCTTCCTCAGGGTGTGGGCCGTGTGCCTGGAATCCTGGATGTCAGCGACAGTACAGTCGGCAACCGTACCAAGCGGTACGTCAGCGGACACCCTGGGTCGAGAAAAGCCCCTGAAAATCGATTGTTTGCCGCCGTCGACCGGCGCCGGCCCCGCGTGACGCCATAGAGTGCGGATCGCAGGAGGCGCCATGCCCCAGACCCCTCACGTTGAGAAGCACTTCACTTCCTCCGCCACGATCCGCGACATCGTCATCGGGATGTCCGACGGACTCACGGTGCCCTTCGCGCTCGCTGCGGGGCTTTCCGGCGCGGTGAACTCGACGCACGTGGTGATCACCGCCGGCCTGGCGGAGATCGCCGCCGGGTCGATCGCGATGGGCCTCGGCGGGTATCTGGCGGCGAGGACCGACGCGGAACACTACTCCGCGGAGCGCGCGCGCGAAGACCGGGAGACCGTCGAGATCCCGGAAGAGGAGACGCGTGAAGTGATCGAGCTCTTCGAAGACTACGGGGTGCCGCACGGGTCCGCGGTCGAAGCAGCACACGCGCTCCGGAAGGACCGCAAGCGGTGGGTCGACTTCATGATGAAGTTCGAGCTCGGTCTCGAGAAGCCGGACCCCGCGCGGGGCCGCACGAGCGCGTTGACGATCGCCGGCTCTTATGTGGCGGGCGGGCTGATCCCCCTCGCGCCGTACTTCTTCGTTCCCGACAACAAATCGGCGCTCCTCGCGTCGGTGGCAGTCACAATCCTCGCTCTCTTCATCTTCGGCTGGATCAAAGGCCAGTTCACCGTCAAGCGCCCGCTCCGAAGCGCCTTGCAGACGACGGTCGTCGGAGGCCTCGCCGCGGGCGCCGCGTTCGCAATCGCCAAAGCGATCACCTGAGCGGAGCGCGAGCGGCGATCGCGATTCCCGTGGATCTTCCCCGAGGAGTCGCGTACTCTTAGACGACTCACAACCAATTCAAGGACACCGGAGCAGCCGCCACCTTTGCGTGAGCCGAGCCTTGCCGAGTGCAATTCTGCGGGACAGCCGCCCGCCCGGCCGAAGGCTCCTGATGCAAACCCCCCGGGCGGGTCCCCTCCCTGACGTCCCCACGAGACCTCCAGGAGGCCCGATGACGCGCGACGAATTCGACAGGATCCGACTGCGCCTGATGTTCTCGGGTGTCTGCCCAGCCTGTGGAGCTCCGATCGACCGCGACAGCCTCCTGCAGCTCAGGCTCGCCTGCGCAAATCCCAACTGCAGCTTCTCGTACCAGGCGGCGTTGAATGAAAAGTTCGAGCTCCCCGTCACGGCCGACCGGCCGAGCCCGGCGCGTTTGCCGCTCAGAGAAAGCTAGGGAGCGCTTACCGTCGCCTTCGCTCACTGCGGGAGCCGCCGTTCGCTGACGGCGAACGGCACCGGCCCGCGGCTCGGCCGGATGCGGCCTCCACCGCCGGCCGGCTTCCTCCGTTCGCTGCGGCTCTCGCTTAGCAACCCTCTCGGCGCAGCTCTGCTTCCTCTCCCCGCGCGCCTGGGTCGGGTGAGGGCGGACCCAAAGGGCTGAGGGCATTCGACGAGACACGTCCCAATGCCATGGCGAAGAGCGCCAACAGCCAACAAAGTTTCGGGATTCGCTCCCCGAGAGCGCTCCTCGATTTTTTCGCTTCCAGAACCTTTTTTCCCCTCGGTCGTACTTGACATCATCGAAGCTAAAAAATTAGCATCTGCTAGTTTTTTAGCACTCAGGAGGCGCGCATGGCAAAGAGAGCTCTCGAGAGGTTGAGTCGCCGCGAACGGCAGATCATGGAGCTCATTTATGCGGCGGGTCAGGCGACCGCCACGGAGATCCTCGACCGGCTGCCGGATCCCCCCTCCTACTCGGCGGTGCGCGCCCTGCTGAAGATCCTCGAGACAAAGGGGCACCTCCGGCACGTCGCTGACGGCACCCGGTACGTCTTTCTTCCGACGGTCGCTCCCGACCGCGCCCGACGCTCGGCGATGCAGAGCCTGCTCCACACGTTCTTCGAAGGCTCTCCCGAGAAGGCGGTGGCGGCGCTTCTCGACGTTTCGCGGTCGGAGCTGTCCGAGGACGAGCTCGACCGGATGTCCCGCCTGATCGAAAACGCCCGTGAGGAGGGGCGCTGACATGGTGCACGCCGCGCTGATCGCCATCCGCTTCGGACTCGACGCCTCGTGGAAGGCCACCCTCCTTCTCGCGCTGGCGCTTTGTCTCGCCGCTGCCTGGCGGCCGCTCTCGGCGGCTTCCCGGCACCTGATCGTTCTGCTCGGTCTCGCCGGCGCTCTCGCCTTGCCCCTCATCGCCCCTCTCGTTCCGTCGATTTCGATCCCTCTCGTGCCGAGCCTCCTGCCCCCCGCGACATCGACCGCGGCGCGCGGCGATCGGCCGATCGTTTCCGACTACGTTTCGCCGCGCCCCGCCGACGGGATGTCGACCGATGTTGAGCCGGTCTCCCCCCAACGCGACGTCGCCATTCAGGACGATGGCGCGACCTCCGAGCCCGACGCGGTCGTCTCGGTGAAGGGGCCCGCCACACCGGGAGCCTGGGCGCCGTGGGTTCTCCTCGTCTGGGCGTTGGGCGCAATCTTCTCGCTCGCGCGCCTCGCGCACGGGTGGATCCGCATCCGCGCCATCGCGCGCGCCGCGAGCCCCGTCGAGGATCCGGAATGGATCGGGTCGACACGGGAGCTCTCCCGCCGGATCTCCCTGAAACGTTCCGTGCGGCTGCTCGCCAGCACGGATGTCCCCGTCGCGATGACGGCCGGCCTCCGCCGTCCCGTTCTTCTCGTTCATGAAAACGCGCGCAAGTGGCCGGCGGACCGCCGTCGCGTCGTGCTCCTGCACGAGCTCGCGCACGTGCGGCGCGCCGACTGGCTGACTCTCCTGCTGGTAGAGCTCGCCGCCGCCGTGTACTGGTTCCATCCTCTCGTGTGGCTCGCGCGCCGCGAAGCGCGGATGAGCGCGGAACGCGCTTGCGACGATCTAGTCCTCGATTCGGGTACGAAACCGTCGGTCTACGCCGCGCACCTCCTCGGCATAGTCCGTTCTTTCTCCCCCGGAGTGCGCGGTGCGCTTCCCGTCCTGGCGATCGCGCGTCCCTCGCAGTTCGAGGGCCGCATGCGGGCCATCCTGGCTACGGGCCTCCATCGCCGGGGACCGTCGCGTGGACAGATCCGCGCGGCGGCCCTCGGCCTTTTTTCCGTCGTCCTGTGTCTCGCCTCGCTCGAGCCCTGGGCTCCGCGCGCCGCGGCCGCGTCGGCGTCCGTCGAGAGCGCGGACGACAGCGACATCTGGACCGGAACTCCGGAAGCGGCCGTCGCGAATCAACAAAACATCCCCGAGGCGGCGGTGGAAACGTGCCCCAAATCGAAGAGCGCGCCCTCGCTCCTCGCGAAGCCGGCGGATCTGGCCCGCGTCTCCACGGGTGAGATCGCGGATCCGAAGGCCGCTCCCGAGAATCCTCCGGCGCCTTCCTTTCAACGGGCGCCCGGCGCTCCCGCTCCGCCGCCCGCGGGCTTCGTCCTCGCGTCGAACGGAAAGGGCTCCGGTAGCCGCTGGTACCACGAGGGGATGGAAGCTCACGGCGACGGCCGCTACGACGAGGCGATCGCCGCGTTCCAGAAGTCGATCGAGCTCGGGTACAAGGAAGGAGCTTCGAGCTACAACATCGCGTGCGGCTACGCTCTGAAGAAGGACCTCGACAAGGCATTCGAGTGGCTCAAAAAGGCGGAACAGGCGGATTTCGACATCAGCGGTTATCTGGAAAGCGACGATGACCTGGACCATCTCCGCGCGGACCCGCGTTTTGCGGCGCTGCGCCGCGAGTCGCGCGAGGCGGAACGGAAGAAGGAACACGACAAGTCGGACGTTGTCCGCCGGCGCTACGAGCGGCTCGCGTCCGGCAAGGGCAACGGGGACGGATACTTCTCGGTCGGACGTGAGCTCCTCCACGCCGGCGAGAACGCTCTCGCGGCGGAGGCGTTCCGGAAATCGGCAGAGCTCGGCAATCGTTCAGGGACTTCTTTGTATAACGCGGGCTGCGCGCTCTCGCTCGCCGGAGAGAAGGCCGCGGCTCTCGACTCGCTGCAGAAGGCGCTCGAGAACGGGTTCGACGATCCGGGGATGTTCCGGAAGGACGACGATCTGGACAACGTGCGACACGAGCCCCGATTTCACGAGATCGAAAAGCTCGCGGACGAGCTCGCGATGCCGTCCGTCGGATGGAGCCAGAAGCTCCTCCGCTCGACCTCTCGTTCGGAGTGGGGCAACGCCGCGCGGCGCGCCCGTGAAATCGCGGCCCGGCATCCTCAGATGGGCAGGGTCTGGTACACGCTCGGCTACGCCGAGATTCGCAGCGAACGCCCGGCGGCAGCCGCGGAGGCGTTCCAAAAGGCTCTGGATCTCGGATACCGCAAGCCCGCAACGCTCTACAACCTGGCTTGCTCGTTCGCCGAGCTCGATCAGAAGGACCGGGCGTTCGACTTCCTCTTCCGCGCCTTAGACGCCGGCTACGACGGAAGCTCGATGCGCCACGACGAGGATCTGGACCGAATCCGGCAGGACCCGCGGTTCCGCAAAGCCGAAAAGCTGGCCGAGAAGATGTCGGGAAAGAACGAGGAAGACTAGGCGGCGGTTTCTTTCAGAGCGGGAGACGATCCGGAAATCCGGCTTCCTCAGAGCCGCGGAAGCTTCCGGCCCCTCACCCCGACCCTTCCCCTGTCCCTACACTCCCCCGGCCGCGGGGAGAAGGGGTTTCCATCCCTTCGCCGCGCACGGCAAAGGCAGATCCCGCAGCGAGCGGCAAGCGCGGGCCTAAATCCATGGACCCACGATGGACGCGAGCAGCAGCGCCAGCGCTCCCACCACGGTGGCGGAAAGCGCGCCGACGTAGAGCGGTTTTGCTCCCAGTCCGCGGAAGACGGAGAAGCGCGTCGTCAGTCCGACGCCTGCCATCGCGGTCGCGAGCGCGGCGCCGGACCAGGTCTCGCCCAGTAACTTGACGAGACGAGTCCACGGGGCTCCGTCGAGGAGCCCCCACGCGAGCCCGGTCCTCGCGAGCGATGCGTCTCCTGCCGAGCGGACAAGCGCCATCGCCACGAAGCCGGCGACGAAGATCGGAAAGAGGGTCCGCAGGCGGATGGGCGCGCCTCCGGCACCGCCTCTTCTCCGCGCGTGGCGGTACGCGAGGAACGGAACAACGGCGGCGAGAAACAGGTTGCGCGTGAGCTTGGTCACAGTGGCGACTTTCAGCGCCCGCTCATCGTGGAAGAGCTCCTTGTACGAGAGCGCCGCGCCCATGACCTGGGATGTGTCGTGGATGCCCGTCCCGAGGAAGAGGCCCACGGCCGCGGAGGTCGAGCCGAAGAGCGCATGCGCCAGATACGGATAGACGAACATCGCGAGAGCTCCAAAGAGCGTGACGTTCGCGATCGTGTAGGCCACTTCGCGCTCGTCCGCCTCGATCGCGGGCGCAACAGCGAGCGCGGCGGTGACGCCGCAGATCGCCGTCGAAGCGGCAGCGAGCGTGCCGAGATTTTCGGAAACTCCGATGCGGCGGGCAAACCAAGTCGTGACGACGAGCGCGACGACGACGATCGTGGCGACCACCGGAACGGCGAGCGCTCCGAGGGACGCGACATCGAGCAGCGAAAGCCGGATGCCGACCAGGATGATCCCGAGCCGCAGCAGCTTCTTCATCGCGAAGTGAAGACCGGGCAGAAACAGGCGGGGGACGCCCGCCGTGTTCGCGACGAGCATGCCGACGAGAATCGCGACCATGATTCCGGAGACCGGGCTCGGGCGGCCGGCAGGGTCAATCCCCTCGAGACGCAGGAGCCCCCGGCCGAGCAGCGCCGCCAGCGCGTGGGCGGCGAGCATGACCGCAGCCGCGAGCGCGATCCCCGGAAGGAGGGCCGGCGCATCCTGCCAGGCCACGCCCAGAAGTGCACCGGCGATCCGCGATGGAGACCGGAGAGGTCGGGACGGAAGGATTGCCGGAGGAGAGGAGGAATCCTTCGCCCCGCGGCCACTGTTCTTTTCGGAGTCCAAGGGGCCATCATCCCGCAAACGACGCCAGGGTAAAGGCGGACGGCGGAGATACGATCGCGCGCGCGGTCCGGACGAACGGTACGATCGCGCCCGCGTCCGGGCGACGGTACGATCGCGCCCGCGTCCGGGCGACGCGCCGAAGGAGACGGGACGGATGCACAAGATCGAGCGGGCGAAGCTGAAGCCTGGGATCGCGATCGAAGACATCTCGGCCGGGAGGATCGCCACCGCGGCGGGACCCGCCGCCGGCGTCATCCGGGGAGAGGCGCTCATCTTCTGGGATCCCCGGGTGCCGGGGAAAAAGCTCGACGCGATCGATACCGACCAGATCACGCCCGCCGCCGACTGCGTTTCAGAGAGCCTCGAGACACTCGACGAGCGGTGGAAGGCGGGGTCCTTCCGCTACCTCATGCCGGATTTCCGCCAGCGCGTGCACGCGGGACAGAACTTCGTGATCGCGGGCGACCGGTTTGCGATCGGCTCATCGCGCGAGATGAGTCCGGCCGGGCTGAAAGGCGTTGGCGAGGAAGCCGGGCACGAGCTCGTCGTCGTCTGCGGAAACAACATGGGCGACATCTTCCGGAGAAACTCGTTCAACCTCGGGCTTCACGTCGTGCAGAGCCCGGAGGCGGTCGAAGACGCGCGCGACGGCGACCGGTTCGCGTTCGACCCCGATACGCGGGCTCTCACCAACGAGACGTCCGGGAAGTCGTACACGCCGGTTCCTCTCTCGCCCAAGGAAGACGAGATCCGAAGTACGGGCGGGATCTTTTCCGTAGGACGCCGCGAGTTCCGCGAATCCGTCGGACGGTCCCCCGAGATCATGTGGCCCGACCCCGAGCAGGCGCGCCGTATGACGGCCACCGAACAGATCGTCTGGGCCCACCGTGTCGACAAGGACGCGGCGGTGCGCCCGGGAGCCACGCTGCGGGTGTTCGCCGATCTTCTCCCCGCTTCCGACGGAACGGCGCCCTTTGCGATCCACACGTTCAACCAGATCACCGGCGGCAACGCGATCTTTCCGCGGCAGGCCGCGATCGCCAACGACCATTTCGTGTTCACAGGAAAAGAGGCGGATGACCGGCAGACCTCGATCGGCCGCGAGTTCGCGCGGCGCCACGAGATCGGCAAACCGCGGTACGCAGACCCCGGCGACGGAATTTTTCACTTCTACTTTCCCGAACAGGGGCTCGTGCTCCCCGGAATGTTCATACCGGGCGCGGACTCGCACAGCCGGGCCTACGGCGCGTACGGAGCGGTGGGATTCGGCGTCGGATCGACGACCCTCGGCTTCGGGTGGGCGACGGGCGCCATTTACTTCACCGCCGCAAAGCAGCGCCGCGTCGTGTTTCGCGGCCGGCTGCAGCCCTGGGTCAGCGGCAAGGACATCGTGCTCGAGTTGTTGCGGCGATGGGGCGCGAAGCAGTCCTCCGGGATGTCCGTCGAATTCGTCGACGCCGAGAAGCAACTCCCGATCGCCTACCGCAACACGATCGCCAACATGATGGCGGAGGCGGAGGCGCTGAACGGGATCTTTGCGCAGGACGAGATCACCGAAGCCTGGTACCTCGAAAAGGGACTCGATCTCCCCTATCCGCGCGTCACGCCCGGCGCCGACGCGATTTATGAAATCGACGAGAGCCTGGAGCTTTCCGAGATCACGCCGATGATCGCGAAGCCGTTCTCGCCCGGAAATTCCTTCCCCGCGGCAGAGGTGGCGCGCGAGCGCCTCGGATTCGACAAGGCACTCATCGGATCCTGCACGAACGGCAGCTACGGCGACCTCCTCCAGGCCGCGCTCGTGCTGCGCGCGGCGCGAGGGCAGGGCTTCACGAAAGTCGAGCGCGAGTTCACGGTGTTCCCGGGATCCGGAGGAGTCGGCCGGCAGATCGAAACGGCGGATCCGCGGCTCGAAGGCGAATCGATCGCCGACGTCTTCC
>JBBROA010000126.1:0-11350 GCA_038229875.1 Thermoanaerobaculia bacterium | reverse complement strand
GTGACCCTTTCGGTTCCGCTCTGGACGGGAGGTCGGAACAAAGAGGCGGCGTCGGGGCGCCGGGCGCGTCTCGAGCGCGCCGAGTCGGCGCGGCGGCTTCGGGAGCGCGACGTGGAGCTTGCCGTCGCGGTCGCAGAGGCGGATCTGGTCCGGGCCCGCGGGGAGCTCGGAGTCTCTCAGAGCGCCGAGGCCGCCGCGGGGGAAGGCGTCCGGATCGCCCGGGCCCTGGCGACCGAGGGCCGGGGCGGCGTCGACGACGTCGAGCTCGCGGAGATCGCGCACGCGTCGACCGCCGAACAGCGGGCGGCGGCGGCGCAAGGCCTCCTCGCCGCGAGGCTGCGGCTGCTCGACCTGCGAGGGGACCTCGATTCCTTGTTCGCGGGGCGCTGACCGCGGCGACCTGTTCAGGCTCGGGCGCCCGCGGAAGCAGGATGACGTAGCGAGAGGAGTGTCCCGAGCCCGACGGCCAGCGCTGAGCCCAGAAGCGAATACCAGGGCCACGCGATCCGCTTCGCGAAGGGAAAATCAATCCAACCTCTCGAGCCGAGCCACAGGGACATCATCACGGCCGCCGAGCAGCCGATGGCCCAGAGGACGTCCGCCTGCCGGGCGCGACGGGCAAAGAGCGCCAGCAGAAACGCGCCGAGAAGGCCACCGGCAGTTACGCTCAGAAGCCCGAGCGCCACCTGCACGGCCGGCTGCGACTGCGCGAGCCGCGAGAAGCCGACGGCCAGCAGAGCGAGGAGCACCGTCCAGAAGAGGGTGAGAAGCCGCCCGAGCTTCAGTCCGCGCCGGCCCGCGAGCGACTGCGGCCCCGCGAGCGGTCCGACGATGTCGTTGGCGAGCGCCGACGCAAGGGAGTTCAAGGCGGAGGACTCCGAGCACATCGCCGCCGAGAACATTCCCGCCACGAGGTATGCCGACAGGAGGGGCGGCAGGTGGCGGACGATGTAAGTCGGGAAAATTTCGTCCGGCGAACCGAAGCCGGAAGCGCCCGAGAGTCCGGGGGCGACCGGGCGGCCATGGAAAAAGGAGAAGAGCCCGACGCCGATCGTCACGAAGAGGGTCATCTGCATGAGCACCAGAAACCCGCTTCCAATCAAGGCGCGTTGCGCGTCTTTGAGCGTCCGACAGGCCAGCAGCCTCTGAACGATGAGCTGATCGGCGCCATGACTCGCCATCGTCAGGAAGGCCCCGCCGAGCAGGCCGGCCCAGAACGTGTACGGTTTCGAAAAGTCGAAGTGGAAGTCGAACAACCGCGCGGGATGGCCCGACGCGGCGGCGAAGGAGAGGATCCCGTGCAGCCCCCCCGGCGACCGGGCGATGAGAAAACTGAGCGCGAGGAGGGCACCCGAGACGTAAATGAATACCTGGATCAGGTCGATCCAGATGACCGCCTTGATCCCTCCGAGAAAGGTGTAGAGCGCCGTTGCCGCGGCGAGTGCCAGAACCGCGGACCACACCGGGATTCCGACGAGAAGCGCGATCGGAATCGCAGGGACCGCCAGCCGTACGGAAGCAGCGAGCACGCGCGTGAACATGAAGAGCGTCGACGTGAATCGCCGCGCCAGGGGACCGAAGCGCTTTTCGAGCAGCGCGTACGCGGTCGAAAGCTCCCCCTGGAAGTAGCTCGGCAGCAGGATGAAAGAGATCGCGATTCGCCCGATCACGTATCCGAAGACGAGCTGCAGGAAGAGAAAACCGGTTCGATACGCATCTCCCGGAACGGAGAGGAACGTCAGAGCCGACGTCTCGGTCGCGACGATCGATCCCATGACCGCCCACCAGGGCATCGCATGGCCGCCGAGAAAGTACTCGCGCGCGTCCTTCTGTCCCCGTCCGATCCAGGCGCCGAGCGCGTTGATCCCCGCGAGGTAGACGGCGATCAGGATGAGAGTCGGCAGCCCGATCCGCAGCGTCTCCAGGTCAGCCCTCCCGCTTCTCCGACGTGAGCTCCGCGTGGAGGACTTCGAACAGAAGGTTGTTGCGCCAGTACTCGACGTGCGCGGCCAGAAGCGTTGCCGCGTCCGGATCGCGGAGATTCTCGACTCGGCGCGGATCGGTCGAGCCGGGGAGGTCGTACATGTCGAGCGGGCCGCTGACGATGTCCCACAGCGAATAAAGGTTCACCCAGCGCGCCGGGCGGACGGCGTAGTCGCAGATCAGGGGCTGCACGGAGGCGGCGAGCGCCTCCCGCGCCTCATTCGTGTTCTTGCCGGCAAAACCGAAGACGAACGCGGTCTTGTCGAGCGGAGATCCGAACGTCAGGAAGAGCGGGGTCCGGGCCGTCACGTCGAGCGCTCCGGGGGCTCCGGCCGCTGCCGCGGCGAGGTCTTCCAGGACGAGGCGGTTCAGGATGTCGTACGCGATCACCGACCCGAGCGAGTGCCCGACCTGTACGCACTGCTCGTACGCGAACCCTCCCGCGGGCAGGGTCGCCGCGTACACCGCTCTCGCTTTCTTCCAGACGGTCTCTTTGATTCGGGCGCGGAGATCGTGGAACCGGTCGAGCGTGTTGGACGCGACGTACGCGGAAAGGTCGCCCACGTACTGCACGAGTAGCGAACGGATCCAGGCCGAGAGCGCAAAGAGGAGCGCCCAGGAGAGCCCGCGGCGCACGACCGGAAAGCCGGCGGCCTTATGACAGAGGTGAAGCGCGGCCCGGACCTCTCCCGTGAAGGCCGCGAGGAGCACCGCCACGCCGAGCACCGAGCCTCCGTAGAACAGCAGCCGGCGTCCGCCCGCGCGGAACTCCCTTTTTGCGCGGCCGAGCAGTTTCACCGCGGCCACGACCATCACCGCCACGGCGACGGCGGCGACGCAGGCCAGCGCGCCGGTCTCGAACGCTTCGTTGAACCCGGCGACGAAGCTGCGGCCGAGAACGTGGCCCAGAACCCCCGGACCCATATCGGCCGCCGCGCACTGGACGTGCGCCCAGAAGAGAAGCGGCAGAGAGATCCCCGCGAGCGCCGTCCCGCCGAGAACGCAGGAGAAGGAGAGAACCGAAAAGATGCCGAGCGCCGTTCGCAGGAGAGAGCCGGGCGGCCGCCGCCGCACGCTGCGGGCGGCGAGCAGTGACAGCCCGAAGATGAGCGCTCCCGTCAGGAAGAGGTTCATGAGCGTCGAGAGGTCGTTGAAGAGAGCGTCGGAGAGCCAGCGCGGGGGCTCCTTCAGCGGAGAGCGAGCCAGCGCCACGAGCGCGACGGCGGCGTTCAGCGCGGCTAATCCGGATACCACCGCGACCGCGACGCCCAGAAGGACCATGGTGGAGGCGGGGATCTCGATCAGCCGGTACTGGTCGAAGAGCCACCTCCGGAAGCCCTTCTTGCGGGAGGCGTTCCAGATGCCGTTCCAGCCGCCGCGGAAGAGAAACGCGACGACGTCCCGGAGGTTGACCTGTCCCTCGGTCAGCGGCGCCCAGTAGCCCTCGTAGATGTGGACCTCGTGCTCCGTTTCCTCCCCGCCGCCCAGAGCGAGCTCCGCGCGCTGGAGCCTTTCGCCGTCGAGCACGACGCTCCGGACGCGCGGGGCTGGAAGGCTCTCGAGGGGGACGCCGCGACTCTTCGCGTCCTGGGTCCGAAGCCCCTCCGCGACGAGGTCCAGGGTTTCGAACGCGATCTGCTTTCCCATCCCGTGCGTCACGAAGACGGCCCGGGGACGCCGGGGTGCAGCCGCGACGCGCGGCGCGGCGGCCGAGGGGGCAGGAGCCGCGGGAAGCGGGGCGCCGACCTGGTAAGTCGCGTCGCTTACGCTCACTTCGGGAGCTGCCTTCGCCGTGCGCGGCGAAGGCACCGGCTACTGCGGTTGTTCAGGTAACACTTCCTTAAGACTGTCAGCGCAGACCTTTCGCCGCGGGGAATGACGATCCCGATCCCGTTTTTGGACCGACGACACGGGGAGTGCGCCCGCGTTTTGGCGGGATGGGAGGGGGGCGGAGGGGGCTGCCTACGACGAAGAGGTGGCCGTTGTTCTGTGTGTAGAGAAGGCCGTCCGCGGAGATCGAGAGCGGCGTGTAGGCGGCGCCGAGCGCGAGGTTCAAGAAGATTTTCCCGCGGAGCACTCCGTCGGGGCTGATCGCGTATACGAATCCGTCCTCGCTGTTTGCGTACACGACTCCGTTCGCGTCGAGGGCCGGCTGGTTGACGCACCACTCGAATCCATCCGGGTGATCCGACACGCACGTGATCGAGCCGTCCGTCTGCCGCGCGCAACTCGACGTGTTCGTGTTGCGGTATGTCCACTCCGGCGTCATGCCGGGCGTCAGAGACGTGATGTCGTAGCGACCGGCTTCGGGCGGGCAGAAGATCGTGTTGCCGCAGTAGGACCCGGTTTCGTAGTGATTGTCCTTGATCATGATCGAGTAGGTGCCGTCATGCACCCGGATCGCGGGAGTGATGTCCCACCCGAAATCGTAAGCGGCGAGAAACTGTCCCTGCCCGTCGAAGCGGAAGAGATGCCCGCGCGAAAAGTTGTAGCTCGTGTGGGCGCCGTAGAGCACGCCGCCGTCCGGCAGCGCGACGGGTGACGCCGTCGAGAGATCGAGGACCTCTCCGGCGGGCGGCCGGTTCGTGTGGGGATCGACGCCGCGGGTCGAGCCGGACCGGCAGCCTCCCGGAGTTCCGTCGGGCGGGAGAAGCACCCCGCAGCCGTCCATCAGGTGGCCTCGCAGCGAAGCCGACCAGCGGAGATTCAAGAGCGGATCCGCCGCAATCAGGTATCCCTCTTTGTTCGCGAAGTGTCCGCGGCTGACGGTGTACACGGTACCGTCGAGCCCGATGGCGGGGATTACGTTGAGGCCGGGGCGCTGCGACCCGCAGGGGACCGACGGCGGCACCGCGTCAGGGCTCGGCGGCAGCGGCAAGGGGCCGCTGAACGTGCCTTCGCAGAGTCCGGGCGCGCCGGGCAGGAGAGAGGCGAACGTCGCGGTCCGGGTCGTGCCGTTCGCCCGCACCTGCACCAGCCAGGCACCCCGTGCGTCGCTGCCCCACGGATTCGAGACGTCTAGCTGGATCGCGTTGTAATAGACGTTGCCCGCATCGTCCGCGGCGAGCCCGCCGGCGACGAAGACGGAATCGTCGAGCGCGCCGAACGGGGAGATCCGCACGCCCTCGCCCGTTTCCTTCGAGACGCGGAAGACCGATCCGCCCCGGCCGGGCACGTAGAGGGATCCGCTCGCGAGCACCGGATGGAAGACGGGTTCCCATCCGAAGAGCCCGCTCGGGCCGGTGCCGGCGTCGGGCTCCGGTTTCCAGTCCGACTCGAATCTCCAGACGGGAACGAGGCGCGTACCGGTCCAGCGCAGCTTTTGCACGTTCCAGATCTGCCGGTCCCAGGCCGCGACCCCGCACGGGGCAGGCTGACGCGATCCGGGAGGGGAGCAGGACACGTACGTGCCCGTCTTCGACTCCATGTACACGTCGGGCCCGTCGAGCAGAGGCACGGGATAGTGCGCGAGCAGGTCCCCTCCCGCCTCGGCCGTGGACGCCGGGACGAACGGGTCGTAGACGAAGTCCGCGAGGATTCCGCCGAGAGGCTGCGCGGCGACCGGCGCCGCGGCGCCGTGCCGCGAGTCCCGCCCCCACTGGGGCCAGTCGTCCGAACGAAGCGATGCCGGCGCGAGCAGCAGGAGCGCCGTCGAGACGGTGACGGCGCGCGAGACGATCGCGGTTGCACGCCAGGGTTCAATCATGGCGAACACTTTAGGTCGGCGGCCCTTGAGAGTAAACTGAAGGCGATTTGAAAAGACCATGAGCACCGTTCTCGTCGTCGACGATGACCGCGATCTGCGCGAAGCTCTCTGCACTGCGCTCTCGGACTCGGGTTTTTCCGCGACCGGATGCGGCGACGGCCGCCAGGCCCTCGAGTACTTGAAGAGCGGGGAGCCCAAGCCCGCGCTGATCCTTCTCGACTGGATGATGCCGGTCATGAGTGGGGGCGAGTTTCTCGAGGCTCAGGCCAGGGACCCGGACATCTCGGACATCCCGGTCGTCGTCATCAGCGCGCACGTCAAAGCCGACCTCTTCGGCGTGTCCCTGGGCATCCAGACGCTGCTGCGGAAGCCCTTCCCCTTGGGAGAGCTGATCGGCGAGGTCGAGAAATATGCCGGCCGCGCCAACCAGAACTCCTCCTCGGCCGGTTCCCGCTAACGCCGGTCACCGCATTCCGGGCAGCGTCACTTTCCCCGTCTTCCAGTCGTAGCGGCTTCCTGCGGGAAGAACCGAGAGGCGGATATCGCTCACGCCCAGGGCCGGAGCCGCGGCCGGAGTGATGACTGCGCGCCGGGCGTCGTAGACGACCGCGACGGAGAGCCCGAAAACGCGCCAGCCGCCGCCCGGCTCGACCTCGAGCGCCGTCGACTCGTCGATTCCGACGCCGACTAAGTCCGGATGCTCGAGCACGACGCTGATCAGCCGGTTGTGCCGGCGCCTGCGGACGAAGTGCTGGTCCACGACGGCCCCTCGGATGAGCGCGAAGCCCGGCACCGTCACCACGTTGTCTCGCGCGATCGTCATGAAGGCCTCGGTGCTGTCCTTGGCGGGCGGCCGCGCTCCGCCGGGATGCCGCTCGTCACCGGTCAGCATGGGAGTCGACATGACCGCCGCGCCCGCGGAGGTCCCGCCGATGACGGCGCCGTCTCGATACCTCGCGTGGATCGCCGCCTCCGTCCGGGTCCCGCCGAGCGCCTTCGTCAGCAGCACCTGGTCGCCTCCGCCGAACCAGACGCCTGTGATCCCGTCCAGGCGCGCCGCGGCCTCCGCCGTGTCGGCCTGCGCGTGGTCGAGGACGATGCGCTCCGCGGCGGCTCCCATCTTTCGAAAATCTGCCGTGAGCTCGATTCCCGCGTCCGGATCGGAGCTCGACATCGGAAAGACGACGATGCGGGCGCGGCCCGTCCCGCCCGCGAGCTCTACGAACCGGGAGAGAACCGCGGGAGGCAGCGGTCCTCCGCCGACGATCAGGAGGTGGCCGCGGACCGCACCGCCGGAGTTCGCGGGAGGAGCGCTCGCGCATCCCCCAGTCGAGGCTCCGGCCAGCGCAGTCAGAAATATGACCGCGAGAAGAGAACGTACATCCGAGTCCATTCCAGGCACACGCATCGAAGAAATCTCCTTTCGAGACTCCCTGTCGAACCGGTTTCTTATCCCGTGGGGAGAGACGCGAGGACCGCACGGACTTCGCGGATGTCTTTGGCGTACCGCCCGGGTGGAGCCGTCGCGACGAAGCGGGTCAACGCCTCGCGCGAACGCTTCCAATCCCCGATCTGGCCTGCCACGCGGCCGAGATTGTAGAGGGCGTCGTACTGCTGAGGGTCCACCTCGACGCAGCGCGCCCAGGCCTCGACGGCTTTCCGGGGGTCGCCGAGCCGTGCCCACACCACACCGAGAGCATTCAGGGATCGCGGGCTGCGCCGGCTGATCGCCAGCGCGCTTTCCAGATTCTGACGCGACTCGTCGAGGCGGTTCAGCTTCAGAAGCGCGATCCCGGTGTTCTGGAACGCGGCGGCGTTCCGCGGCTGAATCTGAAGCGCGCGGGAGAACAGGGGCAGAGCGTCCTCGGGCCGTCCGGCGTCCGAGAGCGCGATGCCCAGAGCGTTCAGCGTCTCGAGATCCTCGCTCTCCCGGTACGGCTCGAGCGCCTTCACGGCGTCGGCCGGCCGGCCCATCTCGGAGAGCAGCAGAGCGCGCTTGCGATCCAGGCTTTCGCCTTTCAGGCCATGGGCGAGCGCCTGGTCGTAGACAAGGAGCGCCCCCGCCTGGTTCCCCACCGACTGGAGGAGGTAGCCCAGTTGAAAATAACCGGCCTTCATCTCGGGATTCGCGGCGATGACCCGGCGGCCGATCGGGATCGCCTCGGCGGAGCGGCCCAGCTGGAAGAGCTCCACGATCCGGTGGAGTTGTCCGTCCACCTCGATCAGATTCTTCGGGTCGTCGGCAGGACCGTACCGCTTTTTCTCTTGGGCAGACCCCGTCAGATAACCGAGGCTCCGAAGCTTCGCGGCCTCGTCCGAACCGATCGCCCCCCGCTCCGCGGAGCCTGCCGGAAGCTCGAGCAGTCGCTTTCGGAGCCGGCGGACGGAATCCGAACGATCTGAGACCAGATTTTTGACTTCCAGGGGGTCAGCGGGAAGGTCATAGAGCTCGGGCACCGGCAGATCGACGTATTTCTCGCCCCTGGCCAGGAGCCCGCGCAGCGGCGCCCACCCGCGGTTAAAAGTCGCGGACAGAGATTCGAAGTAGGAGCCTTCGGGAGCTTCTTCCCGGGGCGTTCCCAGGAGAGATTTCCCGGGCAGAGTTCGGGTCGATCGTCCTCCGATCGCGTCGAGTATGGAAGGAACGATGTCGACGTGGCGCGCGGACTTCGCGTCGCGCGCGGGTGTGAGCAGGTCCGGGCACCAGAGGAGCAGCGGGACGTGCAGTGTCGCCTCGTAGGTGAAGAGGCCGTGGGTCAGCTCTCCATGATCGCCTCGAGCCTCGCCGTGATCGCCTGTGACGATCAGCAGCGGAGAAGGCGTCGTCTTCGTGATCGCGTCGAGCAGGGGCCGCAGAGCGGCGTCCGTGTACGCCACTTCCCCGAGATACAGGTCGTCTGGAAATCGGGTACGCCATTCCTCCGGTGGATCGTAGGGCGCGTGCGGATCGTAAACATGGACCCACAGGAAACGCGGGCGCCCTGCCGCCCCCGCATACCATCCCAGAGCGCGCCGCACGACTTCGTCCGCGCGCGCCTGCTGGATCTGGAAATCCTCCGGTTGCTCGGACTGTCGGTACATCTCCTCGTACAGATCAAAGCCGGGCGTGAGCCCGTAACGCGAGTCGAGCGGGAAAGCTCCGACGATTGCCGCGGTCGCGTAGCCCCGAGCTTTCAAGACCGGAGCGATCGACTCGATCTTCGGTGAGAGTCGGAACCCGGCGTTCTCGCGCACGCCGTGCTCGTAAGGATAGAGGCCGGTCAGGATATTCGTATGGGACGGGAGCGTGATGACGTTGTGGGCGTGGGCGGCGGTGAAGACCCGCCCGGCCGCCGCGATGCGGTCGAGATTCGGAGTCGTCCCCCGGGGGTTCCCGTCGAACCCGACCGCGTCGTAACGCAGCGTGTCGATGGTGACGAGCACGATGTCGCGCGGAACGTGCGCGGCTCCCCCTCCCTGCCTGGGCCCCGCGGCCTCGCGGCAGTTCGCCCCTGTCACGAGAGCCATCAGGGCGATCGCCGCAAGATTCACCGGCGCCCTCGCAGCGCGAATTCGTGGAATCGTCGCCTCCAAAAAGAAAGGAGCCCGCCCGGACTTCCGGGCGGGCCCGTCTCGAAGACCCCGGGGCCTAAAAGGAGACCCGGCCGCCGAGTCGAAGGATTCGCGGGCTCTGCGTCTCGATGATCGTGTTGAACGCGGAGTCCTGCGTGAAGGTGTTCCTGCCCGGCCGAGAATCAAACGTCCCGACGCGGCTGAAACGCTGCAAAACGGTGTTGTTGTTGGATACGTTGAAGCACTCCGCGGTCGCGCTTAAAGAAACGCCCCCGATCGTGAACGTCTTTTCCAGCCGCAGGTCGAGATCGTAGACATTGTCGAGACGGAACGAGTCGATGTTGCCGATCAGGTTGCGGTAGCGCGAGCTGTCGATGTCTGCGCAGCGGGAGCACGCTCGGATGTAGTACGCCTGCGGGTATCCTTCGCGGCCAAAGAAATTCGCGCCGAGATTGATGCCGAGCGGGAACTGATAGAGCCCGGTCATGTTGAATTGCCACCGCGCGTTCACGAAGGTCGTGGTCTTACCCGAGTATCCGACGACCAATCCGCCGTTGGTGTTCTGACCGCCGAGTAACCAGTCGTTGTTCGGGTTGAGGATCGCTTCGGGCGGAATGTTCTGGGTCCAATCGTTCCAGCCGAAGCTTCCGCGAAGCATCCACCGATTCGAAAGCCGCTTGACCGCCGAAAACTCGACGCCCTGGTAAGTCTGCGTCGCTCCCGGCCGGTTCAAGAACTCCTGTCCGGTCGGCGGTGTCGTGAGCGTCAATCGGTAGAAGGGCTCGCGAAAAGGCAGCGTGAATCCGTTCGCAGCAACTGCCGTGCCGGTCGCGTACCCTCCCAGGACCCAGGTCGAAGCGTTGGCGCCGATCGGCAGGCTGTACTGAAGATCCTTGGCGCGCCGATAGGTGTACGTCGCGGAGACGGCGAAGTCGTTGAACAGCTGATGGTCCCCGCCGATCGTCAACTCGTCGGTTACCGGAGTCTTGAAGTTCCGAGCGAGAATGTTCGGAGAATTGGGGGCCGTAGACGGGTCGAGCCCGTTCGCGAGGAAGCCGTTGAATCCCCGGGACGAGAGATCGACCTCACTGCGCTGGACTCGGTGATCATGGTTGGCATCGGTCCAGTCGTAGTAGTAACCGCTTGTCGCCGGGAGCCCACTCAATCTGTAGGTGAGTGCGCCGAGCTGGTCCACGTATCGCGCGTAGGACCCGCGCACCAGGGTAGTCTTTTTCTGGTTCAAAGCGTAAGTGGCCGAAAGCCGCGGTTCGAGACTGCGGAACTGGAACGGGTAACCGGCATTGCCGTTGAACTGCACCGCCGGAAGGAGATCGGGGAAAGCGGGATTTGCCGGCGCTTCGGAGGGCAGATTCTTCCCGCGCTGGTAGTCGTATCGCAGTCCCGCGTTGACGGTGAGATTGCCGGTCGTGAGCGTGTCCCCGAAAGTCACGGCGTAGTACTCGGTCTTGTAAATCGTGTGGACGCCGCGCGTGATCTCCGCAAGCGAAGAGTATTCAGACGCGACGATCTGGTCTCCCGGCCACGCCGAAGACGAGTCGTTGACCTGCCGGCGGTAGTTGAAGCCGAACTTCAGCTCATGATTCACCTTCCCGGTGTTAAAGAATTTCGATGCACCGACGTTTCCCTGGTACTGCGGGTTTCTAGAGACGTAGTTGCGATATCCGTTCTGGTAAACACCGTTGACGTCGTAGACGACCTGAGCGTTTGGTCCTCCCACGGGATTCCGGTCGTAACGGGGGTTCTGATACGTCGCATGGGCATTGACGACGAAGTCCGGTGAGAAGACGTGGTTGTCTTCAAGCTTGTAGAAGTCCGTCGGGATATTCAGGTCCGAGGTCGCCTCTACAGCCCGGCTGTCGCTCAGCCCGAAACGGTCCTCGAATCGATCGCTTCGCTGAAAATAAAAAGAGATGGCATTCGCGGAGGTGAGGTTCGCGTTGATCTTGGCGGTCACCGGTTCCAGACGCGCGGTGGAACGCACCTGATTGCCGTTCGTATCCTGGAACGCCTCATTCAAGGAGACGTCCTGGCGCGATGCCGCTCCCCAGAAATAAACCCGGTCCCTGAAGAGGGGGCCTCCGACCTCGG
>JBBROA010000125.1:0-11393 GCA_038229875.1 Thermoanaerobaculia bacterium | reverse complement strand
CGGAAGCGCGCGCCGCGATCGAGTCGGGCGACGGCGCGGCGGCGTCGATCAAGGTGCGGCTGCTGGAGAACCTCCTCCGGGGACTGCCGCGCTACCAGCAGGCGAGGCACGACGTGGATCCGGGCGTCGCCGGGATTCCGCTCGAGGACTGGTCCCCGGAGCTCGCGGCGCGGCTTCGCAGCCGGCCGAAGGCGATTCCGGTCAGGTTTTCTGAGAAGCGGCTCCCCGGCCTCGCGGCGGTCTCCCGCGCGACCGCCGTGCGGGCGGCGGGGAAGGACGGGCGCGATCTCGTGTTTGCGGGCGGCGCGGGCATTTTCTTCGCCGCCGCCGGGGAAGGATACCGCCCGGCTGCGCCGCTCCCGGGTTCCGCCGCCGCCGCCGATCTTGCCGTCGCCGACATACAGAACTCGGGTGCGCTCGACGTCGCGACGCCGGGCGCGTTGTGGAACGCGCAGGCGGGGGGCGGCTTTCGGCGGGTCGCGATCCCGGCGGGAGAACGCGTCGTCGCGATCGACTACGACTCGGACGGCGATCTCGATCTCTACGTCTGCGGCCCGGCCGGTGACCGGCTCGCCCGCAACAATCTCGACGGGACATGGGCCGACGCCACCGCGGGCCTGCCGGCCGGGACCGCCTCGCGCGCCGCGGCCGTGGCGGACTTCGACCGAGACGGCGACCCGGACGTCGTGGTCGCCCGTGCTGGCGGCGGCCTTGCGCTCCTCGACAACCTGCGCGGCGGACGATTTGCGGAGCGCGACGCCGGGCTCCCACGGGCCGGCGCCGTCCTCGCGGTATTGGCGGCGGACCTGAATGCGGACGGGCGGCCCGACCTCGTGTGGACGACGGACGCGGCGGCCTTCGTCGCCTTGAATCGCGGCGACGGCACGTTCCTTCCGGCGCGCGAGATCCCGGGAGGAGGCCGCCCGCTCCTCTTCGACTTCGACAACGACGGCGCGCTCGACCTCTTCATCGCGTCGCGCCGCGGCTCCGCTCTCTTTCGTAACGACGGCGCGGGCGGGTTCGCGAAGGTCGAAGCCTCGTTTCCGCCGGCGATCGATGCCGAGGCGGTCGACGCGGACGGTGACGGCGATCTCGACCTCGTGCTGATTACGCCCGAGGGCGGAGCCGTTCTCCTGGACAACGAGGGGGGCAACGCGAACGCCTGGATCGACGTCGCTCTCGAGGGGCTGCCGACCGGCTCCGCGAAGGTCAATCGCCTCGGCTTCGGTTCGGAGATCGAGATCAAGTCGGGCGCTCTCTATGCGTTTCGGACCGCGTCGAGGCCTGTGACCCGGATCGGGCTCGGCCCGACCCGCCGACCGGACGTGCTTCGGGTCGTGTGGACGAACGGCGTCCCGCAGAACGCGCTCTCGCCGGCGGCGAAGACGCTGGTGCGCGAGGTCCAGCAGCTGAAGGGGTCGTGTCCCTTCCTCTACGCATTCGACGGGCGGCGGTGGACGTTCGTGACCGACGCGCTCGGGCGGAGCCCCGCGGGTCTCCTGTACGACGGCGTTCACCAGGCGGCCGCGGACACGCGCGAATGGCTGGTCATTCCGGGGTCGATCCTGCGTCCCGACGCAGACGGGCGGCTGCGGCTCGATTTCACGGAGGAGCTCTGGGAGTCGGCGTACCTCGACCTCGCGAGGCTCTCGGCCGTGGACCATCCGGCCGGCGTCGAGCTCGTCGCGAACGAGAAGATGGTGCCCCCGCCTTTTCCGCCGAAGGCGCTCTTCACGCTCTCGCGGCCGCTGACGCCGCGCGCGGTTGACGAGACCGGACGCGACCGCACCGCGGAGATCGCGAGGCAGGACGGCGTGTATCTCGCGGGCTTCGCGCCGACGCGATACCAGGGGATCGTCGCGCCCCACGACCTGGTGCTGGAGCTTCCCGAGGCCAGGGACGCGCGCACCGTTCTCCTCTACCTGACGGGCTGGATCTTCTTCGCGGACACCTCGATCAACGTGTCGCTGTCCCAGGGAGCGGTTCTACGTCCCCTCGGATCCGAGCTCGCGATCCCGGACGGCCGCGGCGGCTGGAAGACCGTTCTTCCGGCGATGGGATATCCCGCCGGAAAGACGAAGACGATGCCCGTCGATCTGTCCGCCGTTCTAAACCGGCGCGATCCGCGGGTGCGCATCCGCACCAATCTCGCGGTGTACTGGGACCGCATCACGTACACGGTCGACCAGCCTCCCGCCGCGACGCGGGAGACTCCGGCGCCGCTGCTGTCCGCCGATCTCTCGTTCCGCGGCTTCTCGCGGATGACCCGCGAGACACCCGAAGGACCGCAAATCTTCGTCCACGACGACGTGGACACCGCCCCGCGCTGGGCAGACATGGCAGGGATGTACACGCGGTTCGGCCGCGTGGACGAGCTCCTCTCGGAGGCCGACGACCGGTACGTCGTGATGAAGGGCGGCGACGCCGTTCGTCTCGAGTTCGACGCGCGCTCTCTTCCTCCCGTGCCGGCGGGCTGGGTGCGGGACTGGTTGATCGTTCTCGACGGATGGGAAAAGGACGCGGACAAGAACACAGTCGCGGCTCAGACCGTCGAGCCGCTCCCGTTCCACGGGATGGACGACAGCCGCTACGGCGAGCCGCTGCAACCCGCCGACGCGGACGGCCTGCGCCGGTTCCGGGAGCGATGGCTCACGCGGCCGGGCGGTCCCGATGCCTTCCGCGACGCCGTGCGATCCGGCGCGAGCTCCTCTGAGGGAGGGACTCCGCGGTGAAGAGAGTCCTCCTGTCGATGGCGGCGGTCCTCGCGTTCGCGCTTTCGACCGCCGCCGTTCCCGACGCCGCTTCCGTGGCGGGAGTCTTCCGCGACATCACGCGGAGCTCCGGCATCGACGTCCGGATCACGGCCGACATGCGGCGCCTGAAAATGATCGCGACGATGATCGGCGGCTGCGCGTTCGGGGACTACGACGGCGACGGCCTGCCGGACCTCTACGTCACGGGCTCGGTGCCGCACTGGGGCAAGCCGAACGAGAGCTCGTGCGGGAGGCTCTATCGGAACCTGGGCGGCGGAAAGTTCCAGGACGTCACCGCCCGCGCGGGCCTTCATGCGTGCGGGCTCGGGATGGGAGCGTTCTGGGTGGACCTCGACGGCGACGGGCGGCTCGACCTGTATCTCACGAACGTGGGCGCGAACACGGTGTACTGGAACCGCGGCGACGGCACGTTCGAAGAAGGGAAGAACACGGGACTCGAAGACCCGCTGTTCTCAATCGGCGCGGCATTTCTCGACTACGACGGCGACGGGCGGGTCGACGTGGTCGTCGGGAACTATCTCGATTCGACCCCGGAGTGGGAGGCGTCGCAACCCCAGTTCCAGCTGCGGGTCCCTGACGACTACCGGGGACAGCCGTCGCGTCTCTACCGCAATCTGGGCAACCGGCATTTCCAGGACGTGACCGCCGCGGCGGGGCTCGTCATGAACCCGGCGGAGACGAAGACGCTCGGGATCGCGGTGTTCGACTACGACGGAGACGGACATCCGGATCTCTTCTTCGTCAACGACCGGGTGTCGAACCGCCTCTTTCACAATCGCGGGAACGGCACGTTCGAGGAGACGACGGCGGAGACCGGAGCGGGAGTCCTCGGCGAGCGGCCGCGCGCCGGCATGGGCATCGCGGTCGGAGATCCTTTCGGCGCCGGACGTCCCAGTCTCTTCGTCACGAACTTCGGCGGGGAGCCGAACAGCCTCTACAGGAACGTCGAGGGCTCGCTCTTCGAGGACGCCGGGGGCTCGTCGGGTGCCGCCGCGATCGGCGAGCCTTTCGTCCGATGGGGTACGGATTTCGCGGACTTCGACAACGACGGCTGGCCGGACCTCTACGCGGTCGGAGGGCATCTCGCTCCGAAGATCGTTCGCAGGCTCGGCCATTACAAGAGCGGGAAATCGAACTACGTCGAGGCGGGCGATCCCGCCTACAAGCAGGAGTCGGCGCTTCTTCACAACGTCGGCGGCAAGCGGTTCGAGCCCTGGAACGACGCCGGCGATCTAGCCCGGGTGCGCATGGCGGGGCGAGGGAGCGCCGTGGCCGACATCGACGGAGACGGCGATCTCGACCTCTTCATCGTGGATCTCGCGGGTCCCGCTCGCCTCTTCGAGAACGTCCTCGGAAGCCGGTCCTCCTGGATCCGGATCGAGCCGCGCGCCGGGTCCTCCGGCCGGACCGTCCTCGGAACGAAGGTCCGCGTGACGGCGGGCGGCAGCTCGCAGACGCGGGAGTTCTACCCGAGCGCGTCCTACGCCTCGGGCACCCTGACGGACCTGCACTTCGGACTCGGGACGGTCGAGAAGGGGGTGCGCGTCGAGGTGGTCTGGCCGGGCGGCGAGAAGCAGGTCTTCGAAGACGTGGCAGGGCGCCGCGCCTACATCCTGTCACGGGCCGGCGGATTGAAGCCGCGTGAACCTGTCCCCGAAACTGAAAATCCGCGTCCGGTGACCAAGCGGTAGACGTCCTAACCCATCTCCCTAGCGGCGCCCCGCGCGACAGCGCGGAAAGGTCGCCGCATCGTATTCGGGCGCGCGCGTCCCACGCGCGCCCGAATATGCTCAGAAGTAGTAGATCTGGATCTGCACCGCGAAGTGGTTCATGTCCTTGACCCGCGCCCGGGCCACCGGAACCGCCGGCTCGATCCTTTCGTAGAGTCCCGAGATCTTGAGGTTGTTCGCGGTAATGAACCAGTTGATCCCGGCGCCGAACCGGCGCTGGTCCCGGGCGCGAAGCGCGGCCTCGGAGAACGTCAGCTTCTCGTAGCGCACGAACGGCTGGAGTTTCGTCGCCGCGTGGTAGTAGCCGGCCTGCGCCGTGATCGAGCTCTCTTTCGGCAGGAGAGACGACGTGAGGCCGCCCGCGGTCTGGAGGAACTGCCGGCCCCCGTCGAAGAAGGCGTAGTCGACCTCCGCGTTCGCCGCGCCGCCCGCGACGGGCAGATCGACCGCGGCGTCCCCGCCCCACGCGTGGAAGTCGCCCTGGCCGTCCGCCCAGCCGCCGACCGCGAGGGTCTTCTGGCTGCCGCGGTTCGTCCCCACGTACGTGTAGCCCTTCTCGACATCCAGGAAGTCAAACTGAACCCGGCCGGCGAATCGCGGCGCGTTCCGGGATCCGGAGGTCCCCGTCGCCGAGGCGCGCTGCCCGTCGAAGACGCCGGCGCGGTACTCGAGCCGGTCCTCCAGGAGATACCCCTTGAGCGCGAACCCGACGTCGCGGCCGCCGTTTGACGCCGTCACCGCGTTCTGCTGCTGGACGAACGAGGCGCCGTCGAAGGCCAGCGTGGCGGAAGTGCTCGTCAGAACGTTCCGGCTCTGGGGGACGTAGAAGAGGCCGGCGTCGAGCATGACCTTCTCGCCGGCGATCCTCCACTCCCCGAAGGCGTCCTGCACGAGGAACCCCGCCGTCAGGTTCTTGGTCGGCGTGGTCGCCCCGGTGCCCGCGTTGCCGAGCCTCTGGTCATCGGTCTGAAAGAAGAAGGTCACGTTCTTCGCCACCTGTCCCGCGACGATCAGCCGCACGCGCCGCAGGAACATGTTCTGCGAGTACCCCTGCGTGAGCGGGTCCAAGAGCCAGTCCGCCCAGCCCTGGATCTGGAAGCCGAGCCGGAAGTTGACGTCCTCGCTCACCTTGACCTGGACCTGCGCCTGGGAGCCGGCCGCTCCGAGAAAGAGAAGCACTGCGAGCGTGCCAGGAAAGACATCTCGTGCGTGCATCGCCGGTTTTTTCAATTCGGCCCCGACATATTTTGCGAAATATATCGAAGTGAGGTCCGCAGAGCTACAATTTCCGGATGCCACCGCGTGATCCCACCGAGCTGCGCCTGAGGATCCGCGTGATCCGCGGCGGGGAAATCCTACTCGGGCCGGGGAAGGTGGATCTCCTCGACGCGATTCGGCGCCTCGGAAGTCTGCGCGCCGCGGCGGAGGACCTGAGAATGTCGTATATGCGAGCCTGGAAGCTCGTGCAGACGATGAATCAAGCGTTTCGGTCGCCACTGGTGGAGATGGCGCGGGGCGGCGCCGTCCGCGGCCATGCGCTGTTGACTGCTGCCGGCGCCGAGGTCCTGGAGATTTACCGCGACATGGAAAAGGCGGCAGGGTCGGCGTCGACGGCGTCCTTCAGGAAATTGCGTGGCCGGATTCGGGAGTGATCCTCACGCCTTCCGGGCGCGACGTCTCGATATACTCACATGAATATATCGGGACGACGCGCGTCCGAACGCCCGTGAAAGTGGAGGTTTCTTGCTGCTCGGCGGAATTCTCGGCGCAGCTCTGATGACTCTCTTCTCCGTCGCACCGCCGCCGGAGACGACTCCGGCCGCGTCACGGCAGGTCCGTGTCGCGGCGGCAGCCGATCTCAAGTTCGCTCTCGACGAAATGACGGCGAAGTTCCGCGCCGTCCGCCCGGACATCGAGGTCGCGGTGACGTACGGCTCCTCGGGGAACTTCTATTCACAGCTCTCGAACCGCGCGCCGTACGACCTGTTTCTCTCGGCGGACGCCGAGTACCCGCGCAAGCTGATCGAAGCGGGGCTTGCGGTGCGAGGCTCGGACTTCCTGTACGCGCGCGGCCGCATCGCGCTCTGGGTGAGAAAGGACTCCACCCTCGACATCGAGAAACGCGGGCTCGAGGCGCTGCTCGACCCCTCGGTACGCAAGATCGCGATCGCGAACCCGCGTCACGCCCCCTACGGCCGCGCCGGGGAAGCCGCGATGAAGACTTCCGGGATTTACGATCGCTGCGCCGACCGGCTCGTGCTCGGGGAGAACATCGCGCAGACGGCTCAGTTCGTCGAGTCCGGCGCGGCGGACGCCGGTCTGATCGCGCTCTCTCTCGCCGTCGCTCCCGCGATGCGCGACAAAGGCCGGTTCTGGACCGTGCCTCGCGAGGCCCATCCCCCCGTGGACCAGGGGGGTGCGATCCTGACGTGGGCGTCGGACGCTGCCGCGGCGGGCGCGTTCAAGGATTTCCTGACCGGAGAGGGCGGGCGCGCGATTCTCGACCGCTACGGCTTCGAGCGTCCCGGCCGCTGACGGTGGACTGGCGGGCGGTTCTCCTCACCCTCCGGCTGGCGGCCTGGACGACGGCGATCCTCGCCGCGATCGGGCTTCCCGCCGCCTACTGGCTGTCGAGCAGCCGGTTTCGGGGGAAGGCTTTGTTCGAAGCGCTCGTGGCGCTGCCGCTCGTTCTGCCCCCGACCGTTCTCGGGTTCTACCTTCTGGTCGCGACGGGGCCGCGAAGCCGGATCGGAGGCCTCTTCGAGTCCTGGACCGGCCACCGGCTCGCGTTCTCGTTCGCCGGGATCCTCCTCGCGTCCGTGCTCTACAACCTCCCGTTCACTATCCGCCCGTTTGCGGCGGGATTCTCATCGGTCGATTCGCGGCTCCTGGACGCGTCGCGAACCCTCGGCGAGTCGCGCTGGATGACGTTCCTTCGCGTGACGCTTCCCCTCGGGTGGGCGGGCGTCCTGACCGGAATCGTGCTGACGTTCGCGCATACGGTCGGCGAATTCGGAGTCGTGCTCATGGTCGGGGGGAGCATTCCCGGCGTGACGAGGACGCTGTCAGTCTCGATCTATGACGACATCCAGGCGCTCGACTACGCCGCCGCGGGCAGGAGCGCCTTCGCGCTCGTCGTGTTCTCGTTCGTCGTGCTCGCCGTCACGCACGCCCTCGCCCGCCGGAGCGCGTTCCGCGGATGAGCGGCCTTTCGGCCCGCTTCGACAAGCGGCTCTCTCCGGCCTTCCGCGTCTCCGCCGACCTTTCCGTTCCCGCGGACGGATTCTCGGTGACTGTTCTTTTCGGCCCGTCGGGGTCCGGCAAGACGACGATCCTCCGATGCGTGGCCGGTCTCGAGCGGCCGGACGCCGGACGAATCGCGTTCGGAGAGGAGACCTGGTTCGACGCGGCCCGGCGCGTGGACGAGGCGCCCGGCCGGCGCCGCATCGGGTTTCTCCCCCAGGACTACTCGCTCTTTCCCCACTTCACGGTCGCGGGGAACGTCGGATACGGCCTGCGCAGGCTCGCCCGATCCGAGCGGCGCTCCCGCGTCTCGGAGATCCTGGAGCGCTTCGACCTGACGGCGCTCGCCGGAAGTCATCCCGGCCGGATCTCGGGCGGCGAGCAGCAGCGGGTCGCGCTCGCGCGTGCGCTCGTCGTGCGTCCCCGGCTCCTCCTGCTCGACGAGCCGCTGTCCGCCCTCGACGCGCCGCTCCGGGAGCGCCTGCGGCCCGAGCTCCGCCGCGCGCTGTCGGGATCCGGGGCGCCCGTGCTCCTCGTCACGCACGACCGGCTGGATGCGATCTCTCTGGCCGACCGGGTCGCCGTCGTCGATGGCGGGCAGATCCTGCAGATGGAAACCGTCGAGGAGGTCTTCAACCGCCCGTCAGGGCTTCGCGTGGCGGAAATCGTCGGCGTGGAAAACGTCCGTCCGGCGCGGGTACTTTCCGTCGAGAACGGCCTCGCCTCGCTCGCTATCGGGGCGGTCCGCGTGACGGCGGTCGCGCCGCCGGGAGTCGCGGGGGACGTCTTCGCCTGTATCCGCGCCGAGGAGGTCGCCCTCGAACGCGGGCAGGGGAGTCCCGGCAGCGTCCGCAATCGGCTGCCGTCCCGGATCGTGGCGCTCGAGCCGGCGGGAGCCACGGTGCGGGTCCGGCTCGACGCGGGGTTCCCGCTGACCGCCCTGGTGACGCGATCCGCCTGCGACGAGCTCGAGCTCCGGCCCGGCGATGCCCTGTCGGCGCTCATCAAGGCGCCGGCGATCCACCTCGTTCCTCGCGAATAGCGCGGCGCGCGGTCAGCGGCGGTGCGTCGGAGCTTTTTCCGGGGCGCCCGGCGGAGCGGCCTCCTCGACCGTCAGCCGCGCTCCGCCGGGAATGTCCCGGCGCGTCTCCTTCGTGCCGTCCGGCCATTGGATGTCGAGCGAGTCGATCTTCGCCGCGTCTCCCAGGCCGAACGTGAGCGTCTTCTCGGGCGCGGAGAGGTAAGACTCGCCGCCGCTCACCTGCGCTGTCAGCGTGCGGGAGCCGATCCGCGCCGTTACGCGCGCTCCGATCGCGTCCCGGTTGGAGCGGCCGGATCCGGCGAGGCGCAGGCGAACGCTCCGAGAGGGCTGGTCGAGACCGTTCAGGTAGACGCGCGCGGGCCCGCCGTTCTCGACGACGATGATGTCGAGGTCCCCGTCCCCGTCGAGGTCCGCGTAGGCGGCGCCTCGGCCGACGATCGGCGTCGAGAGTCCGCTTCCGGTCGCGACCGCGAATCGGTTGTCGCCGAGGTTCCTGTAAAGCACCGGCGCCTGCCGGTACGTCACGTTCTTCTGGACCTCCTGCACGGTCGGCTCCACGTGGCCGTTGGCGAGAAAGAGATCGACCCGTCCGTCGAGGTCCGCGTCGAAGAAGAACAGTCCGAACGTGAGCGAGAGAAGGGACGTCGGCCCGACACCACTCCTCGGGGATTCGTCCAGGAACACCTCGCCCGTCTCCGTCCAGTAAAGGGACTTCAGCTCGTTGGAGAAGTTGCCGACCGCGAGCGTCGCTCCCTTTCCGTTGCGCGTGTCGCCCCACGCCGCGCCCATCGAGCCGCGCGAACGGCCCGCCTCGTCCACCGCGACTCCCGCCTCGACCGCGACGTCTTCAAACGTCCCGTCTCCGCGGTTGCGGTAGAGGTTGTTCGGGGCCGTGTCGTTCGACACGAAAAGGTCCGGTTTCCCGTCGCCGTTGACGTCCCATGCCGCCGCGCCGAGGGCCTTCTGGTTGTCGTTCCACAGGCCGGCCCGGCGCGTCACGTCCTCGAACCGCCCGTTGCCGAGATTTCGGTACAGGTGCGACGAGGTACCGGGGTACCTTTCGGGCGTGCAATAGGACTTCGCTTTTCCATCGAGGGTGCAGAAGAGGTCCGTATTCGGCGACCAGTCGACGTAGCGGCAGACGAAGAGGTCGAGCCACCCGTCCCCGTCGTAATCGAGCCACACCGCGGACGTCCCCCAGCCGGAATCCCGCACTCCCGCCTTCACCGACACCTCTTCGAAGCGACCGCCCGTGTTGTGAAAGAGAAAGTTTCCGCCGACCGCGGTGACGTACACGTCGGGACGGCCGTCGTTGTCGTAATCGCCGACAGCGGCGCCCATTCCCTGGAAGGTCTTCTGGAGGCCCGCCTCCCTCGTCGCGTTGCGGAAGCGGGGGAGGCCGTCCGGGCCCTTTCCTTCGTTGTGAAAGAGCGCGAGAGAGCTCTTCTGCGCGGACGCCTGGGCGTCGCCGGGCCACCACGCGCCGGAGACGAACAGGAGATCGGGTTTGCCGTCGCCGTCGTAATCGAGAACGGCGACGCCGCCCCCCATCGTCTCCGGCATCCATTTCTGCCCGCGGGCCCCGTTGACATGCACGAAGTCGATCCCCATCGCCCGCGCTCGCTCGTCGAACCGCAGAACGGGAGCCGGCGTTGCAACGGGCTTCGGGGCCGCGGCGTGGACGTCGGCCTTCTCCGTTCGGCGGCAGCCGGCCGACCCGCCGGCCAGAGCGGCCGCCGCGAGCAGGAAAACAGAGAGACGCCGTCGGTTCAACGAGTGTCCGGTGAAGTTTTCAGCTTTCAGCTCTGAGCGGTTCAACCCCCGACCCGCTCATGGCGCGGACCGCCGCGAAGGCGGGATCGCCACGCTGCCCCGCGCGTTCCGGTCCGGCGCGTCGCGGAGGATCGGCGGGTGCGCGCGTGTCAGGTAACCGCCGTCGGTCTGATAGCCCTTCTTTCCCATCCCGGCGACCCAGGCCGGCGCGCTCGCCGGCGGCGGCTCCGCCTCCTCGTGCACGTGGATCGGCAGCGACTCCCGGTTCGCCCACGGGTTCGCGCGGCGGAAGTCGGCGGCCACCGCGCGGCCTGTCTCGTCTTCCTTGAACTTCCGGTACTCGCGCTCGTGGAATGCGGCCCGCGCACGGTCGCTCCGGGCCCGATACACGCGCATCAGGTTGTAGTGGGCGTTGACGTCTTCGGAGTCGATCTCGAGCGTCTTGCCATAAGCAGCGGCGGCGTCCGGGTACCGTCCGGCCAGCCAGAGGACGGACCCGAGATTGTTCCAGGCGACCCGGTCGAGCGGAAACTTCGCCAGGACCAGACGAAGGTCCTTCTCGGCCTCGGGCAGACGGCCCTCGTCCTTCTCGACCGTGGCTCGGAAAAACGCCGTCTTGGGCCAGCCTGGCCGCCGCAGCTCCGCGAGCTCGAGCGATGCGCGGGCGTCCGCGAGCCTGCCCTCCGCGATCTCCGCGCGCGCGCGGTTAAGCGGACCGTCTGGCTTGTCGGAAGAGAGCTCCGCGACGCGCGTCCAGGCCCGCGCGGCTCCCCGGTAGTCGCACTGCATGACGAGTCCGATGCCGTAGTCGTTCCAGCGCTGCCAGAGCTT
>JBBROA010000124.1:0-11585 GCA_038229875.1 Thermoanaerobaculia bacterium | reverse complement strand
GTGTTACACACCACCCCCCCGCGCGGGGGGCGCCCCGCGGCCTCGTTCCGATCCTCGCTCGCCGAAATGTTTCAATCCACGCCCCCGCGCGGGGGGCGACACGCGCGGCACCGCTGGGTCGCGGCGGCCTACGAGTTTCAATCCACGCCCCCGCGCGGGGGGCGACCGTGTGTCCGGGCGAGCGCCGCGGCAACGTCTGGTTTCAATCCACGCCCCCGCGCGGGGGGCGACCGCGGCTCTATCGGACCTGGCTCGAGGAGTTCTTGTTTCAATCCACGCCCCCGCGCGGGGGGCGACCGCGATCAACTAAGTCGTTTGCACCGAAGAGCACGGATGGCGGATTCCGCGCAGAGGCCTAATTTGTCAAAGAACGGGAGCGATGTGCTCACTGCAATCCGTAGAAACCGCTTTGGCCCAGGTAGATGGACCTTCCGCGAACCTCGCCGTGATTCTCTGGGCACTTCCGGTCCGCACGGCTCTCGATCGTCATGCCAGGAGCGGGCCGTCGATCTCGGGGACTGCCTTTGCCCCGACGTGCTCGACGTGCCCCTTCCAATTGCTGCCGAGAAAGTAAAACCTGAGGCTGTCCTCCTTGGGTTCGAACTCGTCGATCAATCTGAGGCGGAGCCGGGTCCATTGCTCGGGATCGACGAGGCACTCGAAGACGGAATATTGAACTCTCTGGCCGTAATCCAGGCATGCGCGTGCAATTCTTCTGAGACGACGCTTCCCGCGACCCGACACGGTGGACACGTCGTAGCTCACCAAGACCATCATTGCCGCTCGACCTCGCTTCCAACTCTAACTATTTCCAGATCAGGGGTGGATAAGCTTCCAAATCCTCCCGGAGGTAGCGCGCGAACAGAAGCGCCTGCAGAAACGGGAGCAGCCCGATCGTCGTGCGCTCGCCCAGGAACGGATGCTCGATCTCCTCCTGCTTTCTCTTCTGGTACGCGACGATCACCGCCTTGCGGGTGTCGTCATCCATCAGTACTCCACCGGTCTCCTGCTTCCGGAAGCCCTCCGGGCTGACTTGCCTCAAGTTGACAAGTGAGACCGCGAGCCGATCGGCGAACGGCGCGCGAAACTCTTCGACAAGGTCGAGGGCAAGACCCGGCCGACCGGGCCGGTCGCGGTGCAGAAAGCCGACCGCGGGATCCAGCCCGACCGTCTCGAGCGCGGCCTCGACGTCGTGAAGCGCGAGCGTGTAGATAAACGACAAGAGAGCATTTAGATTATCCAGAGGTGGCCTGCGGCTGCGCTCGCGGAAGAAGAAATGCTCCTTCTGCTGCGAGATCAGCTCATCGAAAACCCCGAAGTAGCTCTTCGCTGCCGCCCCTTCGACCCCGCGGACGGCGTCGCAGTCAGTACAGCCGGAGAGAGTGTTCTGGAGAGCCCCTAGGAACCGGATCGAGGTCTGCAGACCGTTGCTATCTCGTGATTCGCCCCGTTCACGCATTCCCCGCTGAAGCACCCCCCGGGCATTAGAGACCTTCGCCGCGACAATGACTCGGGACACGTCAGTGACAAACCTCGCATCGTCCGCTCTTCGGTACTGTTCGCGGCGCAACAGCACGTTGCCTGAGACCGATCCTTGTACCCGCGCCAGGAATCGGCCGTTCTCGGTCAGAAAGCTGAGGTGGACGCCGCGCTCGGCGCAAAAGCCCATCAGAAACGGGCTGACCGACACCTGCCCGAAACAGACTATCCCGCCGAGCTGGTGGATCGGAATGCGGAGCTTCACCTCGTCCTCGACGCGGACCAGGACCGTCTCGCTCTCCTTTGCGAGATACGCGCCCTGAGTCGTCACGAAGAGCGTGTTCTGATGCTGTCTCACGAGACTACGATTCCGAAGTTCCGCTTCAGATAGCTGGCGACCGAAAAGCCCAGAGCATCGGGCTTGCAGATCTCGAGAAGTGAGCAGTCGTTGCACTTCTTTTCCCGACGAGCGAGCGGAGTGCGCCCGCCGTAGAGGAGATCCCGAAGGCGCCAGCAGGCGGCCTCGGTCGCCGCGCGCAAGGAGTTGCTAAATTCGACTTCAAGCCTCCTCCGACTCTTTCCGTAGTACAGCGCGCCCTCGCGCACGGGGGCACCAAGCATCTCCTCCAGGCAGAGGGCCTGCGCGCAAAGCTGGATTTCGTTCGCCCGCTGATTTCGTTTGCGTCCGCGCTTGTACTCGACAGGATAGGGCCGCCAACGGCCCGCCACAGCCGGAAGGGTTGTACCCGAGCCGGTGTCGCCATCTTCGCGATGGAATTCCACGACATCCGCGATGCCGGAGATTCCCAAGCGAAGGCTTCGCAAGCGCAGACTTCGCGAGATCCGCAGATCGCCTCGCGATTCGAGACCTGGAATATCCGCTGATTCGTGCAGATGCGACCCCTCCAGCGTGAACGGATTGTCCGCCCACGCCCCTTCAACGTGAATCAAGGCGCACTGACGCTCGCAGAATACGAGGTGCTGCAGACCGGAGAGGGGTAAGAGGTCGTCTTCGGCGAACACGACGGTTCAGAGCTTCTCCATTAACTCAACGCCCTTCGGGAAGTTCTCCTTCTCGACCCATATCTTGTAGTCAGTGACACTGCGCGGCGGGCGACCGACGTCCGTTCGCTCGACCTTGACGAGGTCGAAGAGGGCATGAGCGGGGGCGTTTCCGAGAGTCGAGTCGTGGCGAAAGGCGAAGAGCTTGCGCGAGCTCATCAAACCGCGGGCCGCCGAGCGATCGTCTTCGAACATATTGACAAGCCCTTTCCAGAGAAGATCGAGATCCTCTTCGGCGAATCCCGTCTGCTTGGCGAGGTTTGCGGAGACGAAACCGTGACACCGGTAAAGGCCGTACGGGACGGTGGCTTTTCGACCCATCGTCCTGGCCTCGCCCTCCTGTTTCTCGGATTCCTCCGGTGTCGCGACAGCCATCCGGGTGATGCTGTGATCGAGAGCTACGATTGGGTCGATCGACCGCGAGAACGTGAGCTGGACCGGCCCTCGGACCTGGCCGGCGTTCTTCCCGGTTGACATGACCGCGCCGAAGGTTCGCACGTCGAAGAACCGGCGGCACATGTAGTCGCGTGCGGCGTCTGTCTTTTCCCTCTTCTCTTTCTTCTTGACCTCGGGCTGTTCGTGAGCCTCATCGATCAAGTTATTCAGGATCGCCTTTTCCTTCACGAAGATGTCGTAGCCCTCGGCGCCCGGTCGCGCCGTCAGAACATAGTTCCTAAGCTTTCGCTTCAGGCAGACATCGGTCGTGATTCCATGTCCGGTCTCAGGGTCGATTCTGGGAAGGTTCCCGGCGTCCGGATCGCCGTTGGGATTGCCGTCTTGGACGTCGAAAAGAAGGACGAAGTCGTATTTGTTGCCGACCGCAGGCATTTCATGCCTCCTCTTTCTTTGTGAAGAAGTTCTGGCGCTGGTGGTAGAAGCCCAGAGCGAAGAGACCCTGCTCTTTCAGACCAAGCGTGGTCGGGAAGATTTGGAGGTTTCCGACGATCTCCTGGACTAGCTTCTCGCGATTAACAGCGAGACCGGCTTTGTCTCGTCGGAGCTTCCCGAGGTTGTTCTGGAAGCGGCGGAGCAGCGTGGGAAAAACGGCCGCTGGAGTGCTCGAGGCGGACCCGTAATAGCGGTCGACCAGGGTGGCGTTCACGCTCCCGAGCGCCTCCTGCTGAACCTTGTCAACCGCCGCGAGAAGACGGCCGAGTCGGTATGGAGCGTCGATGCGGCTGGTGTCGAGAGACACAGTGATTCCCTCCTTTAGATTTCGGTTTAAGTAGGCCTTGAGAAGACTGCACCGTGGACCGAGGCGTCTGAAATCACGCTTCTTTGAATCGGAGTGGAAATCGTGTGCGCGATTCCGCCGAACGGCCGCATCGAGAACGATCCTTGGGAAGCGACGTCCGTGGAGGATGTCGAGGTACAACTCAGTTCCTAGCGAAGGAGCCAAATCCTTGAGCTCCCCGCGGGCAACGAGAGCTCTTCGCACTTCCGTAAGCGGGTAGCCGCCCGGTTTCTCCTCGTAGGGCCTGACGAGCCTCGCCTCCTCTCGATAGCGATCGATGGCTCGGGCGACGTCGCGGACCGTAGAGTGCAGGAAGCTTCGAACGATAGCGCGGCCTGTCATGCCCGAGAGCGCGAGAGCGTAGAAGTCGGTTGGGTCATCGATGGGGGCCGTGTGGTTTTTGTAGGGAGACCGAAGAAGTTCGGCCACGTCCTCCGGATCACGGCCTTCGATCCCCAAGACAAAGTCGAGAGCAGTGTCCTCGCGAGTCCAGTAGACGAGAACCGTGTCGGGGCTGATTTCGACGGCCTGCCGAGCAAAAGAGCCGCCCCCGGGCTTCGGATAGGCGGCGTCCAAGAGGCGATTGAGCGCGAACTCGATCGCGATGTTGGCGTCGCGAGAGATCGGCGCTCCGCCGATTTCCTCAAGTCCGTAGCTTTTGAAGGCATCTGCGTTCACAGACGTCAGCGGCACGCCCCCTTTCGTCAATCCCCTAGGCGGAATCCCTTTTGGCTTCGCGTGCAGACGGGTAAGGGCGACGTCTGGCTTTCCGGTCACGAGACATTGACCGACGGGCGGATCCCCTCCTCCCAGCTTCGCCCGAAAATACTCCTTGATGACGGTTTCGTCGTGCACGCAAGTCGTCCCGCCATCGGGTTGATAGCGGAAGGCAAAGAGCGCTCCCGCGAGAGCGTTGCGATCGGCTTCCTTTTCGGCGGTCAACAGCTGGCTTATCCTCTCCGGAAACGGCTTCGATAGAAAGCGGGATACTGCCCTCAGTCCCGGGCTCATCGGAACCCTTCGGGATGCCTCCTCGACAGACTCCCTGAAGAGCTGATAACGGTTGGATAGTTTTTCGGCAGACGTTTTCCCCCTGGGGTCGATTCCAAAGACGTACTCCGACTTGTCCACAAGAAACTCGGCCAGGTCACCGGATGTTCGATCGGAGCGTCTCGGAATAGGGCGGACGACCGGCGTTGCCTTGCCTTCGGGGCGCCCCTTGCTGTCGAAAGCCGGCGGGTCCCGAGGTTCGAGAACGTCTAGGAGATCACCGTTCGCCCCGAGAACAAGAAGATAGTGGACACCTTTCGGCTCGTAGGCGGTGTCTTGAAGAAGATTCTCGCGGTGGGCCAGCTCGGCGAGTGCTTGGTAGATCATGGGTAGATCTCCCGGACATCGATCCTGCCCTCGGAAAGAACGGCCTTGAAGAAAAAGGGCGTCGCCGAGCCATCCGGCCTGAAATCGAAGTCATAGAGCATCAGACCGAGATCTCTGGCGCCGCGGAGGGAGGCGGGGACCTCCCACTGCTCGGGCGCAGGACCGACGTTTGCGGCAAACTCGCGGCAGCCAAGGTACGGGGTCTGGAAGCATTGGCCGTTCACTAATCGCCTCTCGAACATTTCGATGAACTTTCGCAGATTGTCCTCGGGTCCCGCTCTGGCCGTCATTTCGAAATGAGCTTCGACCACGTAGTCGACGTCTCTCAGAAGAACGGTGTTTCGCTGCTGCCGGTCTTCGTCGGCGAAGTAGCTGCCCAAGGCGCCTCCGATGGCCGCCTTGCTTGCGACTTCGTTTCGGCGGACGGCCTCGAAGCGAATAGGCGCAAGTACGTTGATACGTTCTAAGCGCCAGCGGATCGCAGGTTTCCACAAGATAGCTTCCAGAAGACCTCTGGCCGCGGAAGGCGTCATCACCTCGTAGGTCATCCGCTCTGCCCTGAACTCGGGGCGCGTGAAGCAGGCGTAAGGACCCCAGGCTCTGACCCTGAAGGTTGGAGATCGTTCACTCATAGGTGCCTCCTTTCAGATCACGAGATCGGCTGGGTCAATGTCGAGAACGAGCCCGAGCTTAGGGTCGTAGTTGCGATCGGACGTCAAAGCCCAAATGGAATCGTGGAGAAGCTCGACGGCGCCTTGAGTCCGCAAATTGAAGAGCGCGTTAGGAAACAACGAGACTCCGAAAGGCTGAAGGGCTCGGAACGCCGCCGCGGAAGGTCCGCCGTATCGAAGGTCCTGGATGGCTCTTCGGCCTACGGGTCCATATGGGACGAATACCGTTTCGCCGGCGTCGTCGATCATCCGGAATTTCGACGCGACCTCGGCGAACCTCAGCGAGGCGCGCAAGGGCTGAATCGCCCTCGAATCGAGATTGCGCGTGGCGTAAAGCTGATCGAAGTACCGTCGAAAATTCGCAGGTTGCGTGAGATCGAGCGACGGTTCCGACTTAAGCAGCACTCGCGTGATGTCCCGATGCAACCGGAGAAGGCTTGGCGGCTCGCTCACAGGGTTGAAGACTACGAAGCGGCCGGGATGCGGAAGCCGGCCCTCGCGGTTGCACCGCCCCGCCGACTGCACGAGCGACTCGAGACCCGCCATGGCCCTGTAGACAGTCGGGAAATCGATATCGACCCCCGCCTCCACGAGCTGCGTCGAAATGACCCGACAGGGCTCGCCGTTTGCCAAGAGCCCGCGAATTCGTGCGAGAGTTTCACGTCGATGTGTGGGGCACATCAAAGCCGAGAGATGAATCTGCTCGCCCGGAGCCAAGGCTTCGCAAGCCCGCCAAAGATCCTGCGCGTCCTGGCGCCTATGAACGATGGCAAGAACCTGAGATATCGCCACGATCTCGTTGGCAAGTGCCGACCAGTCGAGCGGGTCAGGGTTATTCGGCCACTCGACCTCGACTCGACGGAATGACTCAAACAGCGAATCCGACTCTGTCGCCGGAACGATTTCGACAAGTTTCGGGTCAAGGCCTTCGAAGCGAGAGTTGCCGAGCAGTCTCGAGTGCAGGGCGGGCTGTGTTGCCGTCGTCAGAAGGAGTGTTGCGCCGTAGTTCTCCTGGAGCTCCTGCAGCTGGTCGAGAATCGGAGCCAGCAGCTCGACCGGAAGCGTCTGGACTTCATCCAGCACGATGACGCTATTAGCGAGGTTGTGGAGCTTGCGACAGTGACGCGGCCGATTCGAGAAGAGACTCTCGAAGAGCTGCACCTGGGTCGTAACGATCAGTGGCGCATCCCAATTCTCTGAGGCGAGGCGGTTGGCCATCGTGTCGCGAAACGGTGTGACGTTGCTGTGGTGCTCAACGAGCGATGGCCCAAGCGCCTCTCCGAAGACCTTCCGATAGACGTCGGCCGTCTGATCCAGAATGGAAAGAAACGGTAGCGCAACGACGACGCGTTCCTGGCGGTTCGCTCCTGCGTGACGCAGCGCAAAGGCGAGGGATGAGAGAGTCTTTCCGCCGCCGGTTGGCACCGTCAGCGTGTACGCCCCGCGAGGACCAAGGGCGGCAGACAGGCACCACTCAAGCACTCGTCGCCGTGCGTCATTGACGGGCGTTGAGCCGGCCGCATCGAAGCGATGAAGGTAGCCCTCCAGGACGGGCTCGTAGTCGGTCAAGTGATGCCAGGTCCGACGCTGCGCAGGGCGTGTCTCGCCTCCTCCGCCCGATTCGACGAACGCTTCGGTATCGAGGTAATCGGCGTCGACCAGCGCCGAGAAGATCATTCGAACGAACGCTTCAAACCGTCGTAGCGCGCGTTCCTTGTCGCTGTTCGTCACGTTTCTCAGCCTGAGGAAGGGTGGAAGGCCGGGTTCGACGGGTGGGTTCAGGATCTCCGGCGGAATGCGACTTAATACATTTTCGTAACGCAAAGCCTTCTCGGGATTGTCGAGTCTCGTCTTCAGCCCCTGGCGATCATCCAGGCCAGCATGGTGGGCAGCGATCGTGAAGCGGAGAGCCTGACCAGGGAAAGCCGCTGGGCCGTCTTCGCCGAAACGCCTCAGCGCGTGGAGAGCCCCCGCCGTGCTGTGGTCGGGACCGCGCTTGCGTTTGCCCGACTCCCCGGCTGACTGTGGTGTGTCTTCCCCCAGAATGGGAGCCTCCGAGCCCGCTCCCACAAGAAAGGTCTGCCAATCGAGCGCGTACTTTCCAAGGTCGTGCCACAGCCCGGCCAAGAAGGCGATCTCTCCCGCTCCCCACACGCTTGCAAACTCGCCGGCGCGGCGAGCGGTGTCGCGAAGGTGATCCTCCAGCCGGTGCCAGTGCTCTGCAGGCACACCCTCCTTGGAGTGAGCGTAGGCGTGACAACTCATCGGGGAACCGAGCTTATGTTGATTCAGGGTGTCGGACAGATGATGACCGGCCAAGCGATTCGCCAATTCACGGTCGACGTGCGCGGACGACCTCCTTCGCAGACCTTGTGGCGCCTACGCGTGCGCCTCAGCGCGCGGGAAGGGCATGTAGCCGCAGGCCGAGCGCGCGCACGACGCGGAGGATCGTGGCGAGTTCCGGGTTCCCGTCCGCGGAGAGCGCCTTGTAGAGACTCTCCCGACCCAGACCTGCTTTGCGAGCGATCTTTGCCATGCCTTTGGCGCGCGCGATGTCGCCCAGCGCTGCCGCCACGAGAGCGGCGTCGCCGTCCTCGAGGGCGGCTTCGAGGTAAGCCGCAACGTCGGCTTCGCTCTCGAGATGATCCGCGGCATCCCACTTCGTCGTTCGGGTCTTGGCCATTTCGAGTTCCTTACCTCGTGGCTTGCGCGAGCTCACGCGCCGCTTCGATATCACCTGCCTGGCTTCGCTTGTCTCCTCCAGCCAGTAGAATGACGACGGTGTTGGCGCGGTAGGTAAAATACACGCGGTATCCCGGGCCATAGTCGATGCGCATTTCTGAAACTCCTTTGCCTACCGGCCGTACGTCGCCGGGGTTTCCGAGCGAGAGCCGTCGGACTCTGATCAGGATCCGCGCTCGCGTCTGCCGGTCTCGGAGACGGTCGAACCAGCGCGAGTACCGTTCGGTCTGCCGAACCTCGATCACCGGGGACTGTATCCTATAGGATACGACACGTCAAGAGACATTCCGATCACTCATCGACTCAGAGTCTTGCTGGACGGGCGGACAAATAACGACCCAGAGGATTCACGCCCCGCAAGCGCGCAACCCTCGTTTTCAGCTGGAACCAGATACCGGAAAGAAGCGATCCCGCCGCCCTACATCACTCGGCGAAGCGCCGCAACGCAACGCCTGCATTCCGCAGCTCTGCGTTAAGCTTCGCCGCAGTCGATGATCTCCATCCATCCCACCGCCCTGGTCGCTTCGAGCCAGATCGGCGACGGGACCCGGATCTGGGCGTTCGTGAACATCCTCGCGGGTGCGCGCATCGGCCGCGACTGCAACATCTGCGACCGCTGCTTCCTCGAAAACGACGTCGTCCTGGGCGACCGCGTGACCGTCAAGTGCGGGATCTCCCTCTACGACGGCCTCGTCCTGGAGGACGACGTGTTCGTGGGCCCCGACGTCGCGTTTTCGAACGACGTCCGCCCCCGCAGCGGTCAACATCTGGCGGACCATCCGCGCACTCGGGTGCGGACGGGAGCCAGTCTCGGCGCGGGATCGATTCTCCTCCCGGGCGTCACCGTCGGGCGCTTCGCAATGGTGGGCGCCGGGGCCCTCATCACCCGCGATGTGCCGGACTTCGCCCTCGTCTACGGCAGCCCGGCGCGGGTCCACGGCCACGTCTGTCGATGCGGGAAGGGTCTGCGCTTCGAGGGCGGCGGCGGCGCGGCCTGCTCCTGCGGCCGGCGCTACACGACGGACGGCGGCGGAGCCGTGGGCGAATCGGAATGAGCCCGGGCACCGTCGGAGCCACCCCCCGGGTGGCCTTCGGGGCGCTGGATGCGGACTACGCCCAAAAACGCACGGCGATCGACACCGCGATCTCGCGGGTGCTGTCCAGCGGGTGGTTCATCCTCGGCGACGAGGTCGCGCGCTTCGAGTCGGAGTTCGCCGCCTGGCTGAACGTCGAGCACGTGGTCGGTTGCGCCAACGGGACCGAGGCGATCGCGCTGGCGCTGCAAGCCTCGGGCGCCGGCCCGTCGGATGAAGTCCTGCTGCCGGCCAACACCTGCGTGCCGACGCTTTCGGGCGTGCGGCTCGCGGGGGCCCGCGCGCGGCTATGCGACGTCGATCCCCAGACGCTGACCCTCGATCCCGCGCGTGCCGAGGCGGCGCTGACGCCGGCGGTGCGCTTCCTGCTGCCGGTCCACCTCTACGGAGGCGTCGCCGACCTCGACGCTCTGGGCGAGCTGGCGTCCCGCCGCGGCCTCACCCTGATCGAGGACTGCGCGCAGAGTCATGGAGCGAGCTGGCGCGGACGCAGGACGGGCGGCTTCGGGGCGGCGGCGGCCTTCTCCTTCTACCCCTCCAAGAACCTGGGCGCCTACGGCGACGGCGGCGCCGTGTCCACCCGGGACGCCGGGATCGCGGGGCGCCTTCGCCAGCTCCGCCAGTACGGCTGGAGCCGGCGAGACCACGCCGAGCGGGAAGGATGGAACTCGCGGCTGGACGAGATCCAGGCGGCGATTCTGCGCGCGAAGCTCCCCGAGCTCGACGGGGAGAACGACCGGCGCCGGCAAATTGCCTCGCGCTACGATGCCGCCTTCTCGGGGCTACCGCTGGCCCTGCTGCGCGTGCGCGAGGGGTCGATCCCGGCGCGCCACCTCTACCCCGTCCGCGTCGAGGGGCGGGACTCGTTCCGGGAGCATCTCTCCTCGCGAGGCGTCGAGACCCGAATTCACTACCCGATCCCGCTTCACCTCCAGCCGGCGTACTCCTTTCTGGGTCATCGGCGGGGCGACTTTCCCGTTTCGGAAGCGGCCTGCGAGTCCGTCGTCTCGCTTCCGATCTACCCCTCCTTGTCCGATGCCCAGGTCGAGGCCGTGGTCTCCGCCGTGGCGGGTTTCTTCGGGGCGCGGGCATGACCCGCCCGCTGGTGTCGGTGGTGGTTCCCGTCTACTTCAACGCCGAGAGCCTTCCCCGGCTGGCGGAGCGCCTGCGGTCGATCGCCGCCTCCGCGGACTTCGACGTCGAGGTGCTCTTCGTCGACGACGGCTCGGGGGACGGGTCCTGGGCGCGCATCGAGGAGATCGCCCGGGCCTGGCCCTGTGCACGGGGGATCCGGCTGACGCGAAACTTCGGCTCGCAGATGGCGATCGCGGCGGGTCTGCGGGAGGCGCGGGGAGAGGCGGCCGCTGTGCTGTCCGCCGACCTCCAGGAACCCCCCGAGCTCCTGCCCGATCTGGTGGACGCCTGGCGCAAGGGCGCGACCGCGGTCCTCGCGGTGAGAAAGAGCCGGCCCGAGGGGTGGACGACTCGCGCCGCCGCCGGGGTCTACTACCGGACGCTGCGGCGCCTGGCGCTGTCCCACATGCCCCTCGGCGGCTTCGACTGCTTCCTGATCGGGCGGCCCGCCATCGAATTCCTGGCGGAGAACCGCGAGATCCATACGTCCCTGCCGGGGCTTCTCGTCTGGGGCGGCTTCCCGACGGCGATCGTGCCGTACGACCGGCAGGCGCGCGAGGACGGCGAGTCCCGCTGGACGCTCGCCAAGAAGCTCAAGTACTTCCTGGACGCGGTCATCTCGTTCTCGTACGCGCCGCTCCGGTGGATGTCCGTGGCCGGCGCCGTGCTCGCGATCGTCGGATTCGCGTACGCCGTGTTCCTGGTGGCGTACAAGCTGGTCCACGGCCAGCCGATCCAGGGCTGGAGCTCGCTCATGGTCGCGATCGCGTTCTTCTCGGGCGTGCAGCTTCT
>JBBROA010000123.1:0-11818 GCA_038229875.1 Thermoanaerobaculia bacterium | reverse complement strand
GACTGGTAAATCACTTTGCGGCCGTCGGGGGACCAGTACGCCTCGGCGTTCTCGCCGCCGAAAGTGAGCTGGCGGATATCGGTGAGGTGTTTTTCACCGTCGAACGTCTTGTCGAAGGGTTTGCCGGCGCGGGGACTCCAGGGGGCGCCGCTGGCCGGAGTCGTCCCGACACTCGCACCGGGGGTGGGCGGAGACGCTGCCTGCGGAGCTCCCGCCTGATCCGGCGCCGCCCGGCGCTCGCCGAGCGTCGCCTTCAGGATCTTCTTTTCCCCGCCTCGCTCGACGACGACGTCGATCGTCTCGCCGGGCTTGTGGTCCTCGAGCGCGTACGTCATGTCGTAGAGGTTCGCGATCTTCGTTCCCGCCATGGCCAGGATGCGGTCGCCTCCGCGGATGCCCGCGAGGTCCGCGGGACCGCCGGTGCGCACGTCCGACAGCAGCACGCCGCCCTCGGTCGCCTCCATCGCCTTGAAGTCCGGGACGGTCCCGAGATACGAGCCGTACCCGCGCCGGTCGCCCTCCATCGGGGGCGCGGCGGCGCTCCTGGCATAGAGAGGCGTTACGCGCGCTAGCGCGAGCGCTTCTCCGACGCGGGCGGTGAAGTCGATCACCTTCGCGCCGCCCGCCGCGTTGATCGCTTCCGCTGTGTCCTCGGGCGTGTGGTACCGGATGTGGGTGCCGGTGAAGAAGTGCAGCACCGGGACCTGCTTTGCATAGAACGAGGTCTGGTCCGACGGGCCGTACCCGTCGCCGCGTCCCAGGATCTTCAACCCCGCCTTCTCGCCGAGCGGCGCGATCGCGGCCGCCCACTCCTTCGCGGACTCGGTGCCGAGCACGATCAGCTCGTCGTTCTGGAGCGCCCCGACCATGTCGAGGTTGACCATCGCCTTCACGTTCTCTAACGGGAACGGCGGATGCGCGACGAGCCACGAGGAGCCCGCGAGGCCGACCTCCTCGCCGGAGAAGAGCGCGAACACGACGGTGCGCCGGTTCGTCTGAGAGGCGAGGTCCGCCGTCAGCTTGCGCGCGGCCAGAAGCACCGCGGCGGTCCCGGACGCGTTGTCGTCGGCTCCGTGGTGGATGGCGCGGGTGTTCGGCTTCATCGAGCCCGCGCCGCCGTATCCGAGGTGGTCGTAGTGCGCGCCGATCACGACGACCTGTTTCGCGAGCGCGCCCCGTCCTGGCATCATTCCAGCAAGGTTCGCGGCCTTCGCGTAGGAGGCGCGCAGAGCGACGCGTCCTTCGAGGCGGACTCCCGTAGCGCCCGCGGAGAGCGGCTTCAGGTCCGCGTCCACGGATTTCTGGAAGGCGTCGAGGGAGATGCCCGCTCCCGAGAGCCACTTCCGCGCGACGGAGAGCCGCACCTGCAGCACGGGAATCCCCGCCGGGCTCTCCGGCCCGTCGTTGCGCAGCGCCGGGAGCTTGTCCTTGCCTTCGTCCTGCAGCGGCCCGTCCACGAATACGACCGCGACCGCGCCCCGTTCGCGCGCCTGCAGCACCTTGTACCGCGGAGCGGACCAGCGGCTCGGACGCCGCCCGTCGAACTTGGAGGCGTCGTCCTTCTCCTGCGGCTCGTAGCGGAGCATCAGCGCGATCTTGCCCTTCAAATCGACGCCGGAGAGCTCCCGATAGTCGAGCGGCGCCGCTTCGATGCCGTAACCCACGAACGCGAGCTCGCCGGAGAACGCACCCGGCGAGGAGAAGCCGAGAGGCGACCAGTCGCCCTCCGCGACGCCGGAGAGAGTGTTACCGGGTTCGAGCGCCACGCCGATCTTGACGTCGAAGGGCTGCCGGAAAGAGCCGGCGAACGCGGGCTCGAGCTTTAAGGCGCGCAGGCGCGACTCGATCCAGTCGGCCGCCCGATCGAGCCCCTTCGTCCCGAGGCCGCGGCCCTCCATGTCGTCGGCGGCGAGCATCGCGACATCGCGCGCAAAGCGGTCGGCCACCGAGTCGGCGGGAGGGGAGAGGGCGGCGCTCGACAGGGTCAGCATCGCCCATGCCGCCGCTACGGCAGGGAGCAACCGGCTGAAGGGTTTCATCGCCGGGATTCTAACGGGCCAGCATCGCGCCGCGCCCGGCTCGCGCTCTGAGCCTTTGGAAGAACCTCAGGCGCTGAACGTCTTCGAAGGCATTCCGGGATAACCGCCGATCGGGACCCCGCCTTTCTTTTCCGCTTCCTTCATCAGGACCGGGGAGGCGGGAAGGCGATCGAGCACCGGCAGACCCGTCGAGCCGTAACGGCCGAACTGCAGGACGCCGGTGGGGCAGGACTGCACGCAGGCCGAGCAGCGCACGCACTCGGGGTCCTCCATCGGCAGCCCCTTGTTGGCGAAGTTCATCACGTCGATGCCCTGGTGGCACACCGACGTGCACACGTTGCACGAGATGCACTTGCTCTTCTCCGGGAAGATCCGGAACTTCGTGAACCGCGCGTAGATGTGCATCAGCGCGGCGAGCGGGCACGCGAAGCGGCACCAGACGCGACCCGAGAACCAGAAGTAGAAGCCGACGCCGACGATCCCCGCGAGGAAGATGTCGACCAGGTGGTAGTAGTTGAGCTGAACGCCCAGCACCGACCAGTTCGAGAGCAGCCCCGAGAAGAACTTTCCGGCGGCGCCCCCGGCTTTCGTGTTGGGCCACGTCCACGAGATGACGCGCGCGAAGAAGAGAGCGAAGGCCGCCACCAGGATGACCTGCCCCGTCATGTTCACGCGGTTCCAGAGCGGCCCGTGCGGCATCTTCTGCCGCTGCGTGTCGCCCATCGTCTCGGCGAGCGCGCCGCACGAGCAGATCCAGCCGCAGTATGCGCCCTTGCCCCAGCGCCGGATGATCAGCGGGATGATCACGAACGTCTGGACGAACGTAATCGCGAGCCACCAGCTCATCGGCTGCGAGGAGAAGACGTTCCAGATGAAGAGCGGCCAGGCGAGGATGAAACCGAACGCGCGCCAGTACTCCCGGCCCTGCCCGTAGTTCGCGGCGGGGAAGAGGTGGTCCGCGAACGTCTTTCCGAACCCGTGGTCGAAGACGCCGTTGTGCCCGAGCCACGGGAGCAGCAGGTACGGGAGGAGAAACAGCGGGATCCACTGGATGAGCGTGAGCGTGATCGTCTGGCGGGTGACGTAGGGCGTCTTGCGGCGGCGGATCCGCGCGATGCCGAAAAGCAGGACGCAGAGACAGTACGCGAACGAGTAGTAGAAGCCCGGCTCCGTCAGCGAGATCGTGAAGGTGCCCAGGAGAGTGGCGGGGTTTTTCGCCGCGGAAGCGAGCGAACCGCCCGCTTTCTCGAAGAGCCCCGGCACGTTGTAGGGGAAGAGTCCGTGCTTCTGGAAATACTTATTGACGTCGCCGCCCGCCTTCCAGTTGTAGAGGAAGAGGCAGGCGAGCAGGAACGCGGCGAAGCCGGAGATGATCCCGGCGCGCCATTCGCCGCGGATCGGAATGCCCGAACGGCGGAAAAACTCGAGCGGGGCCTCGCGGCCTAGCATCGTGAAGACGACGTCGTTGTCGAGGACCTCTTCTTTGCCGGCTTCGTCCTTCAGGGCGACCTTCGCATCCTCGACCCGCGCGACGGCCGAGGCCATCACGAGGCGGATCGAGCCCGGTGTGTGCTCGTCGCCCTTGACGCGCATGAAGGCGCCGGTCGCCGTCGTAACCCGCTCGGAGCTCGGGTGCTCGATGTCCATCGGGGCGGACGGGTCCTTCTCGAGCGCCTGGATCTTCGCCACGTTCTCCGGCTTTGGCCGCGCGAACTCCTTCTTGCGGTAGGAGAGCGTCACGTGCGCGCCCGCATTCGCGAGCGCGATGGAGGTTTCGAGCGCCGAGTCCCCTCCTCCCACGACGAGCGCGTTCTTTCCGGCAAACTCCTTCGGGTCGTACAGCCGGTTGAAGACCTTGCCGAGATTTTCGCCGGGGACGCCCAGCCGCCGGTGGTTGCCGCTCCGTCCGATCGCGACGATGGCCCGCCGGGCCTTCGTGACGGTCTTGCCCTTGTCGCCGTGGTGGAGCAGCAGAGTGCCGCCCTTGCGCTCGATCCGTTCGATGCGCGCGATCGTCACTTCGACGCCCGCCTCCCGGCGCTTCGCCTCCATGGATGCCAGGAGCTCTTCCTTCGGATGGACTTCGCTCTTGAACTGGAGCTCTCCCGCGGGAGTCATGTCGGTCGGGTAGGTGTAGATCGGCTTGCCCTTCGGAAAGTTCGCGACTGTCGAGAAGATCTCCGTCGCTTCGAACACCACGAAAGAGAGCCCCTTCGTCTTCGCTTCGAGCGCCGCCGCGATGCCGGAGACGCCGCCGCCGATGATCGCGACGTCGAGCACCTCCGCGTCGCCGCTCGGGCGGCCCGCGAAATCCGGCTCCGCCACGATCGCCTGCACGGCACGGGCGCCGGTGTCGGATGAGAACTTGAGGAGGGGAACGCCCGTGAGGTCGCCGACGACCCGTACCCCGGGAACCGCCGTCGTCCCGTCCTCGCGGACGTCCGGCAGCCGCTCCACCGTCCCGGCCGGCCAGCGGGTGTGCAGCCAGTGCGTGTATCTCGCGATCGGACCCATGGCGCCTCCTGGATGGCGAAGATACGGGCGTGACGGGAGCTTGGATTCCGGGTGAGTCTGACGGTTTCAGCGGAGATTGTAGCCAACACAGGCACCGGGGCCGTGAGGCGTGAAGGGTGAAGGGTGAGGGGTGAGGCGGGGTACCCGGGGGATGTCAAGGGTGAGGGTCATGTGCAATTCAGAAGAGAATGAGACCGTGGAGGGCGGACTTTTTGCCCAGACCTCTAACCCCTTACTCCTAACGTCTTCGATGCCCGAGCTCCCCGACGTCGTCGCCTACCTCCACGCCCTCGACAGCCGGATCGTGGGGCGGAAGCTCCTCTCGGTCCGCCTCGGCAGTCCCTTTCTCCTCCGCACCGTCGCGCCGCCCATCTCGGAAGCGAACGGCCGGGTCGTCACCGGGCTCCGGCGGATCGGGAAGAGGATCGTGTTCGAGCTCGAGGGCGATCTCTACCTGGTGCTGCACCTGATGGTCGCCGGCCGGCTTCACTGGCGCGGCGCGGGCGTCCACCTCCGCAGCAAGACGTCGCTCGCGGCGTTCGACTTCAACGACGGAACGCTCCTGCTGACCGAATCGAGCGGCAAGAAGCGGGCATCCCTCCACCTCGTTCGCGGAAAGGAAGCCCTCGCAGCTTTCTCGCGCGGCGGGATCGAGCCGCTCGAGGCGGGGGAGGCGGCGTTTGCGGCAGCGCTGCGGCGCGAGAACCACACGTTGAAGCGCGCTCTGACTGACCCGCGGCTCTTCTCCGGCATCGGCAACGCGTATTCGGACGAAATCCTGCATCGGGCGCGCCTCTCGCCGGTGAAGCTCACCTCGCGCCTCACGGACGAGGAGACCAGCCGCCTGCACGCCGCGACGGTGGCGGTCCTCGGCTCGTGGACCGAGCGGTTCGTGGCTGAGGCCGGCCGCGCGTTCCCTGAAAAAGTCACCGCCTTCCGGGAAGGGATGGCGGTCCACGGCCGCTACGGAAAGCCGTGCCCGGACTGCGGCTCGCCCGTCCAGCGCATCGTCTACGCGGAGAACGAGTCCAATTACTGCGCCACATGCCAGACGGGCGGCAAGCTGCTCGCCGATCGCGCGCTGTCACAGCTCCTCCGGGGAGACTGGCCGAAGACGCTGGAGGAGCTGGAGGAGAGGAAGAAGGGGTAGGAGGAGGGTAGAGCGTTCAGCAAAATCCTCGTAGGCTTCCCCCTTCCCCTTTACCCCTAACCTCTAACGGCCCCGCCCCTCACCTCTCCATTAAAATTTCTCCGAGCTTCTCCGGATCGATGTTGCCGCCCGAGACCACGCAGACGATCTTGCCCTTGCCGGCCTTGCCGGCGAGCGCGGCCGCGAGAGGCGTGGCTCCGGCGCCTTCGGCCACGACCCGCGCGCGGGAGACCAGGAGGCGCACCGAAGCGCGGATCTGTTCGACCGACGAGACCAGCGATCCCGCGAGGACGCTGCTCGCGAGGGGCCACATCTCGTCGAGGAGGGTCCGGGCCCCGATGCCGTCGACGAAGCTCGGCGCGTAGTCCGTCTGGACCGGCCGCCCCGCGGCGAGAGAGGCGGCGAACGGCGCCGCTGTCTCCACCTCGCAGGCGAAGGTTTTCGCTTTCGACCCGCTGCCCGACATCGCCAGCGCGATTCCGCAGGAGAGCCCGCCTCCTCCATACGGTACCAGGACGGCGTCCGCATCGGGAAGGTCTTCCAGGATCTCGAGCCCGACCGTGCCGTTGCCCGCGATGACCGCCGGATCGCTGAAGGGGTGTACGAAGAACCCGGGCACGTCCGGGTGCCCGTGGTCGACGACCGTCTTCCACCAGCGCTCGTGCGGGAGCTTGACGATCTTTCCACCGAGCCGCTCGATCGCGGCGAGCTTCGTGGCGGGCGCGTGCTCCGGGACGATGACGGTGCAGGGGATACCCATCCGCCGGGCATTCCACGCCACGCCCTGCGCCATGTTGCCGGCGCTGGCGGTGACGACGCCGTCGTGGAGGGCTTCGGGACGGGCGAGACGCATCGCGTTCGCCGCCCCACGCAGCTTGAACGAGCCGATCGGCTGCAGATTCTCGAGCTTCAGCCAGATCTCGGTGTCCGGCAGGTCGGTCGAGAAAGGAACCAGTGGCGTTCGGAGGATGGCGTCCGCTATCCGTTTGCGTGCGGAGCGGATCTCGTCGATCGGGACCGGCTCAATCTGCATCTCGGGCGCCTCCCAGCTCGATCTCCAGCACGTCCGGCTCCCCTCGTGCGCGGTCGGCGAGAAAACGCGCGCAAGCCACGTCCTCGACCGCCAGGCCGACGGATTTGAAGAGCGTGATCTCCGCAGCGGAGCCGCGGCCCGGCGCGCTCCCGGCGAGCACGTCTCCGATCTCGGCGACGATGTGCGCGTCTCCGATGGCGCCCTCGTTCTTCGCCATCACGAAGTCTCCCGCCTCGGCGATCGCGGACTCGAGGCGATCCACGTACAGCCGCGACCGGCGCACCGCGTCGGTGTCGAGCTCGCGCGCCGAAGCGACGCTCGAGCCGACCGCGTTGACGTGCGCTCCCGCCGAGATCCAGTCGCCCTGGAGGACCGGCGTCCGAGAGGACGTGGCGACGCAGATGATTTCCGCTCCTTCCACGGCCGCGCGCACCGAGGAGGCGGGCTCCACCGGTATGTTCCAGCGCGCGGACTCCCGCCGCGCGAATGCCGCGGCGCGCTCCGGACGGTGGCTGGCCACGCGGACCCGCCGGACCGGGCGCACGGCGAGCATGGCCTCCAGGTGCGTCCTCGCCTGCACTCCCGATCCCACGAGCGCCAGATCGGTCGCGTCTTCGCGCGCGAGCGCCCGCGTCGCGACGCCGGAAACGGCCGCCGTCCGGATCGCCGTGATGGAAGTCGCGTCGATCACGGCGAGAAGACTGCCGGTCTCGGGGTCGAAGAGAAGGACCGCGCCCTGATGCGAATCGAGGGCGGTGTCTTCGTTGCGGGGGAAGAAGCTCACGACCTTGACCCCGAGGGCCTTCTCTCCGCCCAGATACGCCGGCATCAACCCGAGCGCGCCCGCCTTCTCCGGAAGCCAGAGGATCGATCGGAGCGGCAGGAGCGTCTCGCCGCGCGAGAGCGACGCCAGAACGCTCTCCATCAGCGCGATGCACCGATCCATCGGAAGCAGGCGCGAGACCTGACGCTGCGGGACGATCAGGGTGGAAATGGGAGGTCCTCCCGCGAAGATATTACCCGGCGTTCGTTGTTTTTCTCACCCCTCGTCGGGGAGAGGGAGATCGCGAGGGGTCCGGCCCGCGTGCTCGATGACCGCGCAGATCTTCCGGCGGAATCGCTCGTAATACGCTCTGAAGACTCGCAAAGATCAGGAGGGGTCTCATGATCAGAGGGATTCCGCGGTCCGGCTCTTTCGTCGTGGTTGCCGGCCTCCTCCTGGCGGGCCCCGCGTCCGCGCAGAGCCCCGAGCCCATCCGTGAGCTCTCCCGGCAGGTCTCGAGGATCCTGGCGCAGATGCAGAACCTCGTCGCTCGCGAGCGCATGACCCAGATCGTCTACGACACCTCGAGCGAGCGGGTCATCCGGCGGCGGGTGCTGTCATCCGACTACCAGATCGCGCCGCTCGACGCGGAGCCCGACGCGCTCTGGGAATTTCGTTTCGTCCGGGAAGTGGACGGCCGCGCCGTTCCGGGCGCCGAGAGAGGTCCGGAGGATTTCCTGCGCCTCCGGAGCCGCGCGTCTCTCGAGGAAAGAATGCGCGTCACCGAGCTCGGCCGCTCGAGATCCCTCCCGGGCTGCTACTGGCACAACCTGACGCTCGTCCTGCGGGCCTTCGAGGGAGGAAACGTCGATCAGTTCGAGTGGCGGCGGCGCGGACCCGCGTGGCTCTTCGAGCAGGTGCGCGGGCCGGGGATCCCGGACAACGGGTTTGACCCGCGGTCGCCCCGCCACTACCCGCACGGATCGCTCGAGATTGCGGACGGGTCGCTCAGGCGAGTCGACTTCGAGTGGACCTCGGGCGGCCTGGTCACGTCGGTCGCCATGGACTTCACTCCGCCGGAGGACCCCGACCGGATTCCTAAGCCCCTCAAGTACGTTGCGAGGACGCGTCAGGCTTCCGGTCCGCGGCCGCTCTCGCAGACGACGTTCGAATACGGCGACTACCGCCGATTCGGGGTCTCGACCGAAACGGCCACGGCGCCGCCGGGGGGTCGCTGAGATTTGAGAGCGCGCAGGATTCCCGACGCGCCGCCGCGGCAGGCGGACCTCTTCATCGAAGAATTCGAAACGCCCGCCGGGCGCCTCCGGGTGACCGTCGACGCCGGCGGGACGCTCATCCGCCTGGACTTCTGCGGGAAGCCGGCGCTTGCCAGGAAGGTCGTGCGTGCGGCGGCGTGCGCCCCGATCCGGCGGCAGCTTTCGGAATATTTCGAAGGCCGGCGGACTGCCTTCGATCTTCCGCTCGCGCCTCCCGGAACCGCTTTTCAGCGGCGGGTCTGGGCAGAGCTCGTGAAGATCCCATACGGCGCGCGCTCCACGTACGGCGAGCTCGCGCGGAAGATCGGGAGTCCCGCGGCTTCTCGCGCGGTCGGAGCGGCGAACGGCGCGAACCCCATCGCGATCGTCATCCCGTGCCACCGCGTCGTCGGGAGCGACGGATCTCTGACCGGGTATGGCGGAGGCCTGCCGCTGAAGCAATGGCTCCTCGCGCACGAAGCGGGAGCCCGCCCGCTTTTCTGACGGGTTACCCCCGCCCCGCCGAAAGGAACGCGGCGGGCGGTGTCATCTCGACGAAGGCGCTGTCTGATCCGAGACTCATTTCGCGCCGGTCGCCGGCGTGACGATGCCCTCGAAGCCCTGGCCTTCGAGCTTCGCGAGCGTCTCCTCCGCCTTGCCGCGCGAATCGAAGGGACCGACCTTCACGCGCGAGAGCCCGCGGAACGGCTCCAGATACACGGGCCGTCCTGTCGAGCGCACCCGGTCCGCGTGGCGCTCTGCGCGCTCTGTCTCTCCGAACGAGCCGACCTGCACGGCCCACTGGCCCGTCGGCGACACCGGCTCGCGTTCGGGGGCGCGCGTCACGATCGCCAGGCGCACGTTTCCGGTGCCGGGTCCCAGGATCCCGATCTCTCCGGCGGCCGCCCGCGACAGGTCGATGATCCGCCCTTTGATGAAGGGTCCGCGGTCGTTAATCCGGACGCGGACCGTCCGGGAATTGTCGACGTTCGTGACGTCGAGGACCGTGCCGAGCGGAAGCTGGCGGTGCGCGGCGGTCAGCCGCGACGAGTCGTAGATCTCTCCGGACGCGGTCGGCTTGCCCTCGAAGCCGTCATGTCCGCCGTACCAGGAGGCGATCCCTTCCTCGATCCACGTGGGCCTGCCTTCGGCGGAGACCGCCAGAGGCGGAGCCGGAGCCGGGGCGGGACCGGTCGTCGTGCGGGATGCGCACGCGGGAATGAGGGCGGCGGCGGCGAGCAGCAGAGAGAGCGGCCCGACCGGGCGGCCGCGCCGGACAACCCTGCGGACAACCCTGCCGTGCCGGCGGACGTCGAGCCTCAGACCCGGACCTCCGCGGGAGCCGCGTCGGCGGCGCCGGCGAGCGCCGGGTCGAGCTCTTCCCGGACGAAGATCTCGACCTGCTCGGCGGAGCGGCCGATGAGCCGCGCGGGGCTGGCCGCCGCCGCGACGTTGCCCGCGTCGAGGCCGAAAGCGGCGTCGCGCGAGATGCGGTCGAGCAGGTCGGCCGGAGCTCCGTCCGACGCGCGCTTTTCGGCGGAGGCGCGCGCATGGACTCGGAGCTTCTCGTGCAGCTCCTGCCGGTCCCCCCCGCGGCGCACGGCCTCCATGAGGACGTCCTCCGCCGCCAGGAAGGGGAGCTCGGCCTCGAGGCGGCGTCGGCACACCTCCGCGTGGACGACGAGCCCGGAGAAAACGTTCTCGAGGAGGATTAAGACGGCGTCGATGGCGAGGAAGGCCTCGGGGATCGCGATGCGCTTGTTCGCGGAATCGTCGAGCGTCCGCTCGAGCCACTGCGTCGAAGCCGTCATGGCGGTGTCGAGCGACAGCGCAATGACGTGGCGCGACAGCGAGCAGACGCGCTCGGCGCGCATCGGGTTGCGCTTGTACGGCATCGCGGAGGAGCCCACCTGCGCCGTCTCGAACGGCTCCTCGAGCTCGCCGTCGTGCTGGAGGAGCCGCAGGTCGGTGCCGATCTTGTGAGCCGACTGCGCGACGCCCGAGAGCGCGTGCACGACCCGGTCGTCCTGCTTGCGCGAATAGGTCTGCCCGGAGACGCTCTGCCGCCGGACAAATCCCGCCCTCTCCGTCAGCGAGCGGTCGAGCTCCTCGACCTTGCGGGAATCGCCGCCGAACAGCAGAAGAAACGAGGCCTGAGTTCCGGTCGCGCCCTTGGCGCCGAGGAATCGAAGATCGATCCGCGCGGCGCGCACCGCCTCGAGGTCCATCAGGAGGTCGCTCGCCCAGAGCGCCGCTCGTTTGCCGACGGTCGTCGGCTGCGCGGGTTGATAGTGCGTGTAGGCGAGCGTCGGGAGGTTGCGGTGCTCCATCGCAAAATCGCGGAGGCGCCGCAGGGTCGCCGTCAGCCGCCGCTCGACCAGGCCGAGCGCTACCTTCATCTGAATGAGGTCGGCGTTATCGGTGACGTAAGCGGAGGTCGCGCCCCAGTGGATGATCCCGCGGGCCGCCGGCGCCGCCGCCCCGAAGACGCGAACGTGCGCCATGACGTCATGCCGGGTCCTGTTTTCCTCGTGGTCCGCGGCTTCGAAATCAATCGGAGAGATCCGCGCCGCCATCTGGGAGATCGCCTCGTCGGAGATGGGAAGCCCGAGCCGTTTCTCCTCTTCCGCGAGCCAGAGCCACAGCCGGCGCCAGGTTTCGAACTTGAACCGGGGTGAGAAGGTCGCCGACATCTCCGCCGACGCGTATCGGGTCACGAGCGGGCTGCCGTACCCCTCAGTCTTCACTGCCGGCATCTTCTCCGAGGTTGAAGTGGGTGATCTCGTCGTTGCCGCAGACGAGGCAGGTCGCGTCGACGATGCGGCTGCCGTCCATGTCGAACACGTAGCAGGGAGTGCTGCACTGCTGGCAGATGAGGTAGTCGACCTCGCGGTCTTCCTGCGGAGCGCGCTTCGAGGGGGGGATTTCGACCACGGAGTCTGAATTGTCGCACAAACCGTCGCCTCCGCTCACTCCGGGACGTGCCGTTCGCCTCTGGGCGAACGGCACCGGCGAGCGGCTCGCCTGTCGGCTCGAAGGTTCGCCTCGTCCCTCCGTTCGCTG
>JBBROA010000122.1:0-11820 GCA_038229875.1 Thermoanaerobaculia bacterium | reverse complement strand
GCTCGTCGGGCGGAAGGTCGAGGTCCGTCAGGATCTCGGCCAGAAGGAAAAAGGATCCGAGCTCCACGTCGATCAGGCAGCCGTTCTTGCCGATCCAGCCGAGGCCGGCTGCGGCCGCAAAGGAGCGCTCTGCCAGAGGTGTCGAGTCGACGCAGACCCGCCACGAAAATTGGCCGCCGAGCCGGGTCTCCATCGACACGGCCAGCCGGGTCGCCCGCTCCCGCAGCGTCCCGTGGTAGTCGGGGCCGGCGGCGTAGCGCGCGATGCGCGACCCGTCCGTTGCGATCTGAGGCTCGGGCCGATGGGGGGCGGCGAGGCAGAGGACGGACCTCGCTCCCGGAAGCAACTCGGCCGGCGATGCTCGCACGCTCGAAGTTTCCTCGAGGTAGCGCATCCCGGCATGGCGCCCTTCGGCGAGCCACTGCTGGAACCGGTCGAAGCCGGGCGGGGTTTCCGCGCGCGCGATGACGGACCGAGCGAAACCTTCGCGCTCCGCTTCCTCGCGAAACACGCGCGCCGCGAAAGCCCGGTCAGGGATGTTCGTCACGTCTTTCAGGACCCTCTCTGTCGCCCTCTTCGGGGCGCCATCACCGAACCGCTCATGCTATAGCATCGCCCGCCGGGGGGTGAGTGGCGAGCGCAGACCGATTCACGGCGCGGGCGTTTTCGATCGGTTTCGCGCTGCTCCTGCTGTACCTCCTCTGGCTCATCTTCCGGCCGTTTGTCAGCCCGATCCTGTGGGCGGGTCTCCTCGCATTCATCCTTTACCCCGTCAACAAGGCGCTCCGAGGTCGCTTCCACGGCCGCCGCAACGGCGCCGCCGCGCTTCTCCTGACGCTCGCGGTGCTTGTCGGCGTCGTCGTCCCGACCGTCCTCCTGGGAATGCTGTTCGCGAAGCAGGCGGGAGACCTCGCTGCAAAAGTCGCCGATCTCGGCACGCGCTACCAGATCGAAATGCCGGCGGACCTCTTCCGGATCCCGGTTCTCGACAGATTGATCCGCTGGGTCGACGCGAAGACGCCCGTGAGCGCCAACGACGTCCAGCAATGGGTGGTCTCGGCCTCGAAGGGAGTCCTCGACTTCGCGCTGGCGAACACGAAGGTCCTTCTGCTCGGCGCGCTCGGCCTGCTCGGGTCCCTGTTCCTGATGCTGTTCATCCTCTACTTCTTCTTCCGCGACGGGGAAGAGATCGCGGGCGAGTTTCTCCGGATTCTTCCGACGGAGCCCTCGCGCAAGGCGCGCCTCGTCGAGCACCTGTCCTCAGTCACGAAGGCGGTCGTCTACGGCTCGCTGCTGACCTCCCTCGTGCAGGGGGCGATGATCGGCCTAGCGTTTGAAGTGTGCGGCCTTCCCTCGCCGGTCGTGTTCGGAGTCCTGGCGGCGATCCTGTCGCTCCTGCCCGTCGGCGGTACGGCGTTCGTCTGGGCGCCCGCCGCGATCGTGCTCGCCGCGGAAGGGCGATGGGGTTGGGCGATCGGTCTGGCCGCGTGGGGCGCGCTGATCGTCGGCTCCGCGGACAACGTCCTGAGGCCGATGTTGATCTCCGGCCGCGCGGAGATCTCGACGCTGCCGATCTTCTTCGGTGTCCTGGGAGGCATCGGCGCCTTCGGACCGATCGGGATGTTTCTAGGGCCCGTCGTCCTGGCGCTTGCGCTCGCCGTTATGCGCTTCGCACGCGACGAGAGCGGTCAGGCCGGAAGCCTGCCTCCCGTTTCGAGTCCGGCTGACAGCTGACAGCTGACAGCTGGGAGCTGCTCAACCTCGCGCCCGGGGAGAGCGCCCCGGCGGCTGGTGGCTATCGAAGCAGATCCGGCGCGGTCCCCTCGTCGCGGTCCGCGACCGTGGTGAACGCGATTCCGGACGTGCCGCGCACGATCCAGATTCTCTCGTTGACGGGCGCTGAAACGGGCCGCCAGGCCCGGGAAAAGGAAAAGCCGAGGACCCGGAGAACGCCCGGGAATTGCGCGAAGGTCCGCGCCGTCGATCCCGTCCGGCCGCGCCAGGGGACCTGCTGCCCGGCCGCGCGCAGATGAGAAAGACCCTCCCAGGAAAAACCGAGCGGGGGAGAGGCGACCGACACGACCTCCGCTTCGAGCGGCTCTCCCGAGGGCAATTCGCGGCGAGCTTTTCCTCCATCCGAGACGTAGAGCGCGGCCGGAGTGCGCCACAGGCTTCCGAGCGTCCGCGGAGCGGGCGGGTCCGCCGCGCGCATTAGAACCAGAAAAAAGAGCGCGGGAGCGAGCGCGGCGGAAGCGGCCACGGCGGCGAGGACCCGCCCGATCGGTCCGTGCCCCGCCGGAGAGACGGCGCGCGCGGCGGCGAGCAGCGCTCCCTCCCAGAACAAAAAGCCGGCCGCGCCGGCGATCGCGGCGAGCGGCGGTGCTGCGGCGTCGGCGATGCGGAACGCGCTCGCTCCGACGAGGGCGGCCACCACGATGGCGCCGTCGGCGACAGCGGCAGCCGACGAGAGGATGAGGCGGCCGTTCCCGGGGGCCCGGCGGCGCTCCTCCCGCCGGGCGGCGCCGGAGGGAAACTGCACCGGGTGTCCCTCTGGGCAGGCGGGCTGCGCCGGGTCCGCGGCCAGGCGGCCGCAGCGGCGGCACCGGACGACGGTCCCCGTCTCCCATCCGTAGCGGCGGGACGCCACGGCGCGGGCGAGTCCCGCGAGCGCCGTGAGAAGGACCAGCGCCAACGCCACCCAGGCCGCGACGCGCAGGGCCGCGACCGCAGGCGAAAGCGCCGCGCCGAAGAGTCGCTCGAGACCGCGGGCCGCTGTTGGGATCATGAGTGGTGTCTTTCAGTCCGCGGAAGCGTCCTATCGAGCCCTTACCGCCGAGGTGATTACATCCGGAAGTCGAGGCAAATGCATCCGGAATGCCGAGGCGACTGCATCCGGAATGCCAGCCTCTTATATCCTCCGACACATCGTGAGCTCGGAGGCAGAAAGGACGCGGCTTCTAGCGGACGAAGTGCGTCGCGCCGTTGCCTCCACCGCCCCGCCCGGGGCGCTTGACGTCTCTTCCGACTCCTCGAGCCCCGAAGAAAAAACCGTGCACCGCGCGGGTGAGCGGGCGCAGGGCCATCTAACCCCGTCCGTTCCCGCGGGCGCGCGCCTTTCCGGTATGAAGCGTGCCGCGGTCCGAGCGCTCCGGTTCGTGTGGCGGGACCAGGCCTCGTTCAACGCGCTCACGCTCGAGGCGCTCGATGCGCTGCGGGAGGGCCTCGCCCGCGAGCGGCAGCGGCGGCTGGACGCCATCCTGCGGGTCGAACGCGAAGAGGCCGAGCGAGGGCGATGGACCGCCGCCTGGGAGAGGCGCGCCGCGATCACCGACGGAAGATTCGCGCTTCTCGAAGCGTCGGCCACGGCAGGCTCTCCGGCCCGGCTGCCGGCCCCGGGCGCAGGCGCCTCCCCGCTTTCCGCGGCCCTGCCTCCCGCGGTGTACAGCCTCTTCGAAGAACGGTTCCGGGGTTCGCCCGATGAAATTTCACGCAAACAGCGCTCGTACCTTCCTTTTCTGAAGGACGCGCCGGGGCCGATCCTGGACGTCGGCTGCGGGCGCGGCGAGTTTCTCGCCCTGCTCCGGGAGGCGGGCCTGCCGGCGTCCGGCGTGGAGGTCAACCCCATTGCTGCGGCGGAGTGCCGCTCGCTCGGCCTGAACGTCGAGGAAGCAGACGGCCTGGATTCGCTCTCGAAGCGTCCCGCGGGCTCGCTCGGGGCGATCGTCGCTCTCCAGGTGGTCGAGCACTGGACCCCGGAATCGATCTTCCTGTTCCTGCGGGAAGCGAGGCGGGTCCTTCTCCCCGGCGGGTTGCTCGTCGCCGAAACGATCAACACGGATTCGCTTTCGGCGTGGAAGGCCTTTTTCCTGGACCCGTCGCACGTGCGTCCGGTCCCGCCCGAGGCTCTGCAATTCCTGGCGCAGGCCGCGGGATTTGCGGACGCGAGGATCGAGCTGCTCTCGGAGCTTCCTCCCGAAGCGCGCCTGGTCGAGTCCTCGGACAACGACGCGAAGTTGAACGCGCTTCTCTTCGGGCCCCAGGACTATGCGGTCCTCGCCCGGTCGCCGCGGGCACCCGGCGACGCGTGAGGCGCGGCGATTCCCCGTCCGGTCCCGTCGGACGGAGGCTGACTTCGGGCATTTTCGAGCGCGGGTGGGACGCCCGCGCCCGAAAACGACGCGGCGTCCTTTCCGCGCTGCGCGGGGGGCGCCGCGCCTCCGCGTGAGCGCGCCGCCCCGGGTCCTCGTGCTCGGCGTCCAGACGCCCTTTTCGGAAGGCGGCGCCGAGAAACACGTGCGGCGCCTGACGGAAGAGCTTCGGGCGCGGGGCGTCGAGGCGGACCTCGTCACGCTCCCGCTCATCGAACGGGAGCGCTTCGACCTGCTCCGCAGCGCGCTCTCCTGGAGGGGCCTCGATCTTTCGGAATTTGGCGGGCGGCCGGTCGACGCGGTGATCGCGACCCGGTTTCCGAGTTATGCCGCGCGCCACGCCAAAAAGATCGTCTGGCTCATTCATCAGTACCGGCAGGCCTACGACCAGTTCGGAACGAGCTACAGCGATTTCACTTCGAGCCCCGAAGATCGCAGGACGCGCGAGGCGATCGCGCAGGTCGACCGCGTCGGCCTGACCGAGGCGCGCCGGATCTTCGCGAACTCAAGGACGGTGGCCAGCCGCCTGGCGCGATTCAACGGTCTGACCGGCGAGCCGCTCTACCATCCGCCGCCTCTTTCGGGCCGCTACCGGAGCGGCGCATTCGGGGACTACGCTCTCTGCGTCGGGCGGCTGGACGCGTGGAAGCGGGCGGACCTCGCGATCGCGGCGCTCGCGCATGCGCCGGAGGCGAGGCTCGTCCTCGTCGGCCGCGGCCCGGAAGAAGACCGATCCCGGCGCCTCGCCGCCGAGCTCTCCGTCGGCGACCGCATCCGCTGGATCGCGAGGGCGACGGACGAGGAGCTCCTCGACCTGTACGCCGGAGCCAGGCTCGTCGTCGTGCCCCCGGCGGGCGAGGACCTCGGGTACGTGCCGCTCGAAGCGTTCCTCTCGGGCAAACCCGTCGTAACCACCGAAGACGCCGGAGGTCCGCTCGAGTTCGTCGAGCATGGGGTCACGGGCTTCGTCGTCCCTCCACGGGCCGAGGCGGTCGGCGCGGCGATGCGCGTCGCCTGGGGAGAGGTCAAAACGCTCCGCGCGATGGGGGAGAGAGGGCGCGCCCGGGTCGAAGGGCTGACCTGGGACGCCGCTGTCTCCGCTCTTCTCTCGGCGGCGGGCATCGAGCTCCCATGACGGCGCACGAAGAGAATCAATCCGTCGACGAGCCTCTCCTGCGGCTCGCCCGGGAGAGCGGCCGCCTTCTGGGCGAGCTCGGGGTGCGGCCGGAGGACGACCGCTGGATCCTCGCCCACGCGGCCACGCTGACGAGCCTCTTCCGCGCCGAGCGCGCCCGCCGCGCCGGATGGGTCTACCGCCTGGCGAGGAGAGCGGCGCGAACGGCGAGGTAGCCCGCCAGGATCCCATCCTCGAACTGAAAGTCGGGATGGTTCGCGACCTTCGGATGGTCGTGCGGCTGCATCAGGTCATCCGCCGAAAGAGAGGGATCGATGCGCCCGGCGATTTCCATCACCCGGACCCGCTGCGACGAGATCATCTCCTCTAAGAGCGCGGCGGTCGCGGACGGGTCGGTCGGCTTTGGCCCGGCGGACATTCCCCGACTATAAGGGAGCGACCTCTTCGGGAGCGAAAGCCTCGATGCGGTCGCGGCCCGCCGCCTTCGCGGCGTAGAGCGCCTTGTCGGCGTGGACCAGCAGCGCCTCCCGGTCAGGGGCGTCCGTCGCGTCCGCCACTCCTCCGGAAACCGTGATGCGAAACGGGCGCCCCGCGCTTTCGAAGGCTTCGGCCTCCACGGCGGCGCGGATCCGGTCGGCGACCGCGCGCGCCGCTTCGCCGGAGGTCTCGGGGAAGAGGACCGCGAACTCCTCGCCTCCGTAGCGGCACGCGATGTCGGTGCTGCGGACCGCCGCGCGCACGAGCTCACCGAACCGGCGGATCGCGACGTCTCCCGCGGCGTGCCCGAGAGAGTCGTTCAGGGCCTTGAACCGGTCGAGGTCGAACGACGCGACGGCGAGGTGTCCGCCGTAACGGTCCCGCCGCGCCCACTCCTCGGAGAGGCGCGTCTCGAAATAACGCCGGGAAGCGAGACCGGAAAGCTCGTCGGTCACCGCTATCGTCCAGTTGCGGAACGCGTGAAGGGAAGCGGTCAGCGGTCCCAGGAGCGAACGAATCTCCTCCCGCGTGACATCCGCTATGGTCTCCGAGCTCGTGAGGTCCAGGTGAGCGATGAGCCTGTCGCCGGAGTAGAGAGGGAGCCGCAGGCGCCGCGACGGCGGCCCGCCCCATAGGAGATCCCGCGGGGCAAACGAGCGTTCGGTCTCGGTTGCCGTGATCTCACGCAGGCGGGCGGGGTCGATCTGCTCCTCGAGATGCGGGCTCGCGATCTCGAGAACGGGTTCGGGCTCGATCCCGGGACCGGGCGATGAGACCGACCAGACCTCCTCGATGCGCTGCTCCGAACCGACGCGGTAGAGGTCGAAACGCGTCACCGGGAGGAGCTCGGCGGCCGCCGAGAACGCGTGCTTCAGGATCTGGCGCAGGTCCGGCGATTCGCCGAGGAAATGGCCGCGGCGCTCGCGGAGAGCGAACCGGCCGCGCAGCCTCCGCTCGCGCGCGCGAAAGGAAAGAGCCGAGGCGCTTGCGGCTGCGGCAGTCAATGCGAGGAGGATGTCGACCCAGAGGGGGAGCAATGGGAAATTGTAACCGGCGGGACCGGACCTTCGCTCGTCCTGGAGTCCGGCGCGGTCCCGATCCGCGCCGTCGATTGGACAGACTGACTTGCTGTACTCGATGAAGAAAGAAGGAGACACCATGAACGACGAGCAGTCCAGGGGACATCCGGCGGAGCAGGGAAAAAAGATGAGCCAGCTGATCGCAGGTGCTGGGCGGACGACGCGTTCAAGAAAAAGCTCCTGGCCAAACCGGAGGCGACGCTGAAAGCGGAAGGCCTGGAGTGGCCCGCCGGTCTGTCCCTCCAGGTGCTCGCCGATGACGACAGGCTTTTTCATCTCGTCATTCCGACCAGACCGACGGAGCTGTCAGACGAGGACCTGGACCAGGTGGCGGGCGGCCGGACGGAAGCCAGTCTCCACCCCCGCAGTGGGAACCCCCCTGGTGATATCCCGAGACAAACCCCTGAACAGTTAGCGCCTGGGTAGAGGGGTAGAGTTAAAAAAAAGGCCCCCGAGCGGGGGCCTTTGATCCATCCAACGAAGAAAGTTACTTCTTGGTGGAAGTTGACGTCGACGTTTTCGTGTCGGTCGTCGTCGTCATGCTGCCCGAAGCGGCAGGTGTCATCATCGCCGAGGGCGTCATGTCCATCGCCGGCGTGGTCATCATCGTGCCAGTCGTGGTCGTCGTCGTGCCGGTGGCCGTGGTGCCGGTTTCCTCGACGACAGTCGGCTGCTCGGTGGTGGTCGTCGTCTCCGTAGACGTCTCTTCCTTCTTCTTGCAACCGGTCAAAAGCGCCGTCGCGAACACGGCAACAAGACCCAGGGTCACGAGCTTCTTCATATCCCTCATCTCCTTTTCTCTCTAGGCGTCTTTTTATACGCGAAAAGAATCCCCGCAAAAATCGCGGTCGGATGATACCCCAACCCACTCTCCTGTCAACTCACGGCCGGCCTCGACTCTGGCCGTGCCCGCTTGTATCCTTGCGATTCCCGGGCCAATCTTGTGGTCCCGGCCCAGGAGGCTACCTTGTTCGAGGGTCTTTCAGAGCGGGTCCAGGGCGTATTCAAGGACCTGCGCGGCGAGGGACACCTCACCGACTTTCATCTCGAGACGGCGCTGCGACAGATCCGTCTCTCACTTCTCGAAGCCGACGTCGCGCTGCCCGTCGTGCGCGACTTCACCGCTCGCGTCAAGGACAAGGCCGTCGGCGGAAAAGTCCTGCAACAGCTCTCTCCCGCCCAGGAAGTGACTCGGATCGTCCGGGACGAGCTGATGGCGCTCTTAGGCGGACAGAAGACCGATCTCGTTCTGGACGGGAAACCCGCGGTCCTGGCACTCGTCGGGTTGCAGGGCTCCGGAAAGACGACGTCCGCCGGCAAGCTCGCCCTCTTTCTCAAGGGCCGGGGCCGATACCCTCTTCTCATTCCCGCGGACCTCGCCCGTCCGGCCGCCGTCTCGCAGCTCATGACGCTCGGACGGCAGATCGGTGTTCCCGTGTTCGATCCCGCGGGCCGCAAGGACCCGGTCGAAGTCGCTCGCGACGGAGTGCGCGAGGCAAAGCTCACGGGACGCGACACGGTGTTGATCGACACGGCCGGGCGCCTGCACGTCGACGAAGAGCTCATGCGGCAGGTGCGGGAAGTCGTGGAGGCCACGAACCCGCGCGAGATCCTGTTCGTCGCGGACGCGATGACGGGGCAGGACGCGGTCCGCTCGGCCGCCGGGTTCTCGTCGGTGCTCGCGCTGACGGGCGTGATCCTGACGAAGACGGACGGTGACGCGCGGGGCGGCGCGGCCTTGACGGTCGTGACGACGATCGGCAAGCCGATCAAGTTCGTCGGTGTCGGGGAAAAGCTCGAGGATTTCGAGCCTTTCCATCCGGACCGGATGGCGTCCCGGATCCTCGGGATGGGCGACGTTCTCACCCTGATCGAGAAGGTCGAGGCGCAGGTGGACGAAACCGCGGCCCGCCGCATGGCGGACCGCGCGGGGGCGGGGGAGTTCTCGCTCGAGGATCTCCGTGAGCAGCTCCAGTCGATGAAGAAGATGGGTCCGCTCTCGAGCCTGATCGACCTGCTGCCCAAGGGAGGTGCCTTTCGCGGCCTCTCCGCTCCCGACGCCGTCGACGAAAAGCAGCTCACCCGCGTGGGCGCCATCATCGATTCGATGACCCCGGAGGAGCGCAAGTATCCCCAGATCCTGAACGGGTCGCGGAAAAAGAGGGTCGCGGGCGGCTCCGGGACGAGCGTCTCTGAGATCAACCGGCTTTTGAAGCAGTACCAGCAGATGCGGAAGCTCATGAAGACGGCCCGAAAGGGGATGCGCGGGCTCGACATGTCCCGACTCCCCCTCCCTCCCCCCCGGCAGCCCTGATCCGGGGCCGCTCAGGGTGAGGTCAGCTCCTTTCGGCGCCCGGGCCATTACCCCCTTGCGCTTCGCCCCTCACGCCCGGTGTCTGTTAGTATCCCCGGTTTCGCATCGAAAGGATTCTCAATGCTCAAGATCCGTTTGCGCCGCATGGGCGCCCGCAACAAGCCGTACTACCGAGTGGTCGTGTCCGACTCCCGGCAGACGTCTCGCGCCGAGGTCCTCGAAGAGCTCGGCTCCTATCACCCGCTGACCGAGCCCGCCGCCGTTTCAATCGACCGCGCGCGCGCCTCCTTCTGGATCGGCCGCGGTGCCGCCGTGTCTCCCACCGTCCGGTCGCTCCTCTCGCGGCCCGAGCCGGCCGCCGCGCCCGCCGCCGCCGCGCCGCCCGCCTGATGGCTCCCGCGAGCGAGGGCGCCGCGATGAAGCGCCTGATCGAAACGATCGTGCGCCGTCTGTCCGACAGTCCCGACGACACGCGCGTCACCGAGGGATTCGAGGGTCGGAATCCGGTCTATGACGTCTCCGTGCCCGAGCCCGATCGCGGCCGCCTGATCGGTCGGGAGGGACGCACGATCCGCGCGCTCCGGGCATTCGTCGGCGCGGCGGCCGCGGCCCGCGGGAAAAAGGTCACGATCCGCGTCCGGGATTGAGCGCGCTCGAGGTTGAGGGTCCGGCGGCCCTTGACGCTTCCCGGGGCGGGCTTCAGGATCCGTCTCCATCCATGCTCCTCGTCGGCGTCGTTCGCCGTCCCCACGGGCTCGCGGGCGAGGTCTCCGTCGATCCGATGACGGATTTCCCGGAGCGCTTCGTTTCCGGCGGCGAAGTCGAGTGGCGTCCGGCTGCCGCGGCCGCCGCCCTCCCGGGAGCTCCTGAGACCCGGCGGCTCACCATCCGGACGGCCCGGCCGCACGGGGAACGATTGCTCCTCTCGTTCGAAGGATTCGACGGGGTGGACGCCGCGCGGACGCTTTCAGGAGGCGAGCTGTCGGTCCCCGACTCCGAGGCCGCGCCTCCCCGGGCCGACTTCTACTACTCGCACCAGGTCGAGGGCTGGCGCTGCGAGGATCGCGAAGGCCGGCTCGCTGGCGTCGTGCGCACGCTCGAGCAGACCGTCGCCGGTCCTCTCCTCGCAATCGAGACCCCTTCGGGCCGGGAAGCGCTCATCCCGTTCGTTGCGCCTATCATCGTGTCGATCGACGACGCGGAGCGCCGGATCGTGATCGACCCGCCGGAGGGGCTGCTCGAAGTCTGAGCCGGTCCCCGGCTTTCTTCGCAGCGTCCGTCCCTTCACCGCCATGCGCATCGAAGTCCTCACGATCTTTCCCGGCTACTTCGAGTCTCCGCTCGCGGAGAGTCTGCTTGGAAAAGCGATCGCGGCGGGGCTCCTCGAGATCCGGATTACGGACGTGCGGGCGTTCTCGACCGACCGGCACCGCAAGGTCGACGACGAGCCCTACGGGGGCGGGCCCGGCATGGTCATGATGGCGCCCGTGATCGCGGCGGCCGTCGAGGCGAGCCGCGAGAGCACCGGCGCCTGGAGCGTTTTCTTGACCCCGGACGGAACGCGGCTCGACCAGGCCGGAGTCGAAAAGCTCGCCCGGCGGGACAGCCTGCTGCTCTTCTGCGGACGTTACGAAGGAGTGGACGAGCGGGCCCGGCAAGCGGGCCTCTTCGACGAGGAAATCTCGCTCGGAGATTTCGTGCTTCCCGGTGGAGAGGCCGCGGCCCTGGCGCTCCTGGAAGCGGTTTCCCGGCTCATTCCGGGCGTCGTCGGAACGGCGGAGTCGGTCGAGCGCGAGTCTTTCGCCCGCGAGCGGCTCGATTACCCCCACTACACGAGACCGCGCGATTTCCGCGGAATGCCGGTGCCTGAAGCCCTCCTCTCGGGAGACCATGCGCGCATCGAGCGCTGGCGCCGGGTCCGGGCCTACGAGCGGACACTCGCGCGGCGCCCGGACCTCCTGGCCGTCAGGCCCCGGGAACCGGGGGAGGGGGAGGAGTGAGAGGCGGACCCGGGCGGACGGGCTGAGGGGGCGACGGAGCGCGGTTGATCAGGGCCGACGCGCGATCACGACGCATTGCTCCCTGACCCCTAACGTCCTGACCCCTAACGGCCCCGGAGACTCTCCCTTAAGGTATACTGCCCTTTCGCCCGGTTTTCGTGTCAAGGCAGCCCTGGCGGCTCGCTCGACGTCGTCTCAAGGAGAATCTTCATGGCCGACATGCTGTTGGAAATCGAAAAGCCTGCCCTGCGGTCCGGGCTCCCGGCGTTTGCGCCCGGCGACTCGGTGCGCGTTCACGTCAAGGTTCGCGAAGGTGAGAAAGAGCGCATTCAGATCTTCGCCGGAGTCGTCATCGCGCGGCGCGGCGGCGGATCGCGCGAGACCTTCACGGTCCGCAAGATCTCGAGTGGGATCGGCGTGGAGCGTATCTTCCCGCTCCACTCCCCCGTGATCGATCGCATCGAGGTGGAGCGGCGCGGCGCCGTTCGTCGCGCGAAGCTCTATTACCTCCGCGAGCGCAAGGGCAAGGCGGCGCGGATCGAGGAGAAGCGCGAGCGCGTCCAGTAAGCCGGCTCCGGACCCGTTGACCCCCGAGCCGATCTCAACCCTTTTCGCGGAGCTCGGCCGTCTCGCGACCCTGGACCGCCTCGAACGGGAAGTCCGCAGG
>JBBROA010000121.1:0-12099 GCA_038229875.1 Thermoanaerobaculia bacterium | reverse complement strand
GGCCGATTTCATCGCGGTGAAAACGCGGAGCGCGCACGAGCTGCCGTTCGACGACCCGTACTCGGCCCTCGTGTACTCGATCAAAGCGTCGGACGTCTCGGACGTCTGGGTGGACGGGAGGAGGCTCCTGGCCGACGGACGGCCGACCACGCTCGACGCCGCGTCCATCCTCGACAAGGCGTCGGCCTGGCGCCGGCGCGTGGATGCGTCGCTCGCATCGCCGAAAGGGGAGAAGCACCCGTGAAGAGCGTTTACGAGATCCTGCGCGCCAAGCGCGACGGACTGGAGCTTTCGCGCGACGAGATCGCGTTCTTAGTCGCCGGGGTCGTCTCGGGCGAGGTCCCCGACTACCAGGCCGCGGCGTTCCTGATGGCCGCGGTGATCCGGGGCCTTTCGACGCCGGAGATGGCCGCGCTGACCGAGGCGATGCGGGACTCGGGGGATTCCTGGGACCTCTCGGATCTGGCGCCCGTCGTCGACAAGCATTCGACCGGAGGCGTCGGAGACAAGGCGACGCTCGTCCTGGCGCCGCTCGTCGCCGCGGCGGGCGGTCGCGTGGGGATGATGTCGGGCCGCGGGCTCGGCCACACCGGAGGGACGCTCGACAAGCTCGCCGCAATCCCGGGGTTCCGGACCGACCTCGACCTTCCGCGCGTGCGCCGGGCCTTGACCGAGGTCGGAGCCGCGCTCTTTGCGCAGACGGACACCGTCGCGCCTGCCGACCGCAAGCTTTACGCGCTGCGGGACGTGACGGGCACGGTCGAGTCGCTCGGCCTGATCGTCGCCTCGATCCTCTCGAAGAAGCTCGCCTCGGGAACGACCGGCATCGTCTTCGACGTGAAGACGGGCAACGGCGCTTTTTTGAAGACCGTTCCGGAATCGCGTGCACTCGGCCGGGCCCTCGTGGACACCTCCCGTGCCGCCGGCCGCGAGGCAAGCGGATGGATCACCGACATGTCCCGGCCGCTCGGGCGCGCGGTCGGCAACGCGCTCGAGGCGGAAGAGTCGATCCTCGTCTTGAGGAACGAAGGCCCGGCCGTCGTGCGGGAGCTCTGCCTGGTCCTCGGGACCGACATGCTCCGGTTTGCGGAGCCCGCCCTCTCCGAGGCCGACGCGCGAAAAAAACTGGAAGACGCGTTCACGTCGGGAAAGGCGGCCGAGCGCTTCGCCCGCCTGATCGAGTTCCAGGGGGGAGATCCCCGGGTCGTGGACGATCCGTCGATTCTCCCGCAGCCGAAATCCCGCACTCCGGCCGTGGCGCCCCGCGCGGGGTTCGTCCGCTCTATCCAGACAGAGAGGATGGGCTTTCTTTCGATCGACATCGGGTGCGGCCGCCGCAAGCGGGAGGACGAGATCGATTTCGCCGCCGGCTTCCTCGTCGAGAAGACCATCGGCGATCGGGTCGAAAAGGGAGAGACGCTCGCGATCCTGTGCCTCGGAGACCGGCCCGCGCCGCGCCCCTCGTTCGAGCGCGAGCTCGCCGACCTGTTCGAGATCGGCGGCGAGTCGGCGGCCCCGCCGCCGCTCGCGATCGAGAAGCTCTAGCCAGCCGCCGCGCCGGGAGCGGGTACCGGTGTCGGCACGAGGGCTGCAGACGCTGCAGGCGGACCCGGAGATGCCCCGAAGATCGGACAAGCCGTGACCATGCTCGGCCGCGCCAACCCTCTCGAAAGGATCGCCCGCGGGTTGCGCGGCAAAATCTGGCCCGCGCGCGCTCCCGTGCCGACATCCCCGCGCGCGTGCCGCGTCGTGGCCCATCGCGGCGCCGCCCGTGTAAGGCCTGAGAACACGATCGAGGCGTACGCAACGGCGATGGACCTCGGCGCCGACGCGGTCGAGGCGGACGTCTGCGTCACCCGCGACGGCCGATTCGTGATCTGGCACGACGCCGACCCGGGGGACAAGATCGCGCTTGCGCGGCAGACCGGACGCGAGAACCTGCTTTTTACCCCGGACGTCCCGACGCTCGTGTCGCGCTGGAGGCGCCGCGTTCGCGACCTCGACTTCGAGGAGTTTCGGCTGCACTACGGCTACGGTCCCCGCAGAGGTGGACTCGCCGACCTGATCGGCAGCGACGATCCCCCGCAGGTTCCCCCGGTGACTCTCGACGACCTGATCGCGTGGGTCGGAACCGAGCCGCGGGTCTCCACGATCTGCCTCGACATCAAGCTGAAGGACGACCAGGGGGACGCCGCGGTGAACCTGTACGAAACACTCAGCCGCAACTTCGCCGACCGCCGCGGGGAGAGGTTTCCAGCCATCGCGCTGCTCACCCCACAGCGGGAGATCGCGGAGATCTTCCTCCGGGAGGCGGCGCGCCATCCGCACGACGAGCGGCTCACGATCCACGGGGATTTCGAGCTCCCCGGCGTTCTCGCGGGGGCGCGCCGGGTTCGCCTGCGTCACGTGAGCATGGGCCTCGGCCAGCGCTTCTGGCCGGAGTTCCGGGACGAGGCCGCGAGCGTCGTCGAGGCGCGGGAGCGCGGAGAGCTCGACTCGCTGATCCTCTGGACGATCAACGAGCCGGATCAACTCCACGAGCTCGTCTCTTTTGCGCCCGACGGAATTCTGACCGACGACCCTCCGCTCCTTCGCGGGCTGCTTTCGGATCGACGACTGCGAGCGATGGACGAAGGGAAAGTGGAGACCTCCGCACGGTTAGAATCCCGAAGTGCTCTATCGATTCGACCACGTCCGCAAGGCCTATGGACCGAAGGAAGTGCTCCGTGACGTCACGTGGCAGCACAACCCGGGACAGAAGGTGGGACTCGTCGGCAGGAACGGCGCCGGAAAGACCACGCTGCTGCGCATCGCGCTCGGCCGCGAGGAGCCCGATTCCGGCGAGTTCGTCAAGGCGAACGCGCTCCGCGTCCAGACCGTCGATCAGGCGCTGAACGCGGACTCTCTCTCCGAGTCGCTCCACGATTACACCGCCGGGGCATTCGCGGACCTGCACCGGATCGAATCCGAGATGCGGCGACTCGAGCACTCGATGGCCGACGGAGACAATTCGGCGGCACTGCACGACCGGTACGACGCGATCACCCACAAGTTCGAGAACGAGGGCGGGTACGACATGGTCGCGGAGGTCGAGAAGGCCCTCTCCGGGCTCGGGTTCGACAAGGCCGACTACGAGAGGCCGCTCGCCGAGCTGTCCGGCGGGCAGAAGAACCGAGCGATGCTCGCGAGGTCCATCCTGTCGAATCCGGATGTCCTGCTTCTCGACGAGCCGACGAACCATCTCGACTTCAACGCCGTCGAGTTTCTCGAGGAGTATCTCTCGCGCTCGCGCCGCGCCTACCTCGTCGTGACCCACGACCGGAGATTCCTCGACCAGGTGGCCGAGGAGATCATCGACCTCGAGAACGGCCGTCTCTCGGACTACAGCGGCGGGTATAGCGCGTACAAGCGGCAGAAGGCGGAACGGATCCTGACTGCGACCCGCGCGTTCGACAAGCAGCAGGAATTCGTCGAGAAGGAGAAGGAGTACATCCGCCGCAACATCGCCGGTCAGAACTCGCGGCAGGCGAAGGGGCGGCGGACGAAGCTCGGGCGCGTGGATCTCCTCGAACGGCCGATGGATGACACGACAACGGTCGCGTTCCGGTTCGACGCCGCGCGGATCGGCGGACGGAGCTTCCTCCGAACGAAGCACTTGAACGCCGGATACGAGGCGGGTTCGCCGATCGTCCGCGACGTCAGCTTCGAGCTCCTACGGGGCGAACGCCTGGCGATCCTCGGCGAGAACGGCACCGGCAAGACCACCCTGCTGAAGACACTCGCGGGGCGCCTTGCGCCCCTGTCGGGTTCTCACTCGACGGGCCACGACGTCACGATCGGCTATTACGACCAGGAGCTCAAGGACCTCGACCCGAAGGGGCGCGTCATTGACGCGGTCTGGAACCTGAATCCTGGCGCGACGGAGCAGGCGATGCGCAGCTATCTCGCCCGGTTCGCGTTCCGCGGGGACGAGGTGTTCGCGCAGATCTCCGGCCTCTCGGGCGGCGAGAAGGGGAGACTCACGCTCGCGGTCGTGATGATGCAGCGCCACAATCTGCTGCTCTTGGACGAGCCGACGAACCATCTCGATCTCGACTCCCGCGAGGCCCTCGAGGAGTCGCTCGACGGGTTTCCGGGCTCGATCGTTTTCGTCTCCCACGACCGCGCGTTCATCGACCGCCTGGCCACGCGGGTCCTCGACCTGCGCTCCGGCCGGGCCGTCGCGATGGACGGCAATTACACCGAAACATCTGCCGCGCGGACGGAGCGCCGCCGGCGACCCGAGCCCTCCACCGGGTCGTCCGTTCCATCTCCGCCGCCCGCACCGAGGCGAGAGCCTGTTCGTGAGGCCAGCCTGCCGGCCTCGGCGACGCGGGCGGCCGCCCAGGCATTCCCGCGCGAGAGCCCGGAGAAGGACGGAAAGCGCCGCCGCCGGATCAAGTCTCTCGAAGAGAAGATCGCGTCGCTCGAGGCCGCGGTCGGGGAGATCGAGAACCAGCTCTGGCAGGAAGCTCTCACTCTCGGGCCGATCGCGTCCCGCGATCTTGCCGCGCAGAAGGCGGCGCGGCAGCAGGAGCTCGACACACTGGTCGAGGACTGGGCGAAGCTGTCGGAGGAAGAAGCGCAGGAGGCGGGTCGCCCGTCGTGAGCGATCCGGCCGAGACTCGAGCCGCGATTCTCGCGATTGGCAGCGAGATGCTGGGCCCCGAGCGGCAGGACACCAACTCGCTCTGGTTGACCGCGAGGCTCGAGGAAATCGGCATCGGGGTCGGACGCAAAGCGATCATCGGGGACGATCCCGAGGCGATCGTGCGGGAGCTCGAGACGTCGTCGAAGGAAGCGTCGCTCCTCATTTCGACCGGAGGGCTCGGCCCGACCGCGGATGACGTCACCGCCGCCGCCGTGGGGCGGTGGCTGGGAGTCCCTCTCATCCGCAACGCTGATTTCGTGACGCGGATGCGCGCGCGCTTCGAGGCCCGCGGTGTCCGGATGGCGGCGGTCAACGAGAAGCAGGCGGACTTCATCGAAGGCGCTCGCGTCCTCGAGAACCCGCGCGGCACCGCGCCGGGATTCTGGGCGCAGAAGGGCGCGTGCGAGGTCGTCGTCCTGCCCGGGGTCCCGTCCGAGATGCGCGAGATCATGCAGCAGAGCGTTCTTCCCGAGCTTGCGCGCCGCGCCGGAGGCGTGGTCTCCCGCCGCAAGGTGCTCCGCATCGCCGGAATGGGGGAGTCTGCCGTCGAAGAGATGGTCGAGCCCGTTTATGCGCGATGGAAGGCTCATCCTGTGACGATCCTCGCCTCGCCCGGGGAGGTGCAACTCCACCTCCGGGTCCGGGGCGCTCCGGCGGAGGCCGAGGAGACGATCGTGGCGATGGAGCGAGATTTCCGGTCGGTGCTCGGGGAGCGGGTCTCCGGCGATGACACCGAGGACCTTCCGTCCGCGGTCGGCCGCCTGCTGCGCGACTCCGGAAAGACACTGGCGCTGGCCGAATCCTGCACCGGCGGCATGGTCGCGTCACTGGTCACCGACGTGCCCGGATCGAGCGACTACTTTCTGGGCGGAGTCGTCTCCTACGGCAACGAAGCAAAGGAGTCGCTTCTCGGTGTCTCGATCGAGACCCTTCGCTCCCGCGGCGCCGTCTCCGAGGAGAGCGTCGTCGAAATGGCCCGCGGCGCGCGCGAGCGCTTCGATTCGGACGTTGCCGCCGCGGTGACCGGGATCGCGGGGCCGGGCGGCGGAACCGCCGAGAAGCCCGTCGGACTCGTCTGGTTCGCCATCGCGGATCGGGAGGGGGCGGCCACGGCGAAACGCCGGTTTTTCGTCGGCGACCGGACCCACGTGCGGCGGTCGGCCTCCGTCCACGCGCTGGAGCTCGTGCGGCGCCATCTCATCGGATGGAAGACGCCCGATGCCTGAGGCACCCGAGACGGCGGCGCAAACGATCCGGGCATTCGTCGCTGTTCCGCGGGATCCCCTCTGGTCCGAGAGCGCCCGCCAGTTCGTGGAAACGCTTCGGCCAGGATGTCCTGCCGCGTCGTGGACCCGCCCCTCTGCGTGGCACCTGACGCTGAAGTTCCTGGGAGACGCCCCGGCGGGCTCGCTCGAGACGTTCGCGCGCCGCTTCGCCGCGGCCGCCGGGGCGGTCCCGGCCGGGGCCCTCGGCCCGGGCGCCGCCACCGTCTTTCCTCCGCGGGGTCCGGCCCGGGTGCTCGGGCTCGGGTTCGCTCGCACGCGGACGCTCGAGGATCTCGAAGCCCTCGCCGGCGCCGCGGAGACATCGGCGAGAAGTCTCGGGCTGCAGCGGGAGGATCGCGCCTTACATCCCCACGTTACCCTCGCCCGCGTGCGCGCCCCGTGGCCGCGGGAGGCCGTCGACCGGTTCCGGCGGGGCGCGGCGGAGTGGGAGTTTCCCGACTTCGCGGTCGGCGCCTGCGTCCTGTACGCCAGCCGGCTCGCGCCCGGCGGCGCGGTACACACGCCGATCTCAGAGTGGTTGTTCGCGCGCGACGGCGCCAGGGCCGGGGCGAGCGCGTGAGCGCGCGCTCTCTCGGCTTCGTGGCGCTCTCGTATCTTCTCGGGTCGATCTCGTTCGCCGTGCTCCTCGTCAGGCTGAAAACCGGGAAGGACATCCGTTCGGAGGGCTCCGGAAACGCCGGCGCCACCAACGTGCTGCGGGCTCATGGCAGGACGCTCGGGATCCTGGTCGCCCTTTTCGACGTGGCGAAGGGCGCCGCGGCGGTGCTCCTGATGCGAACCGTTTCGTCCGATCCCCGCGCCGCCGCTGCGGCCGCGCTCGCCGCGATCCTGGGGCACGTCTTCCCCGTGTTCTACGACTTTCGAGGCGGGAAAGGGGTGGCGACCGCCGTCGGCGCGTTCGTCGCTCTCGTGCCGATTCCCGCACTGATCTGCGTCGGCGCATTCGTGGCGCTGGTCGCGATCACGCGGTACGTCTCGGTCGGCTCGATCGTCGCGCTCTCGCTGCTGCCGGTGGTCGCTGGCCTCTTCCGGGCGCCTCTTCCCGCGATCATCGCGGCGGCCCTCGCTGCGGTCTTGATCGTGTTCAAGCATCTCGAGAATTTGAAACGCCTCGCTGCGGGCACGGAACGCAAGCTCGGCCGCTGATGCGAGTCACCGTTCTCGGCGCGGGCTCGTGGGGCACGGCGCTCGCGCTCCACCTCGGCCGCGCGGGACACGACGTCGTTCTCTGGAGCCGCGATCCGGAGGTCGCGACGCTGATCCAGTCCACGCGCCGGCATCCGCGCCGGTTTGCCGAGACCGCGCTTCCCGACGCCGTCCGCGGCACATCCGACCTTTCCGAAGCGCTCGCTTATGCGGAGACGGCGCTCGTCGCCGTGCCCTGCGCCTCCTTCCGCACCCTGTTCGAGTCGATGCCCGCGAAGGTCACCGCGAGCCGATACGTCTCCGTCGCCAAGGGAATCGAGCCGGAGACGCTCCTGCGGATGACCGAGATCATCCTGGCCTACCGCCCGGAGGCTTCCGTGGCGGCCCTCTCCGGACCCACGTTTGCCGAGGGGGTCGCGCGGGGCGATCCGACCGCGGCGGTCATCGCCGACGCGGGCGGGGGCCTGGCCCGGGAGCTCCAGGGTCAGTTCTCAGACGGCCGCCTGCGGCTCTACAGCTCGGACGACCTCGTCGGTGTGGAGCTCGCCGGTGCGCTCAAAAACGTCGTTGCCATCGCCGCCGGGGTGGTGGCGGGTCTCGGCTTCGGGCCGAACACGATCGCGGCGCTCGTCACGCGGGGTCTCGCCGAGCTCGGGCGAATCGTTCGGGCGCGCGGCGGACAGGCGCGCACGATCGCCGGGCTCGCCGGCGTCGGAGATCTCCTGCTGACCTGCACCGGCCGCGAGTCGCGCAACCGCCGGCTCGGAGAAGAGATCGGCCGCGGCGGACGCCTTTCCGAGATCCTCCTAAAGATGCCGGAGGTGGCCGAAGGAGCGCGGACGTGCCTCGCGGTGCCGCGGATGGCGGCCGAGGCCGGAATGGAGTCGCCGATCGCCGACGCCGTCGTGCAGGTGCTCTACGAAAATGTCCCGCCCGCGGATGCGGTGGCCAGGCTCATGACGAGGACGCTGCGGAGCGAGTGAGCCGGGGGACGTGCTGACCCCTCACCCCGACGCCTCCCCCTAACCCGCTTTCTTCTCCAACACCCGGATCGGAAGAACGATCGCCTGCAGGCCGGCGAACTGGAGACGGCGCTGGATCCCGAACGCGGTCTCGTTGTGCAGGATGCGGTGGTAGAACTTGTCGTTCTGGAAGACGAGCTGGCCGAGGTAAAAGATGGCGCGCGGAAACTCTTTTCGGATCTTTTCGCAGACGTCGATGACGGCGCTGACGGCTTCCGTGCCGATCCCGTAGCGCGACTCCGCCCGGAAGCCCCCGAGCCCGCGAGCGAAGCGCACGTATTTTTCGACCTCTTCGATCGTCTGCGCCTTCAGGGCTTCTATCTCGTCGATCCCCTTGAAGTGCGAGGAGTCGATCACGCCGACCGAGGCGAAGACGTAGTTCTTGTAAAGGCGCGGAAACAGGGTCTGGATCGAAAGTAGCGTATGGACGCCCAGCCCCGAGAACCCGTTGACGAGCAGGACGGCGACCGGCTCGTCCCGCGGAATCGCCTCGGCGGGCGCGTCGTGGTGGAGCGGGAGATTCAGGAGCTGATCGTCGAGCCGGCTCAGCTGCTCCCGCACTTTGAGGTAGTGGCGCTTGACCGCGAAAGCGGCCGCGATCACGGTCGCGGTGACGACGACAGTCACCCACCCGCCTTCCCCGAACTTCTCGTAGATCGTCACCACGAGGATGGAGCCGCAGAGGAGCAGCCCGGTGAGCTGCAACAGGAAATTTCGCACCCAGCCTCGCGTCCCGCGCTCGACCCACCAGTGCCGCGTCATCCCGAGCAGGGTCAACGTGAACGTCAGGAAGACGTTGATCGCGTACATCACGAGCAGCAACGAAACCGCGCCGTGGGTGTAGATGAGGGTCGCGAAAGCCGCGAGCCCCATCAGCCAGATGCCGTTGTTCGTGACGAGCCGGTCCGAGAGCTGCGCGAACCGCCGGGGAGCCCACGAATCGGTCGCCATGTTCGCGAGGATGCGGGGTCCGTCCAGGAAGCCGGTCTGCGCCGCCACGAAGAGAAGACACCCTGCGGAGACGAGAGTGACGACGACGAGGATCGGTCCGATCGAGAAGCCGCCGACTGTCCACGCTCCGAAGACGCGGTCCGCGAGCACCGCGTTCATCACCTTCGTCGGATGGGGCCGTGATCCCGTCAGCAGGTAAGCCAGGATGATTCCGCTGGCGGTGAACGCCAGCGACACGGCCATGTAAAGCATCGTACGCTTCGCGTTGGGCACTTTCGGCTCGCGAAGAATCTGCACGCCGTTTGAGACCGCTTCGATTCCCGTGTACGCGCCGCCGCCGAGCGAGTAGGCGCGCAGGATGATCAGGAACATCGGAACAAACCCGAGCGAAACAGAGGTGTTCTTCGCCTCGTGCACGGCGCCGGAGAAGACGGTGGGAAGCGCGAAGAAATGCTGCGCGACCGCCGCCGTGATCATCAGGAAGTGGGTGGCGATGAAAAGCAGGAAGATCGGAACGAGGATCGTCACGCTCTCCTTGATCCCACGCAGGTTCAGGAGCACGAGGAGAGCGAGGATCGCGAGCTTCGAGCCGAACTGATAATGGTGCAGGTGCTCGGGGAGAAAGCTGAAGATCTGATCCACGCCGGACGCCGCGGACGTCGAGATCGTGAGCACGTAGTCGACGATGAGCGCGCATCCCGAGACCACTCCAAAACGCGGCCCGAGGAGCTTGGTTGCAACCAGGTAGCCGCCGCCGCCGCCCGGAAACAGCTCGATCACCTTGCTGTAGCAGGCGGAGATGATGAGGACCGTCCCGGCGATCATCGCGGCGAGCAGAACCGCCAGGTAGGCGTGGGAGCCCAGAGCCTTGAAGGCCTCCTCCGGACCGTAGGCGGAGGAAGAGAGCCCGTCGGCGCCGAGACCGACCCACGCCAGAAACGCCACGAGGGTGACGTTGTGGAAGATCTGCGGATCCAGCGGATCGCGCGCTTTCCCGACGAGGATTGTCTTGAGAGTGTTTGGCAAGGTTTGCGGCCGGGGGGGATTATCCGGGCTCCCCGGAAGCGTGTCAAATTGGTCCGGAACGCCCTGACGTGATCGGAGAGAATCCGGAACACGGTCTGGCGCCGTATGTTCGGCGAAGGCTCGAAACACCGTCTCGAAACACTGTTTTGAAGTCCGCGGCGCAATTTCGCGTCCGTCGGCAGAGGAGGATGAATGAAGAAGGTATTTGCTCTTTCGCTGGTGGCTGTCCTGTGTCTGGCGGTCGTGGCGGTCGCCGGCGACGAAAAGATGGCCGGTAAGGACAAGGGCCCGGCGAGCGAAGGCACGATCTCCAAGCTCGACATGGCCGGCAAGATGATGATGGTCAAGGACAGCGCGGGGAAAGAGGCTTCGATCTATTGGAACGACGCGACGAAGGTCCAGGGCGGTGAGCTGAAGGAAGGCTCCCTCGTTCACTACCGCGGCATGGAAAAAGACGGGAAAATGTGGGCGACGTGGGTCCACGTCGGCGAAATGAAAAAGATGTGAAGTTCAGGGGTGAAGCGGAGACGCTCCGCCTCGCTCCATTCGCTGCATCGGGAATCGGGGCGGCGTAATCCGTCCCGGTTCTTTTTTGCCTTTGACTCCTGCGGCTGTGCTCTTAATTCTTTACCCTCAACGCTTAACGCGGAACGCTCAACCTTCGTCGTTCGGGAAATGATCACAATTCACTCATTCCAGCTAGAATCCCGCAACGGCCTCACCTCGACCCCTCCCGCGGCGCTTCGTCGCCCTCTTTCTCCTGCTTCTTTCGAGCGGGCCGATTTCGCTCCGCGCGGACCATCGCCCCGCGAAGCGACCGGTCGCGGCCACTGAGGCTTTCGACTCCGACGGCGGGCGGGATGACGACGACGGGCCGGAGCAGATCCGCGAGCGCGCCCTCCTCTACCTCAAGCGGCACGGCGAGAGTGGGCGGATCGATCCCGAGCGCCGCCGGGAAAAGGTCGCGGCGGAGTACTCGCGCTTTCGCGACGAGGAGCGGCGGCGGGGCGGCCGCTCGGCCCTTTCGGTCGGCGGATCGACCTGGGTTTCCCTCGGGCCGACGAACGGCGCGGGCCGGATGACAGGTATCGCACCGCACCCGACCGAATCGGGGACGGTGCTGGCAGGAGCGGCGGGCGGGGGAGTGTGGAAGACCACGGACAACGGTGCGAGCTGGATCCCGCTCACCGACGGATTGAACGACCTCTCTGTCGGAGCGGTCGCCTACGCGCCCTCCTCTCCGAACGTCGTGTACGTCGGCACGGGAGAGGGCGCCTATACGATCGACCGCATCCCCGGAATCGGTCTCTTGAGGTCGGCGGACGGAGGCGCGACCTGGACGGTGCCCTCATCCGTCCTCGCCTCACACTTCCATCGGATCAATGTGCATCCGACGAATCCGGACGAATTGCTGGTGGGATCGAGCCGCGGGGCGCTCCGTTCGACCGACGGCGGCGCGACCTGGTCGACCGTGATCTCGCCCACTGAATACGGAGACGTCCCCGAAATCGTGCGCGACCCGACGGATCCCCGCAACCTGTTCGCGACCACGTGGTGCATAACGGGAGGCTGCACGTTCAAAACGGCGCACGTCCTGAAGTCGACCGACGGGGGCGCGACCTGGACCGATCGCAGCTCCGGGCTGCCGACCGCGGCCCCGGTGGACGCCTCCTATGAGCGCCTTTCGCTGGCTCTTTCTGCTTCGAACACGTCCGTTCTGTACGCCGCCCGCTCGATCAAGCCTCCCACGGGGACGATCGTCTCGCACATCTACAAGACGGTGGACGGAGGCGCGACCTGGACCGACCTTCCCTCCGTGAGCTCCCGGAATCCGCGTTACCTGGCCGATCAGTCCTGGTACAACAACACGATCGTGGTCTCGCCGACGGATGCGAACACGGTGATCGCGGGCGGGACCCGGTATCTCCGCTCGACCGACGGGGGGAGCAACTTCAGCTCTGCGCTCGAGAACGGCACT
>JBBROA010000120.1:0-12175 GCA_038229875.1 Thermoanaerobaculia bacterium | reverse complement strand
CGAAGCGTGAACCGGAAATCGGGAATCGAGTGAGAGCCAAAGCGACCTCCATCGTTTCCCGATTACCGTTTCCCGTTTCCCGTTTCCCGTTTCCCGTTTATTGGTGGGCAGGGAAGGATTCGAACCTCCGTACCGCGAAGCGGGGCAGATTTACAGTCTGCTGCCATTAACCACTCGGCCACCTGCCCGAGATCGAGAGAAACAAAAAACCGGTGCCCCGACTTTCCGCGCCGTCGAACCCGCATCCGTTCCTGGAGCCGGCGAAGGGATTTGAACCCGCAACCTTCCGATTACAAATCGGATGCTCTACCGTTGAGCTACGCCGGCGGTGGAATCTCCGGGGACCATCAGAACCCCTGGCCTTCCCGGCCGGCCTTCAAAGAACGGACCCTTCCCGACGAGCGCGAATCGCGGAGTGTAGCAGCGCAAGTACCATCGATCAAGGCTTTTCGGCAGAAAAATCTCTCTGCCGGATCGCCTCCCAGGCCGCCGCCGCGGTGGCCGTCGAAACGTTCAGCGAGGCGACAGCCCCCTTCATGGGAAGCCTTGCCAGAAGGTCGCACCCTTCCCGTACCAGCCGGCGGAGCCCCTTGCCCTCGGCTCCGACGACCAGGGCGAGGTCCCCGGTTAGGTCGATTCCGTAGACGACTTCGCCCGACGGATCGAGACCGACGACCCTGAAGCCTTCCTCTTTCAAGCCATCCAGGAACCGCCGCAGATTCCCCACTCGGATCACCGGGACCCGCTCCAGTGCCCCCGCCGAGACCCTTTCGACCGTTTCGGAGAGCGGGGCGGACCCGCGTTCCGGCAGGACGACACGCGCGCCGGCCCCGTCGGCCACACGGATCACCGCCCCGAGGTTGTGGGGATCGGACACTTCGTCCAGGACAAACAGTAACCGGCTCCCCCTGGGCCCCGTCAGGGCCTCCTCCTCCGGCAGGTATCCCCGGGCCGCCAGACGGGCGACCGCACCCTGGTGGTCCGGGCCCGCCAGCCGCTCGAGCGCCCGGTGGTCGCCGTAGCGGGTCGGAACCCCCTCCTGCCGGCAGAGAGCCTTCAATTCGTTGATGCGCCGGTCCCGACGGTTCGAGTCGAAAAGGACGAACTCGATTTCCCGCGGGCGGGACCGGACCGCCTCGACGATCGGGTGGAGCCGGGAGAGGATCACTAGCGGGAGTCAGGCGGGTCGCGGCGAAGAAGGACCACAGCCATGACCGCGATCCCCTCCCCCCGGCCCGGGAAGCCGAGGCCGTTGGAGCTCGTGCCCCGGATGTTGACGGATTCGACCCCGAGGTCGAGGATCGCGGCGACCCGGGCGCGCATCGATTCCCGGTGCGGTGAGATCCTCGGGGCCTCGCCGACCACGACCGCGTCGACGTTTTCGATCGAAAAGCCGTTTCGCCTGGCCACGTCGCTGACCCGGGCGAGGAGCGGGCCGCTCTCAGCCCCCTCGGTCGCAGCGTCGTCGTCCGGAAAATGCTCTCCCAGCGACGCGAGACCGGCCGCGCCCAGGATCGCATCCGCGATCGCGTGCAGCAGCGCGTCGCCGTCGGAGTGACCTTTCAGGCCGAAGGGATGCGGAATCACGATCCCGCCCAGGCGGAGCGGGCGGCCCGCCACGAAGGGATGGGCGTCAAACCCGATGCCGACGCGTGAGCTCATGAGCGCCTCCCGGCAACGATCGCTTCGGCGAGCTCCAGGTCCTCCGGAGTCGTGATTTTGAACGCGAACCGCGACACGGGAACGACTTCGACGGCCGCTCCGATCGCCTCGCACAGAGCCGCTTCATCGGTCGCCTCCGCGCTTCCCGCAAGGGCGGCCCGGAGAACGTCCGCCCGAAACGCCTGGGGGGTGGCCGCGGCCCAGAGCCCTTCGCGGTCCATCGTCGCCTCCACGTGTCTGCCCCGGACCCGCTTGATCGTATCGACCAGGGGCGTGGCCGCAATCGCCGCGCCCACGCGAACGGCGGCGCGCATCACCCGCGCCGCCTCTTCCGCCGACACCAGCGGCCGCGCCGCGTCATGGATGCAGACGACGTCGCCCCGAGCGGGATCGAGCGCGTCGAACGCGCGCCGAACGGACTCCGAGCGCGTCGCGCCTCCGGCCACCGCGAGCTCGCGCGGGTGAAGGAGCGAGTCCATCTCTCGGAGCCTCTCGGCAGGAACGGCAACCACGATGCGCTCGAACGGAACCGCGCGCAGCATGTCCAGAGCGCGTTCGACGAGCATCCGGCCTCCGAGAGAAATGAATGCCTTGGGCTCGGACCGCTCCAGTCGCGAGCCGGAACCCGCGGCGGGAACAATCGCGATCCAGGCCATGACGTGCCGCCCGTTCAGACGGCGAGAATCTCTTTTTCCTTGGCCTTCAGCAGGTCGTCGACTTCGGCGATCTTCTTGTCCGTGATCTTCTGGGACTCGTCGAGAGCCCGCCGCTCGTCGTCTTCCGAGATGGACTTGTCCTTGAGCATTTTCTTGATCCGGTCGTTGCCCTCGTGACGAAACCGCCGGATCTCGACGCGGGCCTCCTCGGCCATGTGGTGCGCCTTCTTCGCGAGGTCCTTGCGCCGGTCTTCCGTCAGAGACGGGATCGGGATGCGAACGGTCTTGCCGTCGTTCTGCGGGTTCAGGCCGAGCTCGGATTTCCGGACCGCCCGCTCGATTTCGACCGCCATCTTGGGATCCCACGGTGTCGCCACGATCAGCGTCGGCTCAGGAACGGAGAGATTCGCGACCTGGTTGATCGGAAGGTCCGCTCCGTAAGCGGAGACGAGGATCCCGTCCAGCATGCCGAGATTCGCACGGCCGGTGCGGAGCGTCTTGAACCGCTCCTTCAGGTGCGCGATGGCGTCGGTCATCCTCTTCTCGATGTCCTTCAATTCCTGTTTCAACGCCCGCCTCCTTCCGCCGTCACGAGTGAGCCGATGTCCTCGCCGGCGACGACCCGAAGGATATTCCCCGGCACGAAGAGATTGAAGACCTTGATCGGGATCCCGTTCTCCATACAGAGCGCGATCGCCGCCGCGTCCATCACCTGGAGGCCGGCGGAGAGCGCGTCCCGGTACGTCAGGGTCTTCAGAAACTTCGCGTTCGGATTTTTCACCGGGTCGGAATCGTAGACGCCATCCACCTTCGTGGCTTTCAGCAGGACGTCCGCCTTCATCTCATTCGCGCGCAGCGCCGCTGCCGTGTCGGTGGTGAAAAACGGGTTTCCCGTTCCCCCGACGAGCATCACGACGCGGCCTTTTTCGAGGTGCCGCATCGCGCGGCGCCGAAGAAACGGCTCGGCGATCTGGCGCATCTCGATGGCGGACATCAGCCGGGTCGTCAATCCGCGCTTCTCGAGAGCGTCCTGCATGCCGAGGCCGTTGATCGCGGTGGCCAGAAGGCCCATGTGGTCTCCCGCGACCCGATCGATCCCCTGCGCGGCCGCGGCAATCCCCCGGATGATGTTCCCGCCGCCGAGAACGACCGCGATCTGGACCCCCAGAGCGTGGACTTCCCGGATCTCGTCGGCGATCCTCGCGACGCATTCGGGATCGATCCCGAATTGCCGCTGCCCCATCAACGCCTCTCCCGAGAGCTTCAGGAGAATCCGGCGATAGACGGGCATGGGCATGGCGGACGGCTCTTACGCGCTCGCTCCCGCCGCCGCAGGCTCCGCGGATGCCCGCCCGAGACTCTCCCCGAGCTTGAAACGGACGAACCGCAGCGCCAGGGCGTCTTTTCCGCCCCGCTCGACGACGATCTGTCCGACCGTCTTGTCCGGATCTTTCACGAACGCCTGCTCGGTGAGAACGCTCTCCTGGTAGAACTTCTCGACCTTGCCGTCCGCGATCCGCTCGACCACGTTGGCGGGCTTGCCGGCGGAAGCGGCCTGGGCGCGCGCGATCTCTTTTTCCGTCTCGATCATCCCGGGCGTGACTTCCGAGCGACCGGCAAAACGCGGGTCCGATGCCGCCACGTGCATCGCCACGTCCTTCGCGAGCGCGTCGTCGCCGCCGGGGATGCCGACCAGCACACCGATGCGGCCGTTTCCGTGAATGTAGCTCGCGAACTTCTCTCCGGCCCTCGGCACGAGGCGCGCGAACCGCCGCACCTGGATGTTTTCCTTCAGGGTCGCGACCAGCTGGGCGACGGCGACCGCGACGGTCGGCTCGGTCGGCCAGGAGAGCGACGCCGCTTCGGCTCCCTCTCCGGCGCGCGTGTCTCCGAACGCTTCATGCGCGGCGATCCGGTCGGCGAGTTTCTCGACGAATCCACGGAAAGACTCGGTCCGGGCCACGAAATCGGTCTCGCAATTCACTTCGACGAGCACAGCGGCCACCCCCGTGACGTGTGCCACGACGAGGCCCTCCGAGGTCGCCCGGCCGGCCTTGCTGGCCGCCGCCGCGAGCCCCTTCTTGCGGAGCACCTTTTTCGCCTCTTCGAAGTCGCCTTCGGCCTCGACGAGCGCCTTCTTGCATTCCATCATTCCCACGCCCGTCTCCGCGCGCAGGTCCGCCACCATCTTGCTTGTGATTTCCATCGTTCTATCCCGTTCCTGATTGCCAGTGCCAGTGAATGACCGCCAAACAGCTATCAGCTATCAGCTATCAGCTGTCAGAGACGACCCGGAACCGGGCCCGCCTCTGTCTGATCGCTGAAAGCTGAGAGCGGAGAGCTTATGACGCGACGTCCGAAACGACGGCGGTCGTCGACAGCTCGGGAGTGCGGGGCCGCGCCTCGGCCGCCGCGGCTTCGAGCTCGCCCGCCCGCTCCTCGTGCGCGTGAAGCCCTTCGAGGACCGAGTCCGCGATCTTCGACGTGAAGAGCCGGATCGCCCGGATCGCGTCGTCGTTGCCGGGGATCACATGCTCGATCACGTCGGGGTCGCAGTTCGTGTCGACGACGGCGACGACCGGGATTCCCAGGATATTCGCCTCCTTGACGGCGATGTACTCCTGCTTCGGATCAATGACGAAGAGCGCGTCCGGCAGCTCGTCCATCTCCTTGATCCCGGTCAGATTCTTCTCGAGCTTCTCCTTCTCGCGTTCCAGCCGCAGGCGCTCCTTCTTGGTCAGGTTCTCGTTCTCTTCCTGAGCCAGGACGCCTTCGATCTCCTTCAGTCGGTGGATCGACTTGCGGATCGTCGAGAAGTTGGTGAGCGTGCCGCCGAGCCAGCGGGTGTTTACATAGAACATGCCGCAGCGGTTCGCTTCTTCATAGATCGCGTCCTGGGCCTGCCGTTTCGTGCCGACGAAGAGAAGGTTCTTCCCGGACGAGGCGAGCTCCGTGACGAATTTCGAGGCTTCCTTGAACTGCTTGAGCGTCTTCTGGAGGTCGATGATGTAAATCCCATTGCGCTTGCCGAAGATGTACTTCTTCATCTTCGGATTCCAGCGCTTGGTCTGGTGACCAAAGTGGACGCCAGCCTCGAGCAGCTCCTTCATTGAAATAGATGCCAGATCACACCTCCTGTGGATGATGTCGAGTTCAGAGTGGAGAGTTGAGAGGAATCTCTAACGCCCGGTCTGAACTCTTTACGCGACTCTGAACTCTAAGCTTCTCTCTTCTCTCTACCGCTTGCTGAACTGGAAGCGCGCACGTGCGCCGCGCTGTCCGTATTTCTTGCGTTCCTTCATGCGCGGATCGCGGGTCAGAAACCCGTCCTTTTTCAGCTTCTTGCGAAGCTCCGCGTTGTACTCGATCAGAGCGCGCGCAATCCCGTGGCGAATGGCGCCCGCCTGGCCCGAGGGGCCACCGCCGGCGACGGTGACGTGGATGTCGAATCGCTCCGCCGTCTCCGTTGAAAGGAGCGGCTGCTTGATGACCATCTTGAGAACGTTGTTGGGGAAGTAGTCGTCGAGCGACCGCTTGTTGACCGTCACGGCGCCGGAGCCCGGCACCAGCCGGACGCGGGCCATCGCGCTCTTGCGGCGCCCTGTCGCCCTGTGCTGGATGTCGACCGCCACCATGCCTCCTTAACTCGCCTTCCGCGCGGGCGAAACCTGCAGCGTCTTCGGCTGCTGCGCCTCGTGCGGATGGCTCGCGCCCTTGTAGACCTTCAGCTTCTTGAACTGCTTGCGGCCGAGCTTCGTGTGCGGAAGCATTCCACGGATCGCCGCTTCGATCACCCGCTCCGGATATTTCACCTGCAAGTCCCGCACGGAAACGGATTTCATGCCACCGGGATATCCGGTGTGCCGGTGATACATCTTGTCGTCGATTTTCTTGCCCGTCAGGCGCACCTTGTCCGCGTGCGTCACCACGACGAAATCACCGGTGTCGAGGTACGGCACCCAGCTCGCCTTGTGCTTTCCGGACAGCACTTTCGCGACGCGCGTCGCAAGCCGTCCGAGCACCTGATCGGTCGCGTCGACCACGAACCAGGCGTGGCGGACATCCTTCTCCGAAACCATGGGAGTACCAGAGCTCATCGCGAAATCCTCAGATCGGTATCAAAAAAACCGCGGCAAGCGAGCCACGGAGACAGTCTGCCGCCCGCGTTGCAGGGCGCGTAAGAATACGTAAGCAGAGAGGGCGTGTCAACCTGAGGAGACGGACGCGGCAACGGGGCCGTGACCCCGTTCCGTCACCCGGTTCGGAATCAGGTCGGCCCAGTCTCCGAAAAGGCGAGAACGATCAGGTCGGCGCGGCGTTTGACCCCGTGCTTTCCGAGCAGGTTCGAGACGTGAAACTTGACCGTCCGCTCCGACATCACGAGGCGCTGGGCGATCTCTTTGTTCGACAGGTTCTGCATCAGAAGGTCGTGCACTTCACGCTCGCGTGGAGACAGCTGGCCAAAGGCACCCGAGCGGGTCGGCTTGCGGGCCACGGGCGTCCAATCGACGAACCGGGAGAGAAGGGCCCGGGGAACCCAGAAACCGCCCGACGCCACCTCGTCGATCGCGCGAGCCAGATGCCGGGAGAGCTCCGAATAGCAGAGCAGGCCTTTGACTCCCATCCGGAGCAGCGGGAACGCGGCAGGCTCGTCGAACTTCTCCGCGATCACGAGAAGACGCGCATCCGGGTACCGGGAGAGGATCTCGCTGACGATCGCCTCCGTCGCCCGGTTCCGGGCATTCGCCTCGATGACGTAGGCCGATGCCTGAGGGACTGGCAAATTTGCCAGATCGGCGACCTGAAGGGGGTCGAGTCGTTGGGTCTCGGGCACGATGCCATGCTCTTCGATCAGCCGCTGGAGCTCTGAAAGCACCAGCGGGTGGAAAGAGTAGACGCATACCGGAGAACTGAGAGCCAGAGTGGACAACGCTTGGAGAGTAGACAATTTTTGCCGCAGGGGCAAGACCAAACCTGTTCTTCGGGACAGGTTTTGCTCCGATCCGCCCCACGAAGAGAGATTTGAGGCCGCGCCATCCAGCGATCCCGGCGTTCTCGTCGCAACAATCAGGAACGCTCGAGATATCGATTCATACCGTGCAGAGTTCCTGCCGTCGTCGACGTGGACCCTCGATCTCCACCCGGCACCCGCGCCGTCTGCCGCTAAGTGTGGTTTCTCAGGATGTTGTTTACGTAGGTTTTGCCCATCTGGGTCCAGATCGGTGAAGCTGGAGGTGTCTAAGGCCACCAACTCAACGGAGGAGCCCAGATGGAACTTCACAAGAATGCCCGAAGTTGCCCGGCCAGTCGATTCTTGCTGGTCCAACGGGTTCAAGCGGGGATGCCCCTGACCAGCGCCGCCGACGTGACACGGCCGCTCGGATCGCCGCTCGAGTTGGAATCTCCACCTCGACGGTTCACCGCATCCTGGCCCGCCACGGGATCTTTCGGCTAAAAAGCCTGGATCCCAAAGAACCCCTCGTGCGCTACCAGCGAGAACGGCCCGGCGAGCTCATTTACGTCGACATCAAAAAACTCGGACGGATCGTCCTGATCGGACATCGCATCCATGGAGACCATTCGATTCGGGTTCGAGGCATCGGATGGGAGTTCGTCCATGTCGCCATCGATGACGCTTCTCGTCTGGCTTACGCTGAGGTGCTGCCCAATGAGAGATCCTCCTGCCCGGTCGCCTTCCTCACTCGCGCCGTCGCCTGGTCCAGCAGCCACGGCGTACGCGTCCAGTCCGTCATGTCCGACAACGGTCCCTGCTACGTCTCCCACCGCTTCATGAGGTCTTTGCCAGGACCCTGGGACTGCGACACTTGCGCACGCGCCCCTACTGCCCCAAGACCAACGGCAAAGCCGAACGCTTCATCCGGACACTGCTTCGGGAGTGGGCCTAAAAACGTCCCTGCGTCACCTCAGCCCAGAGAACCGATCGACTCACCAGATACCTCGATCGCTACAATCGAAGGAGACCTAATGCCTTCCTCAATCGACGCACCCCGTTCCAACGCGTCCGTCAACAACCCCTTGAGAATTGACAGCTAAGGCTGCAAGGCGTCGGGACATCTCGGATCGGTGTCCGCGAGCTGGCCCCGGAGGAGCAGAGCCTCGGAAAGCCTGACGCCGGCCTGAAGAGACCCCGGCGAAGCGACGGCAGGTCCTCCGGAAAATCGCCGGAAAGATACGCAGATTGATAACGAAACGGCCATTTCGGTGGTACGATTCGCGGAAATATCCGCATGAAATCTTTTTCCATATGAAATTCTGGAGGGGTGGGATGCGCAGTTTTCGGCCCTCAGGCTCCCTTTTCTTCTGCCTTGCGTCTAGTCTGGCCTTCCTCTTTTCCTCACAGGTTGCCTTGGCCGTCGCCGTGACGCCGGTGTCGGGAACCGTCGTTGCGGGCCCGACCGGACATCTCGTGGAAGTCCGAAAAGCGAACAATCCGCCCTATCAGATCGACACGATCGCGGCGGGCGACGCTCTTTTCGCGTTCACGCTTCCAAATGCCAACGTCGCGTTCCAGGCGTTCGACAACGGCATCAGTGTCATCAACTACGCGGATTTCGCAACCGATCCCCCGCCGGCGGGCACTTTCGGGGGCGATCGAGACATCCGGTCGATACCGGGCTCGGCGTTCGGTGCCGGCGATCAGAACGACTATGCCGTTCGAACAGGCGGTTACATCTTCATCCCCACGGCAGGCGCCTGGAACTTCACGGTGCGCAGCGACGACGGCTTCCGGCTAAACATGGGTACCAACAACGCTGTGATTGCGATCTCCGCTGACATAAAGGCGAACACCGCCGTGACCGGAGTGGCCGACGTTCCCTCGCCCGGCTACTATCCTTACACCATCACTTACATCGAAAGAGCTGGGCAATCGTCGCTGGAATTCTTTGCGAACGGCCCCGGCCAGGCTGCGGATCAGCTCGTCGGCAGCGCCGCGGGAACGCTGACGGTATTTCAGACGGTGACCGTCTCGACTCCGACTCCGACTCCGACTTCGACACCCACATTCACCGCCACCTTGACGGCGACTCCGACGAGCACTCCGACACGCACCCCCACAAACACGGCAACCAGCACCCCGACAATCACGGCAACCAGCACCCCGACAGCCACGGCAACCAGCACCCCGACGCCTACAAGCACTCGCACGAATACTCCGACCGGAACGCCGCCTCCGACCAACACTCCGACGATGACACCGACGGTGACCAACACCGCCGTCTTCACCAACACGCCGACCCCGACGGGAACGCCCGTGGGCACCACCGCAGATCTTTCGGTGATCAAGACCTCGTCACCCAATCCAGTCGCCGTGGGACAGACCTTGACCTACTCGATCGTCATCTCTAACGCGGGACCCGCTACGGCGACCGGCGTCGTCATGACGGACCCCCTTCCTATCGGCACGAACTTCATCTCCTGCACGACGACCATCGGAACGTGCGCGGGACCGACGGTAGGAACGAACGGCACCGTTACCGCGACCGTGGGTTCGATTCCGTCGGGTGGGTCCGCCACAATCACGATCGTGGTTACAGTGACTGCCACAATTGGAAGCCTGGGCAATACCGCAACGGTGACGTCGACGAGCATCGACCCGAATCCGGTCAACAACACGGGGACCTCAAGCACCGGCGTGGGCGTGGCTGCTGTCCCGACACTCTCGTTCGGGATGCTGCTGGCTCTCGCGATGAGTCTGGCCGCGGCCGCCGCTCTCCTGTTGGCGCGTAAGGGCTAATCGGGTTCCCGAAGGATTCTGAGAGCCCCGCTTCGGCGGGGCTTTTTTTTACGTCCCATCCCGGCACTCGATCGATCGTTCAAGCGATCGGCGGGACCCCGTGGCCCGTTGCGCGGCCGAAGAGAGCGTCGGTCGGAGGGTTTTTGGCGGAGTGTCGCCCCTCCTCTATCGCCTCGTCAGCTCGACGGCTCCGAAGCCTCGACTGGGCAGGACGCTCCGGAGGCCAGCCCGGTCCTCGCGCCCACCTCTTCGGGCGGGCCGGACCAGCCTGGCAAAACCCTCGACCGGCGCAGTCTACGAAGGTCGAATCGGTTCCTGCATCAGGTCCGAAAGAAGCCCTGCGTGCTCCTCGTGCCGCCGCGCATGGATTTCTCCCGTCGTCACCCGCGTCAGAAAATCTCGCAGCGCGTCCAGATCTCCCCGGAAGTATTGGGGATGATGCTCGAGAAAGGTCTGGAACACCTGGTTTGGATCATAGGCCGCCTTGCGGAGCAAGACCTCACGCTTCAGCGACTCGAGGTCGTCCTCATAGACGATGAAATTCGGAGACAGGGTTCCAGGACCGGGTGTTCCGTGGTCCGATTTGATCCAATGGGCCGGCTGCCAGTCGGAGTGGGGGGTGAAAATGAGCGCGCCGCAGGCCTGCGCCTCGCAGATTGGAAGGCCAAAGCTTTCCCTCATAGCGAGGAAGAAAATACTGCTTTTTCGGTACTGCTCGCGGATCCGCTCGATCGAGTAGTCGCCATTCAATACCGAAAACTTCGTTCCTGTCTGCTCACACGCGAGAATCTGGAGCGCGCGCTCGTGGATGTCGCGAGGATGCTCAAAATCGATCAGCGCCCTGAACTCGTCTCTGGGCTCGACGCGGAGCGTCCCGTCGTCAAGATCGACGCCTATGATCGAAAGCGGCTGGGGAGCGCGCGGCATCGGGAACTCGCTGACCACGGAGGCAGAGAGGTACCAGTCGAAGCGCTCAAGCCCAAAGCCTCCCGGAGGGAGGCCCAATCCCGGGTTGCCGTCTCGAATCCATTTCGCCCAGGGTCCCCGGGTGGCGAGGTAAAAGAGGTCGAAGAGCACGATCGGCTTGTCCGGAATCTCCAGCCTCAGATCTTCGATGCGGAGGCCATCCCTTCGAAAAGGATGAGGGAGACCATCCACGACCACGACAACATCGCACGCCCGGAGATGGTTTAGGAATCGTCTTCGGGCGGGACGAGTCTGAAGCAGATGACGCAGAGCGTTTTTCCCCGCCGTCTGGAGTCCAACCGTGGAGCGCAGATCCGGCCTGGATGTCAGACCGGCCAGAGCATCCAGGCCATCGTAAAGAACCCTCCCCTCAGCCCCGACTCGTCCGAGCATGCGCTGCAGCCCTTCTGCCATCGGCCGGACGAAGCTGTTCCTGCGGTTGGCGAGGATCGCGACTCTGGGTGGGCGTCCGGTGAGAGGAGATTCCGGGCGCCAAACCTCCCCCCCGTTTAAACCCGTTTCAGCATTCCGGCGGGGCGCGAGGCGTTCGGGGGAGCCCGGCCTGTTTTTTATGCCCAGGGAACACGCGCCTTTCTTCCGACCCGCCCCGCGCCGGAATGCCAGGCCCACCCCGCCCAAAGGGACAGGGATGTCATGGTCTCGAGGTGGCCATTTTCTGATCGCCTGGACAGTAGTTTACTCAGGTTTCTTCGCATACGCTCTCAGGAAATTTCCAACCATTTCAACGTGGGTCGCGCGATGCCGGCCGCAAGGACGCTGCCGCAGCGGCTTCACGAAAATCCCCAAGGGGAAGGGAGAACCCTGTGTCCCACGAAACGACGCAACCGGCGCTCCTGAGGGACGCCGCGGCAGCGCCAGTCGCCATCCCCCTCGAGGCCCTTCGCGAACGTGCCCTTCCCGCAGGGGCTCCCTCGCTTTCGCGGGCCGCCTCCCGCATCACCCGTGCGACGGTCGCGCTCCTCGCCCTGTTCGCGGCTACCGCAAGAGGGGCGAACTGTGACTACTATGCGTCTCCAAACGGGACAGGGAACGGGCAGTCGCCTTCCACACCGTTCAAGATCGCCAGCTTCTGGCCCGTCGCTTCTGCTGGCAAGACACTCTGCCTTCTCGACGG
>JBBROA010000119.1:0-12312 GCA_038229875.1 Thermoanaerobaculia bacterium | reverse complement strand
ACGAGGACGATGATGACGATGATGAGGGTGGTGTTGTCCATGGCCGCTCCTTTGATTGCGCGCCCGGCCAACTCGGCCGGCGGCTCGAGACGGGAGACTCGCTTCGAAACCGGGCGTGAGTTCCGTTCCGTCCGTGGTGGGGGTGTTGCGCGGAGCTTATCGCCTTTCCGAACGTCTTTCTCCCGCGGGCGCTAAGATCCCGGGCTCACGGAGGGCTCGATGATCCACCGGCCGATCGATCGCGTCGTTGACCTGACGGACCCCGCCGCGAACCGGGTGTTCGGTTTCACTCTGGAAGAAGCCCGCCGCCGCGTCGCCACCGGCTCGCCGGACGCGGTGCGCGAGATCGAGGGTTCGTTCGCTCTCGTGGCGCGAGACGGCGACGTGGTCCGGATGGCGCGCTCACTCGACCGCCCGATGCGCTATTTCCTGGCGAAGCAGGCGAGCGGTCCCGCGCTCTTCGTGTCGGACCGCATGGACGCGATTTGCGATGCCCTCGACGCCGCCGGGCTCCCGGGCCAGTTTCATCCGAGCTACACGCGCATGGTCCCGGCCCATCATGTCGTCGAGCTCCGGCTGATCGGGTGTCCCGATCCCGACGCGCTGCATACGCGTTTCTTCACGCCGCGGCGCAACGCGTTTCCGTCGGCGATCGAGCAGATCGGAGGGCGCTACGTCTGCGCGCTTTCGGCCGAAATCGAGCGCTGGCTCCGCGCCCTTCCTTCGGATGCTCCGGTTGGCGTTCTCTTTTCGGGCGGCGTCGACAGCGGAGCCGTGTTTCTCGCGACGTGGCGCCTCTTCGGAGAGCTCGGCCTCGCGCCGGCGCGGCTGAAGGCGTTCACCCTCTCGGTCGGCGGAGGTGAGGACCTCGAGCAGGCCCGCGAGTTCCTGCGGCGGCTGGACCTCGAGCTTTTTCTCGAGCCCGTCGACATGCCTGCCGACGCGGTCGATCCCATGGCCGCCGTCGAGGTCCTCGAGGATTACAAGCCTCTCGACGTCGAATGCGCGGCGGTTTCCCTCGCGCTCTGCCGAGGGATCCGGGAGCGCTATCCGGAATGGCGGTTTTTAATCGATGGGGACGGCGGAGACGAGAACCTCAAGGACTACCCGATCGAGGAGAACCCGGAGCTGACGATCCGCAGCGTGCTGAACAACCCTCTTCTCTACCAGGAGGGATGGGGGGTCGGGACCCTGAAGCATTCCCGCACGTATTCCGGAGGCCAGAGCCGTTCGTACGCGCGCACGTGGGCGCCGCTCCGGCGATACGGCTTCGAGGGGTTCAGTCCCTTCACCCGTCCGGCTGTCATCGAAGCGGCGGAGGGGATTCCGTTCATCGAGTTGACAGACTACGACGTGTCCCGGCTCTATGACCTGAAGGGGAAAGTCGTCTCGGACGGCGTGCGGCAGGTGACGGGGATGTCGATGCCGGTCTTCCCGAAGCGCCGGTTTCAGCACGGCGCGGTTTCTCCGGGCGAGCGGCGGCGGCTTGCGTTCTCGGAATCCGACTATCGGGCGCATCTTGCCTCCCTCTACAGCTGAGAGTCCGGAGACGCTCTATCCCGCGGAGGCGCCGGCCCGAAGCCGCTGGATTCTGACGCGACGCGGCGAGCGGAAGACAGTCGATCCCGCCGCTCCCATCCCCGCCTTCGTCGAAGACGAGCGCACGGAATCCGGGTCGGTCGCTCCCGTCGCGACGCTTTTCCTCGCCAATCGCGAATGCCCGTGGCGCTGTCTCATGTGCGACCTCTGGAAGCACACGACGCCGGACTCCGTCGCCGCTGGCGTGATCCCGGCGCAGATCCGCGGCGCTCTCGCCTCTCTCCCCTCGGTTTCCCGGGTGAAGCTCTACAACGCCGGAAGCTTCTTCGACGGGCGCGCCATTCCGCCGGCCGACCTCCCGGCGATTGCGGGACTCGTCTCTCACTGCGAGCGGGTGATCGTCGAATCGCATCCCTCCCTGGTCACCCGATCGGAGGTGAAGCGGTTCCGCGACCGGCTCCCGGGACGGCTCGAGGTCGCGATGGGTCTCGAGACGGTCCATCCGGTCGCGCTGCCGCTTCTGAACAAAGGAATGACGCTCGACGGCTTCCGGACGGCGGCCGACGGTCTCGCGTCTTCCGGCGTCGCCCTCCGCGCGTTCGTCCTGCTCGGGCTGCCGTTCGTTCCTCCGTCGGAGGCCACGGAGTGGGCCGTGCGATCGGTCGCGTTCGCGTTCGACGCGGGCGCCACCGCGGTCACGATCATCCCGACGCGGACGGGCAACGGGGCGATGGAGGAGCTCGAGAGATCCGGCGTGTTCGAGCGCCCGACGCTCGCCCTGCTCGAAGAAGCGGCGGCGATCGGCGTGTCTCTCGGGCGCGGCCGGGTTTTTGCCGACCTGTGGGACCTCGAATCGCTCGCCGCTTGCCCCGCCTGCTTCCGGGAGCGCCGCGGCCGGCTCGCGGTGATGAACCTGGAGCAGTGCGTGACGCCGGCGGTCGAGTGCGAAGACTGCGAAGCGGGCTCGTGAGCGCCTCCGACTTCGACCTCATCGTCGTCGGTTCCGGATTCGCTGGCTCGCTCCTCGCCTGGATCGCCACGCGGCTCGGGTTGAGCGTCGTCCTGGTCGAAAAGGCAGCGCACCCCCGGTTCGCGATCGGCGAATCGTCCTCGCCCCTCGCGAACGTTCTGCTCGAACAGCTCGTGGAACGCTACGGCCTGGAAGCGCTGCGGCCGTTTTCGGCCTGGGGGAGCTGGCGCGCCGCGCATCCGGAGGTCGACTGCGGCTTGAAGCGCGGGTTCACGTTCTTCGGCCACCGCCCGGGCGAGCCCTTCCGGCGGAGAGGGGATCGCGCAAACGAGCTCGTCGTGGCGGCGAGCCCTCGCGATGAGATCGGCGACACGCACTGGAATCGCGCGGACTTCGACCTGTTCGTCGTCCGGGAGGCCCAGCGCTCGGGCGCTCGGCTCCTCGAACGCACGACGCTCGATATCTTCCGCCGGGACGGTGCCGGCGTTCTCGTCGAGGGACGCCGCGAGGCTCGGAGGATCCGCCTCCGGGCGCGCCTCCTCATCGACGCTTCGGGCCCGCGCGGATTTCTCTTCCGGACACTGCCGCTGCGGGACGAGGGTTTCGAATTCCTTCCGGCTTCGACTTCCCTGTATACGCATTTTTCGGGAGTCCGGCGCCTCGAAACCCTGACGCCGTTCGCATCGTCCGGCACTCCGCCCTACCCGATTGACGACGCGGCCGTGCACCACGTCTTCGAGGGAGGCTGGATCTGGGTGCTCCGGTTCCAGAGCGGAATAACGAGCGCCGGCGTCTCCGCGGCCCCGGCTCTTGCCGCGAGGCTGCGGCTCGAAGAGGGGGAGCCCGCCTGGCGGCGTCTGCTCGAAGAGCTTCCCGCGGTGGCCGAGCAGTTCGCCGGCTCTTCCGCCATCCGCCCGTTCGCGCATGCGGGCGTGATCCCGTTCCGCGCGGACTTGGCCGCGGGGGCGGGCTGGGTGATGCTGCCCTCCGCCGTCGCGTCCGTCGATCCCATGCTCTCGACCGGAATCCCGCTCACCCTTCTTGGTGTCGAAAGGATCGCCGCCGCGCTGGAGACGTCGTGGGGAAGCGACGACCTCCCTTCGCGCCTCGGAGAGATCGGGAAGCAGTCCCTGGCGGAGGCGGACCGGGCGGCCCTCCTCGTTTCCGCGCTCTCCGTCACGTACGGCGACTTTGAGCTCTTCTCCGCCATGACGCTGCTCTACTTCGCGGCGGCGAGCCACGCCGAAATTCGCAGGCGCCTCGATCCCGCCGCGCCCGTGTCTTTTTTAATGGGCGATCATCCGCAGTTCGGCCCGGACCTCGAATCGATCTGCCGCTCGGTGATGGAGGCGTCGCGACGGGGCGGCCTGGCCGTAGTGCGCGGCCGGCTCCTCTCCCGCGTCTTCCAGGCCATCGAGCCGCTCGACATCGCCGGGCTCTCGGATCGTGGGCGGCGCCACTGGCACCCGGTCACGGCGGAACCCCTGCTCGCGGCGGCGCACAAGGTGGGCGCGGACGCGGCGCGGATCGGCGAGATGCTGGACCGGACCGGGTTTTACTCCTCCCGAAAGCCGACGAAGGCGGAGGCGGCGTCGTGACGCCGCGGCGTGTCGGGGCTGTTCGCGAGTCGCGGGGCAGTTCCCCGACTCGAACGCAGCCGCTTGCCGGCGGGGAATGCCTGGCCGATACTCCCGCGGCCATGTCCGCGCTCGATTCGCGCTCGCTCTCGGCTCCCATGCCGTGGCGGCCGAGCGCCCGATGACCCGCTCCTTCACCCCGGGCGTCGATCCGCTGCTCGCGGCGTGCCCGCTGTTCGAGGGACTCGACCACGACGACCTCGCCTCGCTGTCGATGACGATCGAGCGCCGGGTGCTGACCGGCGGCTCCGTGCTCTTCCGCCAGGGGCAGCGCGGAGGATCTCTCTACATCGTCGCGCACGGCCGGCTTCAGATCACCGTCACTCAGCCGGACGGCTCGGAACGGATCGTCGCGGAAATCGCCCGCGGCGAATCGGTCGGGGAAATGGCGCTTTTGAGCGGCGATCCGCGATCGGCCACCGTCCGGGCGATTCGAGACAGCCTGGTGCTTCGCGTCACCCGCGCGGAGTTCGACAAATTGACGGAGAAGCGGCCGCAGGTTCTGCGCGCTGTGGCGAACGAGCTCGTCACACGGGTCGCGAGAGGACTCGGCGCGCCGGAGACGGGTCGCCGGCCGATGACGCTGGCCGTCCTGGCGGTGACTCCCGGGGCGCGGGCAACCGAGTTCGCCCGGGCGCTCGCGTCGGCGCTCTCGGCGATCGGACCGACGCGCCACGTGGACCGCGGCTTCGCCGTGACCGTGACGAGCCACCGCACGCTCGAGGACGACGACGGTTCGCACGAGTCCCTGCTCGGCAGGTGGCTGAGCGACGAAGAAAAAAAATACCGCTACGTCCTTTACGAAGCCGACCCCGCTCACCCGGGATGGACGCGGCGGTGTCTCCGGCAGGCCGACCGCATCGTGTGGATCGCGAGCCCTGCCGATCCCGCCCGCGCTCCCCGGCTTTCGATGCCCGATCATTTTTCGACCGCCCTCGGGGTGAGGAAGGATCTCGTCTTCGTCCATCCGGACCGGACCGAGACTCCTTCCGGCACATCGAAATGGCTGGACGCCGCACCGGAGCTGGAAGGATCGACCCATCACGTCGCCCTCTCGTCGCCGGAGGACTTCGCCCGCCTGGCGCGGCTCCTGACCGGAAACGCGACCGGGCTCGTGCTCGGCGGCGGGGGCGCGCGCGGCTTCGCGCACATCGGCGTGATTCGCGCGCTTCAGGAGGCGCGTATCCCCATCGACTCGATCGGCGGAACTTCGGCGGGCGCGATCATCGGGGCGCAGTTCGCCTGCGGATGGGACCGCAAGGCGATGCTGGAAGCGACGCGGCGAGGCTTTCTTGCCGGCGGGTCGCTCCTCGATTTCACCCTCCCGATCGTCTCGTTCATTGCCGCGAACCGCTTCCTGAAGCTCGTTCGGGACATGTACGGCGACCGGCGGATCGAGGACCTCTGGACGCGCTTCTTCTCGGTTGCCTGCAGCCTGACGCACGGAGAACCACGCGTGCTGCGGAGCGGGCCTCTCTGGCGGCGCGTGGGCGCGAGCATGGCGCTTCCCGGCATCGGCCCCCCGGTGTGCGAGCGCGGCGAGCTGCTCATCGACGGAGGCGTGCTGATGAATCTTCCCGTGGCTCCGATGAAGACGTTTTGCGAGGGCCGCCTGATCGCGGTGAGCGTCAGCCCCGAGATCGATCTCGCCATCGATCCCGCGTACGAGCTCTATCCCTCCGCTCTCGACATCCTGCGGAGCCGCTTCGGGCGCGGGCGGCGAAAGCTCCAGGTCCCCACGATCCTCTCGATCCTCGCCCGAACCGGGACGCTCGGACGCGAAGCGGGGGAGAGGGAGATGCGGCGAAAGACGGATTTGTATCTCGAGCCGGACCTGTCCGCCGTCGACCTCCTGGAGTTTTCCGCGCTCGATCGGGCGGAGGAGATCGGGTACCGCTATGCGGTGGAGAAACTGGAGAAACTGGACGGCTGGCGGACTCCTTGAGCCCGCCAGCCGCGCCGGAAACGAGTTTTACTTGCCCGCGCTCTTGTCGGCGGACTTGCCGAAAAGTGCGGCGTACTGCGGGTAGCCCTCCTGCGCGAGACGCTCCGCGGGGATAAAGCGCATCGCCGCGGAGTTCATGCAGTAGCGCTGCCGCGTGGGCGCCGGACCGTCGTCGAAGACGTGCCCGAGATGAGAATCGGCGTGGGCGGAGCGCACTTCGCTCCGCGGGAGACCGAGCTTGTAATCGGTCTTCGTCTTGACGTTCGCCTTCTCGAGCGGTTTCGTGAAGCTCGGCCAGCCCGTTCCCGACTCGAACTTGTCGAGTGAGGAGAAGAGCGGCTCGCCGGAGACCACATCAACATAGATCCCGGCCTGGTGATTGTCCGTGTACTCGTTCGCGAACGGGCGCTCCGTCCCCTCGTGCTGCGTCACCTGGTACTGAATCGGAGTCAGACGCTTCTTGAGCTCCTCGTCCGAAGGCTTCTGAAATTTACCGGTCCACCCCGTCCCGGACGCCGGGGGCTGCTGCCCCTCGACCGGGAGGACCACCGCCACGAGAACCGCTGCCGCGAGAAACCAGGCCTGATTCATTTATGACCTCCCGCCGCATCTCCCCAGAGCTGTTTCAACCGGGCATCGCGGCCGCATCCCTGCCGGTACGAGTTGTACCGCACGGGGCTCTTTTTGTAGAAATCCTGGTGGTATTCCTCCGCCGGGTAAAACGTCGTCGCCGCCACGATCTGGGTGACGATCTTCCCGGCAAAGCGGGGCTCCTGCTCGAGCCGGCGCTTCGACTCCTCGGCGGCCCTCTTCTGAGCGTCGTCGCGATAGAAGATCGCCGAGCGGTATTGAGACCCGTGGTCGCAGAACTGTGCGTTTGCCTGCAGCGGGTCGACGTTGTGCCAGAAGATCTCGAGAAGCCGCTCGTACGTGATCTTCGACGGGTCGTACGCGACCTCGACGGATTCCGCGTGGCCCGTGCCGCCCGAGGAAACTTCTTCGTACGAAGGGTTTTTCTTCTGCCCGCCCGTGTAGCCGGACGTGACCGAGAGAACGCCGGGAACGCCCTCAAAGGCGGTTTCCTCGCACCAGAAGCAGCCGCCGGCGAAGATCGCCTTCGCGGGTTCCGGCCCCGAGGTTGCCGAGACGACCGAAGCGGCCAGACCCGCCGCGAGCGCCATGGAAAGGAAGAGACGAGTCCGCAAGGTGACCTCCTGTGATGACAGACACAACTTCAAAGACGCTGATTTGATTCCGGTCCCGCAGGAAGGTTACGAGCGCATCGACACGGAGGGATGTCTCAGGAAGGCGACGCGCCGAACGCTAAGGAGGTCAGGTCTCAACCCGGCGGGCCCTGCGCAGCCGCCCCCGGATCCTGGAGTCCGAGAGCCGCGGAGAGCGCGGCCGTGAAGGTGTCGTGAACCGGCGTCGGCACTCCGGTCTCCCTCCCGTAGCGGGCCACCGCGCCGCAGAGCACGTCGAGCTCCGTCGGTCCGCCCCGCTCGACGTCGAGAAGGAAGCTCGGCTTCATGCCGGCGGGAAGGGTCCGCATTCTCTCGAGCACGCGATCCTCCTCGCCCTCCGGAATGCGGATGCCCCGCGCGCGCCCGACAGCGGCGATCTCCCCGATCGCCTCTTTCAGGAGGCCGGCCCCGAGCGGGGCAGTCCTCACCGGCCCGATGGAGGTCCTCGCGAGGCCGCACGCTCCGGCCATCGCCGCGAGGAACAGGAACTTCCTCCAGAGATCGACCGAGATGTCCTCCGACACGCGCGCTTCGCAGCCGGTCTCGGCGAAAGCAGCCACGACGCTCTCCGCTCGGCTCGACCGGCCGCCGCCCTGCTCGCCGACGACGACCGACCGAAATGCGCTCCACCGTGTGACCTCGCCCGGAGCGGTCCGTTCGGCGCTGATGACGGCGAGGCCGGGGAGCACGGCGCCCCGCGGAATCTTTTCGGCGACCAGAAAGTCGAAGGCTTCGACGCCGTTTAAGAGCGGAAGAATGACCGCCCCGTCCGCGGCGACGCGCCGGGCCGACGGCGCGATCTCCGGGAGCGAATAGCTCTTGACTGTCAGGATCGCAAAATCGACCGGCGGGAGCTCTTCGGCACGGGGAGCAACCGGGACGCGCTCCGTCCAATCTCCCTCGGGCTCACGAATCCGAATCCCGGCCGTCCGGATCGCGTCTCCGTGCGCTCCACGGGCCAGGAAGTGGACCTCGTGCCCGGCTCGGGCGAGGCGCGCCCCGAAATACCCCCCGACCGCTCCGGCGCCGAGAACCGCGAACTTCATGCTTGCAAATTACGGCCGGCCGGGCGGCGCCGATTCAACCACCGCGCCATCCTCCGGCGAGGCGGCGGACCGCTCAGGCGGACGGCCGTTCCAGAACGAAGCGGCACGCGGCGCACGTATGGAATTCGTAGAGAACGCCGCCGGAGGAGTCCTCGCGGCCGTGCTCTCCCACCGCGTGAGCGGCGATCTTTTCCGCATGGCGGTTCATTTCGAGACCGCATCGGGGGCAATCCAGAGGCTTCCGGGTCTCTTCGGACATGTCAGGCCTCCAGGGGGACGCCCTCGCGTCCATGTCGGAGCACCTTCGCCATCCACACGAGCTCGCGCGCAAACTTGTCAAAGCGGCCCGCGTAGGCAGGGTCGAGGATCTCCCCTCTTTCGTCGAAGAGCTTTCGCGCGGAAGAAAAATTGACGTCCCAGAAGATCGTCACGAGGCCGAGCTCCCGCAGCACCGGAAGGAGGTTCTCGATCACCCGCGTGCCGCCGAACGGCCCCGCCGACACACCGCAGACTCCCACGGCCTTGTGGATGTACTCCTTCAGGTTCGTGTCGAGCACGTGTTTCAGAAGTCCCGGGTATCCGTGGTTGTACTCGGGGGCGACGATCACGAAGGCGTCCGCTCTCATGCAGAGCTCCGAGAATGAGGGAATCTTGATGTCTTCGCCCGCTCCCCGGGTCGGCGCAGGAACTTCGCGCACGTCGACGAGCGTCGTCTCCACGTCTTTCCAGGCGGCGAGCCGCTCGAGGACGAAGTTCGCAGCGTGCTCGCTGATCCTGCCCTGGCGCGGCGTGCCGAGGATGACGGGGATGAACAGGGGTCGTTCCATCGACTCGGGCGGGCTCATCGCTTCACCTCCGGGGATCGCAGTGAATCACAGCACCTCGAGCTCGAGCCTGAGAAGCTCGGCCAGGGACCACGCCTGAAACGGGCACCCTCGCGGCCGGTGCGGAGGATCTCCGTCGGCGATCTCCGAGAGATGCCCGAGGCCCGCGGCGGAGAGTTGCTCCCGAAAGGGCTCGAGGAAGCGGCGCCGTGCCTCCGCTCTGGCGTCCGGGCCGCCGCCGCGGACCCGCACCCACGCCTCGATGAACGGACCCGCGAGCCATGGCCACACGGTTCCCTGATGGTAGGCGGCGTCCCGCTCCTCCACCCCGCCCTCGTAGCGTCCGATGTAGCCGGGCTCTCCCGGGCCGAGCGACCGCAGGCCCATCGGTGTCCAGAGGCGCTCTTCCACCGCGTCCACGACACGGCGCGCCCGGTCCGGAGGGAGGAGCGTGACAGGCAGTCCTCCGACCGCGAAGATCTGGTTCGGGCGAAACGTCGGATCCGCCGTGCCGGCGACGTGATCGCAATCGACCACGTCATGAAGAAAGCCCGCTTCCTCTGTCCAGAACCGCGACGAAAAAGCTGCCGTCGCGGCAGCGGCAAGCTCTCGCCATCTGGAGTTGCGCTTTCCCGCGAGAGTGAGCGCGTTGATCCACAGCGCCTGAACCTCCACGGGTTTTCCGGAGCGAGGCGTGATCACGCGGCCGTCCACCTTCGCGTCCATCCAGGTGAGCTGCACCCCCGGCGCTCCCGCCGCCAGAAGCCCGTCGGCGTCCGCGCGGATCCCGAACCGTGTGCCGCGCGCGTACCCCTCGAGAATCTTTTCGGTCGCCAGGAGAAGCGCCGAACGGTCCGCCGCGGGCACCCGCTTCCCGAGGCGCGCCGCGGCCGAGAGAAATTCATGAATGGCGATCACGTACCAGAGCGACGCGTCCACGGAGTTGTACTCGGGCGTCTCGCCTTCGTCCGTGAATCGATTCGGGATCATTCCTTCCGAGACGGAGTCGGCCCATTCGACCAGGATCTCCCTCGCGTCGTTCATCCGGCGGGTCGCGAGGCAGAGGCCTCTCAGAGAAATGAACGTGTCGCGGCCCCAATCGAGGAACCAGGGATAACCCGCGATGATCGTCTTCCCGGCCCCGCGCCGCACGATGTAGTCGTCTGCCGCGCGCTCGATGCGGGAGGTGAAGGCCCGCCTCCGCCCGCTCTCTGCCCTGGCGAGCGAAGCGGCGCGGGAAAGCGCCGGCGGCCCGGCCGCGCGCTCGCGCTCGCCCGACGGATTCGCTTCGAGGATGAGAGCCCCATGTCCGCGGGAGAGGTCGAAGCGGAAGACCCCCGGCGACGCGAGATCTTCGAAACAATCGAGGCCGCGGGATTGCTCCTCCGTGTAGAGAAAGTCTCGATACCAGACCGGCTCGTGAATGTACTCGCCATTGGACTGCACGGAAACTTCCGGAACCCCCGGATAGGGATGCCATCGCCGGGTGTCGGAGGAGGACTCCGGCTCGAACCGGAACGCCGGGTTCTCATGATGGAGGTCATGCGCGTTTCGCCCGGAGAGGAGGGGCCGCACGTCGAGGGTCACTCGCCCCTTCGCGCCGCGCGCGCGCCAGGAGAGCACGACGGCGCCCGTGCGGCGCGACACGAAGATTTCCTGCTCGATGCGCACGCCGTCTTCGAGGAGAAAGGTCCAGCGGGACCACGGATCCTCTTCGAAACTCTCGATGCGCCGGCTCCCGCCCGGCGAGCCGATCTCGCCCCGGTAGATCTGGTCCGAGATGGCGTAGCGGCCACCCGCCGTCTCGACCGTCGCCTCGACGCCGTTGACGAGGACGAAGCGCCCGCCCGGCGGGACCGACGCGGAAAGAAGGAGCGCGTGGTACCGGCGCGTCCGAAAGAGGCGCGCGGTCCCCGAGGAGAACCCGCCCGCGCCGTCGGTCTCCAGCCACTCTCGCTCGATATGTTCGCGCTCGTCCCCTGCTGCCGCCGCGCTGCCGTTCATGGTCTCACCGCCGGATTCGATTCCGGCGGTGGACGCCGGTTACGTCTGCATGCGCCCCGGCGTGTCATGGCCCGATTATCATCTTCGCCCCGGAAAAGAGGTTCACTCCCGGAAACCACCTCCTCCGGCCGGCATCCAAAGCGGCACGGTGAGAAAAGTCATCGCGGAAGAGGGCGGGGCCGGACCGGCTCCCGAGGACGCCGGGGCGGTTTCCCGGTTCGTCGCCGGGGACGAGGAGGCCTTCGATCGTCTGTACCACCGATATCGCCCGCTCGTCTTTTCGACCGTACTGCGCATCGTCCGAAGTCACGACGATGCCGAGGACGTCACGGCGGAAGTCTTCTGGCGGGTGTTTCGGAAGATCGCCACCTACGACGAGCGGCGCCCCTTCTCGCCCTGGATCTCCCGCATCGCGCTCCACGAGAGCTTTTCTCTGCTGCGCCGCCGGCGAGCCCATGCGCGCCGGTTCGCTCCGATGCATCTTTGCGAGCCGGCGGTCGAATCCGCTGTCGAGCGGAGCCTCGTGCTGCTCCAGCTCGCGGCGCGGGCTCGAGCGATCGTCCGCGAGCTTCCGTGCGACCAGTCGCGCGCACTCCGCTTGCACGACGTCGGCGAGGTCCCCGCCGCGCTGCTCTCGCGCTCGCTGCGCATCCCGCTGCCGACGCTCAAGTCCCGGCTGCGGCGCGCGAGGCGGGCGATCCGGGCGCAGATGGAAAACCCGTTTCTGCCGGCGGCGGCCGGAAGCCAGGAGCCTGTCCGAGTCATGTCCGTTGCGAGCGCGGCGAGGCCGAAGCGAGAAGGGGAGCGCAGCTGCCCTTGAGCGGGGAACCCGACGGTCCCCCGAACCCCCTGGCGGCGCGGAGGCGTGGCAGGCTACGCCGCACAAATGGTTTTCCGAGCATTCCTTCGCGGCGAGAGCATCGCCGGCGCGCAGCAGGAGACTACGAGGACAGGCTCCTAGGTGTCGCGGCTAAGGAGGTTGTTCACCCTTGACGCGGGTGGTTTATCACCGAGTGCGGAGTGTCGACGATGGAAATTGTAGTAGTGAAGCCACCTGGGCAGAGCAGAGCGTCGGCGAGCGGAGGAAGTGTAGGGACGCCTGT
>JBBROA010000118.1:0-12488 GCA_038229875.1 Thermoanaerobaculia bacterium | reverse complement strand
CGCTGGAGATCCTGCGCGGCTTTGCGTCGGCATACCCGAAGAGCTCGTGGCGCAAGGAAGCGCGAGCCCTGGAGCTCGAGATCCAGCCCGGGTCCGGCCGCGCCGTCCTGCGCGAGGACAGCAACGACGAAGACCTGAAGCTGATGGCGATCAACAGCCTCATGAACACGGATCCGCAGCGCGCGCTCCCGCTGCTCGAAAAAGTGCTGAACGGGCCCGCGTCCGCGAAGTTGAAGGAACGGGCGCTCTTCGTCCTCGCGCAGAGCTCCTCCGCCCGCGGGCGGGAGATCCTGGCCGCGACCGCGCGCGGGAAGTCCGGGCCGGATCTGCAGGAAAAGGCGATCCACTACCTCGGAGTCTTCGGAGGGAAGGGAAACGCGCAGCTGCTGTCCGAAATCTACGACTCCGCCACCTCGAACGAGGTCAAGGAGCGGGTCCTGCACGCCTTCATGGTCTCGGGGAACAAGGAGCGCGTCCTCGCCGCGGCGCGCAACGAGAAGAGCCCCGACCTGCGGGCCGCGGCGGTCCACCAGCTCGGTGTGATGGGCGCGCGCTCGGAGCTCTGGCAGATGTACCGCAGCGAGCAGGCGGAAATCGTCAAGGACTCGATCCTGCACGCGATGTTCATCGCCGGGGACGTCGATCACGTGCTGGAGCTCGCCCGGACGGAGAGCTCGCCCGCGCTCCGGCGCGCCGCGATCCACCGCCTGGCGCTGATGGACCACGCGCAGGCCGGACCCGCCCTGCTGTCGATCTATCGCGGAGACCGGGACGCCGACGTCCGCAAGGCCGTCCTCCAGGGGCTCTTCCTGCAGAACGACGCGCACGCGCTCGTCGAGATCGCGCGCACGGAAAAGGACCCGCGCCTGAAGGGCGAAGCCGTCTCGAAGCTGTCGCTCATGCGCAACAAGGAAGCCACCGACTACATGCTCGAAATCCTGAACCGCTGACCGAAAAAGAGGAGGACACGATGCTCCGAGGAACCGCCATCGCGCTGCTCGCGCTCGCCGCCGCCGCAACGGCCGCAACGGCCGCCGCCGGCACCGGGCAGTGGTCTCAGCACGGGAACAACATGAGCGTCTCGACGGCGAACGACGAGGTCCGTTCGTGCAGCGACATCACGGTGCGCTGGAACGACCGCGACGCGGCGCGCGCGGAGGAGCGGTTCACCGCGCCCGCCGGCCGCGACGGCCTGACGACCTCGCTCCCGCGAAATGCCGGAGCCTGGTTTCGAAGCGCGGAGCGGAGCGACTGGAGCGTTCTAGCCTGCAAGGCTGCAAAGTCGCCGGAGCTTCTCCCTCAGATCTCGGCGAGCGTCGGCCGGAGCGGGGAGCTCCAGGCGCAGGGGCCCGCCGGCGACGAATGGACCGTGTTCTTCGTCGTCGAGGGGCCCGCATCCGGCAGTCTGAAGGCGGACTCCGCGAACGGGCCGCTTCACTTCCAGGGATTCTCTGGAAAGATCACCGCGAGTGTTGAGAACGGACCGGTCTCCTTCCGGGACTGCTCCGCTTCGATCGAGGCGCGCGCGCAGAACGGCCCGATCTCCCTGGTCCGTACGACCGGGGACGTGGACGCGCGGGCCGACAACGGTCCGATCTCCGTGTCCGGCGACTCCGGCAATCTCCGCCTGAAGACTTCGAACGGACCGATCTCCGTTCGCCTTTCGGGCTCTTCCTGGAGAGACGGCAAGCTGGAAGGTCACGCGGTCAACGGCCCTGTGACGCTGCACATCCCGGACGGCTACCGCTCGGCGACGCTCGTCGAGAGCAGCGGACATTCGCCCCTGCGCTGCCGCGCCGTGGCCTGCGACTCCGCGCGGAAATCCTGGGACGACGATTCCCGGCGGATCGAGTTCGGCTCGGGCACCCCCGTCGTCACGCTCTCGACCGTCAACGGCCCCGTTTCGATCGACTCGCAGATGAGGGCCGACTGATGCGCCGCCGACTCGCGGTGGCGATCCTGTGCGCGGGCGCCGCCGTCTCGCTCGCCGCGCAGACGCCCCCCGCCGGCCTGATTCACGCGCGCGCGGAATCGCGGGAGGCGTCGGCCGGTCTCGACCGGGCGTTTGGCGCGGCCGCCGCGTCCGCTTCCCCGGTCTGGATCGGATATGCCGTGACTTCCCCGGAGGGTCACCGGGTCTGCTGCGGAGGATCGTGGGACGGCGGCGGGTGTTCCGGGCGCTGTTCTCTCGAGGAGGACTCGAGCTCCAGGACGTTTGAGACATCGACGAAGGGCGAGCTCGAGTCCGGCTCCCGCACTCTTGTCTTTTATCGGCTCGAGAAAGGCCGCCCGACCCGCGTGCGCCTCTTTTCCGACGCCTGCTCGATCGACGGGGGCGGAATGCCCGTCGTCTGGCTGACCGGGGTCAAGCCTTCCGAAAGCGTGGCGCTTCTCTCGGCCATGGTCCCCGAGGGTTCCCCGGCGGACGGCCGGGCCTCGGACGACGGCGAAGCCCGGCGGCCCGGACGCGAGGCCCTGACGGCGATTGCCCTCCATGCCGACCCGGCGGCCGATGCCGCTCTCGAGCGGTTCTCGCTACCTCCGTCCGGGGAGTCCATCCGCAAAAAGGCCATCTTCTGGCTCGGCAATTCGCGGGGCCGCCGCGGATACGACGTGCTGAGAAGGCTCGCCGTCGAGGAGTCGAGCGGCGACGTCCGGAAGCACTTGACGTTTGCGCTCTCGCAGAGCCCGGTGCCGGAAGCTCTCGGGACTCTCATCCAGATGGCGAAGCGCGACGCGAGCCCCGCCGTCCGGGGACAGGCGCTCTTCTGGCTCGCGCAGAAGGCGGGCCACCGCGCGGCGGAGGCGATCAACGACGCGATCCGCGACGACCCCGAAACAGAGGTCAAGAAGAAAGCGGTTTTCGCGCTCACCCAGCTCCCATCCGAAGAATCGACCACGCAGCTGATCCACGTCGCTCGGACCAACCGCAACCCGGTGGTGCGAAAGCAGGCCCTGTTCTGGCTGGGGCAATCGAGAGATCCTCGAGCGGTCGGATATATCGAAGAGGTGCTGACGAAGTAGGCGCGGGAGTCGTTCGATTCGCCATTCCCCATTCGATTCCCGAATCCCGGCTCCCGGTAATATGACCCCCAGTGATCCTCGAAGCTGCGCGCCGGGTCCTCCAGATCGAGGCGGACACCGTCCGGGAACAGATCGGCAACCTGGGACCGGCGTTCGAGCGCGCGGCGGAAGCGATCGCGCGGTCGAACGGACGCCTCTGCGTCACGGGGCTCGGCAAGTCCGGCCTCGTCGGACAGAAGATCGCCGCCACCCTCGCCTCGACCGGGACCCCCGCGTATTTCCTGCACGCGGCCGAGGCGAGCCACGGCGACCTCGGCATGCTGGTCGCGGGCGACCTCGTGCTGGCGCTCTCGTACTCCGGCGAGACTCCGGAGGTGGTGCGGCTCCTCGAGTTCGCGCGCGCCCGGAAGCTGACCACGATCGCGATGACGGGGACGGAGGGGTCTTCGGTGGCTCGATCGGCGGACATCGCGCTCGCGATCACGGTGTCGCGCGAGGCCTGCCCGTTGAACCTCGCCCCGACCGCCTCGACGACCGCCATGCTCGCCGTCGGAGACGCCCTCGCGATGGCGCTCTCCGAGATGCGAGGGTTCCGCGAAGAGGATTTTGCCGCGCTCCACCCCGGCGGCGATCTCGGGCGCCGCTTTCTGAAGATCAAGGACCTGATGCGGACGGGCGAGCGGGTCCCCCGGGTCACGGCGGGGACGCCGATGGCCGAGGCGATCCACGAGATGTCCCGGAAGATGATGGGCATCACGGCGGTTGTCGACGCCGAGGATCGGCTCCTCGGAGTGATCTCCGACGGCGACCTGCGCCGCCTCCTCGAAAGAGACGCGAGCCTCCTCTCACGCACGGCTGGCGCATGTCTTCATCCGGGCGCTCGTACGGTGGGCGCCGAGGAATTCGCGTCCACGGCGCTCGCGACCATGGAGGTTTCCCGCATTACCTCGCTCTTCGTCGTGGAGGACGGGCGGCTTGCCGGGGCCGTGCATCTGCACGACCTTCTCTCCGCGGGAATCACCGCGTGAGCGCCCGGCCCCGCCGGGCGGGGGTGGGCGCGGGAGTCCCGATCCGCGCGCTCTTCTTCGACGTGGACGGCGTGCTGACGGACGGGCGCATCTATCTCGCGGACGACGGAAACGACTTCAAAGTCTTCGACACGAAGGACGGGCACGGTATCAGACTGGCCATCGGCGCGGGGATGCGCGTCGCCTGGATCTCCGGCCGCAACTCCCGGGCGACCGCGCGCCGGGCGCGAGAGCTCGGCGTCCGCGACTGCCGCCAGGGCGTCGCGCACGACGGAAAACTCGCCGTCTACCGCGAGCTCTGCCGCAAGTTCGGGGTCACGCCGGCGGAGACGGCGGCGATGGGCGACGACGAGCCCGACATTCCACTGATGGAAGCCGCGGCGTTCTCCGCCTGCCCCGCCGACGCGGTTCCCGCCGCGCGGAAAGCTGCCGGCGTGATCCTCAAAAACCGAGGCGGCTGCGGCGCGGTCCGGGAGTTCATCGACCTGGTACTGGCGCGGAACGAGAGGCTCCGCCGCCGCTCACTGTAAGCGGACCGTCACCGGTTCACTCGGAAGGGTGACGACGAAGGGACCCGCGACGATTCGTCCGACGGACCGCCGCTGATCGTCGAATTCGATTGCGCGGATCTCGACCGTCATCGGGCCGGCAGGAAGTCCCTCGAACCACATGGGCTTCGGGCGCGCGCCAAACGCCCGGGGCTCACCCGCGATGAAGATTCCCGGAAGGTACGTTCCGAGCGCAATGCCATCGAATCGGACGATGGCGTGCAGCCCGCTCTCTGCCGGGTGAAGGGATGCCGCCTCGACGCGAATCTCCAGACGCCCACCGCTCGGGCGCAGCACCGCAACTCCGTCTTCCCGGATCTGACGGCCCGTGAACATCGTCAGCGCCGCGGCGGGATGAAAGAGGCCGACGCGCTCCGAGTCCGCGAGCGCGCCCTCAGGGTGGCAGATCCCCTGATTGTCGCAAGGGATGCGCAGACGCATGCCCGATTCGGAGTCGTATCGAAAAAAACCCTCGACACCGGCGGCGGGAGTGCCGTCGGGCAGGACGACCCGAAAGTCTGATCCGCCTCGCTCGCGGTCCATCTGGATTTCAAAAGCCTGTTCTCGATCGGTGTCGACCACGTTGAAAGCGGCGGTCGTCCTGACGAAGCCTGGAGCCATGGCAATGAGGTGAAGCCGTCCGGAGTGGACGGAAGGGAGCCTGACGCGTCCATCAGGGTCGGTGGGCAAGATGGGGGGGCCGTTCTCGTCGAGCGTCAGAACACCGGTGACGAGCAGCCGTCCCGGCACTCCCCGTGAGGTCGCCCCGTCCATGAGAGTCACAACGACCGTGTTCGCGCTGATGACGAAGTCTTTTTCCTGATCCTCCTGTTCCTCCACCGAAAGGCGGAAAGCGGAGGCGGGTCGTTCCTCCCCGTCCACGGACACGGCCGCGGCGTATACATCGGGCCAGAGGGAAACGTCGAACTCGCCGGTCGCGGCGGACCGGCCGACAATGCGCGGCGCGGGAGTAGATTCTCCCTCCGGAGTTATCTTAGGATTTCCCTGAAACACCAGAGTCGAGGCCATCCCGAGCCCGTTCTGGAGCACCCGGCCGCGAATGCGCGTCCGTTTCATCGAGACCTTCAGAGTGACGTCGTCGTCACCCCGCGCATCGATAGCGACCCGCTTCAAATGGTCGTCGATCGCAACTTCCAGCAGATAGGGCAGCGGTTCGAGCCACGGAAACTCCGCTGCGTTCCCGGTTGTCTTCCGAGTGGTCGCATGGCAGTCCTCGGAGTCCGGCGCGTGTTCTTCTTCTCCGTCCCATCCCGCGCATTCGAGAAGGCTGACGGTGCGGCTCTTCTTCGAGAGCGATGGGTCTATCTCGAGCTCCACATGGATCGAGGGCTTGCTCCGCAATGGGACGACGATCTCCCGAAATCGCGATTCGCTGGCGAGCTCGATTCGACCTTCGGAGCTTCTCCACCGATCTCCTTCGGTCCGCAACGTGTAGCTGCCGCTAGCGAGATTCGAAAAAAGGCCAACCAGGCCGCGCTCGTCCCGCCCGATCGCCGTCGGGAGAATCCGCTCCGAAAACCGGCTCATCGAGAATCGGACATCTCCCGCCTCGCGGCTGTCCGAAGTCGTCGTCGTAAGTTCCGCGCGGACGACCAGGTGCACACGGCCGGCGGCGGGCTCGTCCGCTTCTTTGAGGACGACGCTCGAGAACGAAAAACGTTGCGGAAGCAGCACCCCGGCCAACGTTCCCTCTCGATCCCGGCGAAGTCCGAAGAAGGGACCGGGCGGCGGGACGTTGCCCCGGGAATGAGTCCGCGTGAGCCGCAACGCTTCACCGCGTCGAGGCGACAAGACCTGGATCTCGTGACCTTCGGCGACTAGAGACTGGCCTGCCGAGATCTCGACCCGCTCGGCCATCGGCGAATGCGCAAGGGAAGCCCAAGCTGCCAGAGCGCACGCCGGAATCAAGCGACCAGGCCCGTCAGACGATCATCTCGATCAGTCGTTCGAAACCGGGGTCTCCCGCCTCTTGAAAATCCACGCGACGCCGACTCCCAGCAGATAGAGCGCGATCATCGGAAGGGCGAACACGCACTGCGTAGCGATGTCGGGGGTGGGCGTGATGATCGCGGCGATGATGAAGATGATCAGGATCGCGTACTTGAACTTTTTCATCAGCCAGGCGGGCGTGACAATTCCGACCCGCGCCAAAAAGAAAATGAAGATCGGCGTCTCGAAACAGAGTCCGAGGCCGAAAATGAGCTTCGACGCCGTCGAGAGGTACTCGTTAATCGTGATGACGGCGTTGAAGTGGCTGCCGACGTTTCCGACCAGGAACCGCACCACTCCGGGGAAGGCGACGTAGTACGCAAAAGCGCACCCGGCCACGAAGAACAGGACTCCGAAGGTCACGAACGGCCAGATGTATCGGCGCTCGCGGCGGTAGAGCGCAGGCGCGATGAACAGCCACACCTGCCAGAGGATGACGGGGGACGCCAGGATCACTCCCGCGTACATGGCGACGCGGAAGTACATGAGGAAGGGCTCCGTCATCGTCGTGTACGAGAGGTTCTGGCCGGGCGGGAGAGTTTGGCGAAGCGGCACGGCCAGGAAGTCGAAGATCTCCGGAGCCCAGTTCCACGCGACCAGAAACGTCACGAAAACGGCGATGAGGCAGACGATGAGGCGCTTCCGGAACTCTTCGAGGTGATCGAAGAACCCCATACGGGGAAGCTCTTCCTCCCCCTCGTCGCGGAGGCGGCCCGGCGCGTCTTCGTTCAAGCGCGCCGCGTCGGCCGAAGGAAGTCGTGCCGCGGGGAGACCCCCGCGGCGGCCGTCGCGTTCGGGCTCAAGCGGGGTGTATCGGACGCGGGTCGGCGGTCGAGGGAGCGGGATCGCCCAGGGCGACCGAGGCCGGGTCCGCGGGCATGGCGGGAACGGTCTCGGCGGCGGGCGGAGAGATCAGGCTGTTCTGAACCGACGCGACGTGATCCTTGACGGCGGCGACCTCCGCCTTGCTCTGCTCGATCTCCGTCTCGATCGTCTTCTTCAGCTCGTCTGAGGCCTTCTTGAACTCGGCGAGCCCCTTCCCCAGGGACTTGCCGATCTCCGGCAGCTTCTTGGGCCCGAAGACCAGGAGAGCCACCACGAAGATCAAAACCAACTCGGGCATACCGATGGAGCCGAACATGTTTCCCCCTGCGCAGGCGATTCTAACCCCGCGCACGGCGCCGGCCCGATTCCCTGCCGAAACCGAAGTCGGCGTGTCAGAATGTGATTCTCCCAGGCTCTGGGGGCAGGAGGTTCGAGTGAGCCAGCCACGGTCTCGATTACTGGTCTCGATCGCGCTTCTCGCGGCGGCCACCCTTCTCGGTGGTGCGCTCGGGGGCAAGCTCTTCGCCTCTCCGGAGCGGGAAGTCCCGCCGCTCGATGAATACGCGGACATCCTCACGACCCTCGGCGAGTGGTCTCCCGAAGCGGTCGCTCCCGAGAAGTTCGTCTACGCATCCATCCACGGAATGCTCGCTCGCCTCGACCCGCACACCGCGTTTCTCGAGCCCGACGAATACGCGGCGATGCGAGAGAAGCAGCAGGGCTCGTTCTTCGGACTCGGCATCCAGATCCAGAAGCGGATGGGCAAGATCACGGTGATCGCCCCGATGGAAGGAACCCCCGCCTACAAGATGGGCGTGCGAGCCGGAGACGTGATCACGCACATCGAAAGCGAGGAAATCAAGGAAGACGCCTCGACGGACGACGTGGTGAAGAAGCTCCGCGGGCCCAAGGGAACCGCCGTCCACATCACGATCCGCCGGACCGGACTCGACGAGCCCCTTCAGATGACGATCACGCGCGCCGAGATCCCGACGCTCTCCGTGCCGTATGCCTTCATGCTGAATGCGGACACGGGCTACATCCTCCTCCGGGATTTCACGCACACTTCCAGCCGCGAGCTGATCGCCGCGCTCGGCAAGCTCGAGAAGCTCGGGATGAAGAGGCTCGTCCTCGACCTCCGCGGGAACCCGGGCGGCGTGCTGGATCAGGCCGTGGACGTCTCCGACGTCTTCCTCCCGAAGGGGTCCAAGATCGTCTACACGCGCGGGCGGACGCCCTCGTCGGCGCAGGACTTCTACGCCCCCGGGGACGGTCCCCACTTCGATCGTCCGCTCGTCGTGCTGATCAACCGCGGCTCCGCGTCGGCCTCCGAGATCGTCGCGGGCGCCATCCAGGACCATGACCGCGGACTGCTGGTCGGCCAGAGGAGCTGGGGTAAAGGCCTGGTGCAGAGCGTCTACACGCTGCCCTACGGCGCCGGCCTGGCTCTCACGACCGCGCGCTACTACACGCCCTCCGGCCGCTGGATCCAGAGGGACTACAGCGACCTGCTCGCCTACGTAAATCCCGAAGACCCGGATGCCGTCGCGCCGCCGGCCGGAGACGCCGTCGCGGACGCTCCGCGAACGGCCGGTCAGACGTTTTACACCGACGCGGGCCGCACCGTGTACGCCGCCGGCGGGATCACCCCGGATGTCGCGATCAAGAGCGGGTTTGCCGAATCGAAGCTCCTTTCGCAGTTTCTCGCCCGCAACCTTTTCTTCAATTTCGCGGTCGACTACCTCTCGAAGCACCCCGAGGTGAAGCCGAGCTTCGAAGTCACACCGGAGCTGCGCCAGCAGTTCTTCAGATTCGCGGAAGCCAGCAAGTTCTCGAGCGTCGAAGAGCTGACGCGCCAGTGGGAGGCCGAACCGAACCGTTCCATCGTGGACCTCGCGATGAAGGTCGAGATCGTGAACGCGAAGTTCGGGCTCGAGGCCGGCCGCAAGGCGCAGGCCTGGGGTGACACGCAGCTCCAGAAGGGGCTCGCGATGTTCGACGAGGCCGCGAGGATCGCCGCGCTCCCGAAGAAGCCGGCGCCCGCGCGGGCTTCAAAACAAGGCAGCTAAACCGTCGCCTCCGCTCACTGCGGGACGTGCCGTTCGCACGCGAACGGCACCGGCGAGCGGCTCGCCTGTCGGCTCGACCGCTCGGCTCGTCCCTCCGTTCGCTGCGGCTCCCGCCCCGAGAGGCTCCTCCTTCCCTTCGGTCAGGAGACTCCTCCCGGGGCGAACGTAACCACCATGTTCCCGATGGCGCAGGACTGCCCCCTCTCCCCGTGCGCCGGGGGGAGAGGGCCCAGGTGACGCGGCCCGCAAGTGGTTGGCGGCGGTCTGCCTCCCAGATGACCGTGCCGTGCCGCTCCTGCGTGCGAGTGATCGAAGCGGTCCCTTTTTAAATTGGTCGCTTGAGCCGAGCTGGAGTTCCCTCGCCGGTCGGTGCATCCCGCTCTCTGGGGCCCGATCCATGCACCGCCGCGGGCTATGGCTTTTCCGAGGGCGCTGCGCGCGAACACCCGCACTTCCCGCGCGGCGCTGGCCGAGGACCCTCCCGGCCGCGGCACAGCGATGCCGGAGAAAGTTCCTCCGATTCTTGCCGGGAGGATTCCGGGACGAGACCAGCTGGACTGGGAGCGCAACTACAAGGCGGCCGCGCACGATCAGTGGGAGCAGTCGCTGGGGCACGACCAGTACCGGACGCTTTTGAAGGCGGGCCGTTTCGAAGAGATCGCGGCGCTCGCGGTCCGGATCGAATCGAAGACGAACCTCCTGTTCTCGTTCGAGAAGATGGCGCTCCGGGATGCCGTCAAGTCGGCAGAGGGCGCGCGGCTCTTCTCGGAGGGACTGTTCGAGTTTCTCCACCGCGGCGACCGGAATCCGGAAAAGAGCTTCGAGCGCTGGTGCGCGGTCGTCGGGTCGCTCCCCCGGCGGCAGACCTGCGTCCTCACGTGGCCGGTCGTCACTGTCTTCGGCTTCGTCGCCCAGCCGGACCGCCACATTTTTCTAAAACCCAACGTGACCCGTGTGGCGGCGCACCGATACGGATTCGACGTCATCTACAAGTCGGCGCCGAACTGGGAGACCTACCAGAGCCTCCTGAAATTCGCCGGCCAGGTCCGATCAGACCTGAAGGACTCCCGGCCTCGAGACATGATCGACCTCCAGTCCTTCCTCTGGGTGCAGGGGTCGGACGAGTACGCCTGAGAAGAACCGTCACCGTCTCAGCCGCAACTGGGCAGTTCTTCCTGTCCACTCTCGAATCCGTCTTCAGTCTTTAATTAAAACAACCCTCCCCGGGGCCGCGTGACCATGGGAGGCGGCGTCCCTCTCCTCCGAGGCCTGTCAGGCTCGATATATCGCCGCTCACCCCAAAAACCTGTCCCCCGGCGCGCGGGGAGAGGGGGCAGAGCTTCGCCTTATCCAACCGCGCGCGGCGAAGACACGTTCCGCGGTGAGCGGAGGCGACGGAAATAAAAAAGCCCCGCCGTGGCGGGGCTTTGGGAGACTGCGGCTTTTTCTAGCTCTTGATGAGCGAGTTGTTGACCACTACGAACTTGCGCCGGCCGATCTCCGTCCTGCGCGGGGCGACCCCGCCCGGGTTGTCGTAGGCGTAGATCACCAGATCGTGCTCCGTGTCCGTCATGTGCGTCGTGTCGATCGGGAAGAAGAAACCGACGTCTGGGGTCGGGACCCGGATGTCGTTGTTCGGCACGTCGGGGCGGAACAACCCGTAGGTCCCGGAGGGGACGTCGAGAGTCGCCAGAACCTGACCGTCGACGTCGAGCTCGAGGCGGGAGATCCCGCCGTCGAAGTCATAGGCCCAGCCCGAGACGACGAACGTCTGATTGATGAACTGGTACTCGTACGGTGCATCGACGTAGCCAAACGCCGGCCGGTCGGGGTTGATGTTGGAGAGATCGCAGAGGATGTCGACCGACATGGCCGCGATCTGGATGACCGTCGCCTCGTCGTCGCCGACCCGCAGAGCCAGCGTGTGCTTGCCCGAGTTGGTCAGTCCAGTCACCTGCGCGCCTCCGGCCGCGGCCGGGATCACGACCTGCAGGAGGCCCGTCGACGAGTCCTGCTGGAGCGCGAACGCGAAGTTGAAGCCGGCGTTGTCCGCGTTCACGTACCCCGAGTACGCGCGCGCGACGTCGGGGCGGTTGACCCCGTAGCAGTTCAGAAGCGCCGTTCCGAGCCGCACGCAGTCGCGGCGGCTGTTGGAAATCGGCTGGCCATCGAGGAGCAGCTCCACGTAGGCGACCTGGCCCTTGTCCAGCCGCGAACCCGTGTCGAGGGCCCAGCCCTTGACGATGTTGCTGAAGAAGGAAACGGGCAGCGCCGGCGTCCCGCTCGGGCCCGGCGGGAAGCACGGGGACGGGCAGACGTTCGGGGGCGGCACGATCGTGAACGGCGGCTGGCAGTTCAGCGAAGCCTTGTCGAGGGGAAAGTCGATCCTCCCGAAAGGCGCCAGATTGCTGCCGTTGTTGATGATCTGCACGGTCCGGGTGCCGATCACCCGTGCGGTTCCGGTCGAGTCCGTGACGCGCACCGAGAAGACGTGCACGCCATTTAAGAGCTTCGTAGTGTCAACGTTTGCGACGAATCCCGAAAACAGCGCGAACGGCACGTCCGGAAAGGCCGCGGCCACGTCGGGCCGGGTTGTTCCGTAGGTGGCGGTCTGGGGGTTCGTCCCGCCGGTGCGGCCCCGGCCGTTGTCGCCGACCCGTCCAATCGCTCCCGCGACGATCTGGCCGTCGACGAGAAAGTCGATGTGGTCGATCCCCTGATCATCGAGAGCCCATCCGACCACCGGGTAGGAGCCGTTGGCCCCCTCGGTCGCGTTGTCGGCCGGCGTATCGATGTATCCGAAGGCCGCCTGGTTGATCGTATTGTCGACTATGACCGAGACCGGCCCCAGGGTGAAGGTGCTGCCAGACGACTCGGTCACGCGGATCGAGATCGAGTGGGTGCCGTTCGAGAGCGCTCGCGTGTAAAACGAGGTGATGTACCCCGGTTTGGGCGTCGCGCTGTTGGCGTAGTTCGGAAACGCG
>JBBROA010000117.1:0-12711 GCA_038229875.1 Thermoanaerobaculia bacterium | reverse complement strand
GATGGTGGCCTGTGGCGGGAAAGCGCCGAACGGTTCAACGGCGGTGTCTTCGACCGGGCCAGCCCGGCAGGCGAGACGGTCCTCCGGCGAGATCGACACGCCCGCTCTCCTCACGAAAGAAGAGGTCTCCGCGATCATCGGCGCGCCGGTCACGTCCCTCGAATCCAACAGCAAGTCGAACGTCACTTACAAGACGGCGAATCCGATGCTGGAGGCCTCGCTCGAGGCGGAGCGCAGGCACGGAGTTTCGGACGCGGAAGAGTCGATGGCGGGGGCCCGGAAGGCCACAAACCTCCTCGGGGGCAAGCCAGAGGCGGTGGCGGGTCTCGGCGATGACGCTTTTTTCGGCGCCATGTCGTTTCTGTATGTGCGCGCGGGCGACGTCGTCCTGACCATCACGCCGCCCAACCTCAAGCAGGTGGCGCAGATGGACGCTTACAACCACATGACGGCGGCGCCCATGGGGGGAGAAGAGCAGAAGAAGGCCCTCGAGAACATGGCTGCTCTGGCAAAAGACGACCCCCTTCAGGCGGGAAACGCTGAGCGCGATCCGATGAAGGGCGCGATCGACGTGATCCATGCGTCGAGCAAGCCACAGGGAACGGAGTACGAGACGAAGGCCCGTGAAATGGCGCGCGCGATGGCCTTGAAGGCGTTGCAAAAAATGGGCGCTGCGCACGCCTGAGATCCGACACTGATTTTGCTCCCATTACTCACTGACACTTGTAGGCCCAACGATGAAAACGACCACAACGACGGTTCTTCTCTCGTTCTCGCTGTTACTGACGTTCGCGGCCGCGCCTCTCTCGGCCGCTGACAGGCTCCGCGCCGGACAGTGGGAGATCACGACCACTCGCCCCAATCTCCCGACGACGACGGTCAAATTATGCGTCGGGGCCGAGGAAGCCGCGGGCATGAACGGAGACGAAAAGGCCGGCCGCCAGTACGTCGAAAAGAACTCCGGCAAGAACTGCAAGATGAACGAGTTCAAGCTAAACGGCCTCTCTGCCTCCTATGCGATGACGTGCGCCGAGATAACGATCCGGGCTTCGCTCACGTATCACGGCGACAGCTACGAAGGAGAGCGGGTGATCACGCGGGCCGCGGGCGCCGAGTTGGTCTCGCACTTCAAGGCGAAGCGCCTCGGCGACTGCCCTTAGAAAACGAAACCGTCGGGGGCGCCGATCAGAATGCCGCGGTGTCCGCCACGCTCGCGAGCTGCCCGCTCGCATTGTTGTAGACGCGAACCTGTCCCGTCTGTGAATCCGTGACGGTGATCTCGTACTCGACGTTCGAGAGCGCCCCGTAGAAGACCCAGAACTTCCCGTTCACCGCCCGGCCGTCGACGACCTTCAGCACGAGCTCGATGTTGTTCGCCGAGAAGAACCAGAAGTAGCCGGTGTCTCCGGTCAGGGGAACCGCGCTCGCCTGGCCGCTCTCCCCGCTCGCGACGACGCGCCAGCGCGCCTCCGCACGGAAACGTCCCCCGTTCAGGCACAGCGTCGCCGCGCCCGGAACGCACGGCGACGGCGGCGGGTTCTCGTATCGGAAACCGTTTTTCAGAGTTCCCGTCCCGACGCCTGGCACCGTCACCACGACGTCCACCGGCCCCGCCGCGTGAGGCGGCACACGCGCGGTCAGAAGGTGGGCTCCCGAGACGAGAACCTCGCTCGCCGCTACTCCGCCGAACGAGACGAGCGCCCGGTCGGTGAATCCGCTGCCGATCACGATCACGCTGGTTCCCCCCGCGGGCGGGCCGGCGGACTCGGTGACCCCCATTACGCGGGGCGCGTCCACTGCCGTGCCCGGGAGAGTCACCGTCAGCGGAACCAGTCCTCCCGCGCCCGGTGCATTGGTGGACAACAGAATGCGGAGCGTCTGACCTGCGGAAGCGGCGACGGCAACGTAAGAAGTGCTCGCAGGGTCGTCGCAGTTCCAGTCTGTCCGGGCCCCCGCCCGGCAGGCCTGAGGGATCGCGGCGTACGGGCCGCACGCGGCGCCCGTGTAAACCGATAGCAACGTCGGTGTGTTCGTGCCGCAGGGGGAAAACCTGTACGTGCCCGAGGCAGCCGGCGTAAACTCGAACCAGGTCGACCCGTTGCGGCCGTTGGGCCCGAAGCACGCGGGCGTCGGGTCTCCTTCCTCGACCGTCCCCGCCTGGTTGTCCGCGCGGATGGTGTACGGAAAAGGCCCCGCTCCGGGAATGACCTCCGGAGTCGCGCAGGCATCTGCGGGCTCACGGACGGAAACCATCACCGTGGCTATCGCCCGGGAGCCGCGGGAATCCCGCGCCAGAAGGCTCACTGGAAAGACGCCGCCGCGTCGGAACGTGTGGGTCACACCTCCGCCTGGAGGCAGCGGGACTTCGGACGCATCATCGCCGAAGAACCAGGTCCCCGAGGCGGAGTCTCCCGGATCCGGGTCGGCCACGGTTCCAGTCAGCTGCAGAGTCGTGCCCGCGGAAACGCTGAGGTCCGCACCGGGGTCGGAAATCGTCGCCACCGGAGGCGAGTTGCCTGTTGGAGGTACGCGCAATTCCCAGATCCCGCGGCCATAGGTCGCCGCCCGCACGACCGAACCGTCGGAGAGGATTGCCACGTCGTGCACCGAGGCGCTCGGTAGACCCGTACCGAAACGGGACCACGTCTGACCGGAGTTTGTAGATCGGTAAACCCCGACGTCGGTTCCACAGAAGAGGTCGGTCGAGTCGGTCGGGTCGACTCGGATCGTCTGCGCGGCGAAGAGGGGCAATCCCGAAGCGCTCGCGATCCAGGAGACGCCCCCGTCGTCGCTGCGATAGACGCTCGGGCCGATGGTCGTCGCGATCGACGCCCAGGCGCGTGTCGCGTCCCGCGGATCGAATTCGAGGTGGGTGACGACCGCGTCCGGAAAACCGCGAGGCACGGTCCAGGTGCGCCCCCGATCGGCGCTTCGAAAAACTCCGCCCAGATTCGCGGCGAGCATGAGTGGAGACTCGACCGAGGGCAAGGCTATGGAGGTGATCGAGTCGGATGGGTCCCATGCCGTTCCGTCGGTCGTGACCGTCGGCAGTGGTGTCCACGTGTCGCCGCCGTCCGGCGACTTCCACACGCGCCAGGAACCGGTGTAAAGCGTTTGCGTCTCGCGACGGTCGAGGACGACGAGAGTCTGGAGAGGGGCGAATTCCTCCGGCTCGAGGGGCGGAGCGACCAGTTGTGTCGCGGGAGTCGAGCTCGAGGAAGCGTTCCGCGTCCTGTAGATCTGAGCACCCTGACTGCTGAACCACGCCGTCCCGGGGACGAACGGATGTACCGCCGCCTCACCCCCATCCCCTCCCTGCACCAGGCGCCAAACCGTGCCCGTTCCGATCCGCTGGACCGTTCCGTTGTCCATCGCGCCCGCGATGATGCGGTCGGGGTTTGCCGCGTCGAGCGCGAGCGCAAAAAACTGACGCGTAACGAGAGTCGTGTTGCGTGCCACCGCGCTCCGGCCCTGGTCCGTGCTCGTCCAGACCCCGCCATCATTGGCGATCCACAGAGTCGACCCCTGAAACCGGAGGTCGTGGCAGTCCGCGTGGACGGTCAGGTCGAGGTCCTTCGAAAAAGTCGCCCCTCCGTCGAGCGTGCGGACGTACCTGACGCCGCCGGCGATCAGGACATCAGGGTTGGCCGGAGAGACCGCGAGGGCGTTGTCGTACCAGGATTGGTTACCGAGATAGTGGGAGAAGGTGGCATCCGCAGAGAGCCCCGGGACCTCGTTCCACGTGAGGGCCCCGTCGGTCGTCTTGAAAATGTGCGAGCTGATGTCCCCGGTGTTCAGGTCCTGAAAGGCGCGCGCGGCGTAAAGCACCGAGGGGTTGCTCTCGCTGATCGCGATCGAGGTCCGCTCGAAAAATCCCCTGCGCCCGGGGGGTAGGCCGCTGCTTCGTTCAGTCCACGTCACTCCCCCATCCGAGGACTTCAGGATCCTTCCGTTCTGAACAGTGCAGTCGCGACGCACGCACCAGGTCGTCGCGTAGAGGACCTGCGGGTTCGCGGGGTCGCGCACGATGTCGGGGATGTCTCCCCAGGTGGAGCGTGGAAGAACGTTCGTCCACGACGCTCCGCCGTCCGACGACCGGTAGGCGCCTCCGCTCGTGCCCGCGAGGAGCTCGTTCGGATTCGTCGGGTGCACGAGGATCCGGTAGAAGGAAGTCGCGAGAACGCTGTCCGGCAGAATCCACGTCGCTCCGCCGTCCATGGATTTCAGGAGCCCGATTCCGGGAATGAAAGCGCTCCCGACTCCCCCTTCGCCGGTACCGACGTAGAGGATCGACGGGTTGGAGGGCGCGAGCGCGATCGCTCCGACCGCGAGATCGTGCAACCCGTCCGTCAACGGCGTCCACGTAACGCCGCCATCCGTCGTCTTCCACACGCCGCCGCCCGCCGCGCCCGCGTACGCCGTTCCAGCAGCGCCCGGCATGGGCGCGATCGCCGTCATGCGCCCCGCGCCGTTTGTCGGGCCGAGAGAGATCCACTCCGTTCCCCCGACTCCCTGCGGTTTCAACCGGCGCGCCGTCGCTTCCGCGCGCCAGCGCGCGTACTCGGCAGTCACGCGGGCGCGCTGGCGCTCGGGATCGATATGCTCCCGGTCGCCGTGTCGCTCGAGGTACCACCGTACGCGTGCCTCGATGCGCCCGGACTCGTCCTCGGTCTCTTCGCGGGCGATCCGTTCTTCCGCTCGGGCGGACCACTGCGCCGCCGCGCGCTCCGCCCGCGCTCCCGCGGACAGGAGAACGAGCAAGCCCGCAAACGCGGCGCGCCGGAAATGAGGTGACGTCCCGATCCGCAAGTCTAGGAGCCATACTCGTGAAATCCGACCGGGAAACTTGCATCCGCGCGCGCGAAGGCAGTTCTTTTTCGGAGACCGGGACAAAGCGCTCCATTCGAGGCGAGTCCCAGGGACACAATGGCTCTCCTGCGCCCGGCGGCCATTCTCGGGGGGCTCTTATCACCGCCAAACCTTCAGGAGGACGCTCGATGCGGCTCGCTTCTGCGCTCGCGTTGGTTGGCGCGATCGCCGCGATCCGCTCCGCTACGTCCGACAAAACCGGACGGCGCGCGCAAACGCGCGGGTGATGACTTACGGCGCGGCGGAAGAGTTCGCGTCCCTTTCATCTCCAAGGACAGCGGCCGCGGGCCGGAGCTCGACGAGGCCGCCCGGGAAACCGGAGTACGTCAGCGCCCGCGGAGCCGCCGCGCCGCCTCGGAGCGCATCCGCTGCATCGCGTCGGTCTCCTGGTCGGAGTAGCGCTCCTCCTTCCACGGGTCGGCATGGAGGTGGTACCCGTTCACCTCCCAGAAGCCGGGGGGGTTCACGGCGAGAAATTCGAGAGCGTTAATCCACTTCGCGCTCTTCCACAGGTAGAGCTTCGGCACCAGCAGCCGGCAGGGGCCGCCGTGATCCGAGGGCAGGTCTTTCCCGTCATGTTTGACGGCGAGCAGCACATCGTCGGCGTCCAGATCCGCAAGAGGGACGTTCGTCGTGTATCCCTCGACCGTGTGCGCCATCACCGCGACGGCCTCCGGCCGCGGCCGGACGAGCCGGAGGATCTCCCGGAGGGGGATGCCTTCCCAGAGGTTGTCGTAACGGCTCCAGTGCGTGACGCAGTGAATGTCCGACGTGACCTCGATCCGGGGCAGCGCGAGAAATTCACTCCACGTCCAGGAGAGCTCCTTCTCGACGAGGCCGTAGCAGCGGAACGACCAGGTGCGCGGATCGATGTCGGGCGCGGCTCCGTAGGTCAGGACCGGCCACTTCGCCGTGAGAACCTGGCCCGGCGGGAGGCGCTCGTGGTGGGCCTCTCCGCCGGAGTTGGCGCTGCCCGGGGCGGGAATTCTCATGACGACTGAAGCTTACCGCGCGCTAGTCCGCTAGTCCTCCGTCCGGACCCGTCCGCGCCCCGCTTTGACGTCCGACCGCTGGACTTTCGAAACCAGGCGCCGCTCGCGCGACGCCTTCGTCGGACGGGTCTTCCGCCGCGACTTCGGACGCACGGCGGCGCGGCGGACGAGATCCGCCAGCCGCTCGCGGGCCTCGCCGCGGTTCTGCGCCTGCGTGCGGTGCGCACGGCTGTCGATCGTCAACACGCCCTCGGCGGTCATCCGCCTGCCGGCGATCGCGGCCAGGCGGGCCTTCACGTCCTGCGGCAGCGACGAGCGCGCGACGTCGAAGCGCAGCTCCACCGCTGTCGCGACCTTGTTGACGTTCTGACCGCCGGGACCGGACGCACGCACGAATCGCTCGGTCAGCTCGCCTTCGGGAATCTGAATTTCGGTTGTGACGTCGAGCATCGGTCAGACCCAGCGAAAGCGGCGGACCGCCAGGACGAACGAGAGGACCGCCCAGACGCCCAGGATCACGAGTCCCGCAACGTGCCCGGCGAGCCCCGATCCGTCGTTGAAGACGGAGCGCAGCATTCGCAGGTACGGCGAGAGCGGCAGCACCGAGACGGCGGTCTGCATCCACTGTGGCGCGCTGTCCAGCCGGAAGTAAACGCCCGACAGCAGCATCATCGGGAAAAACACGAGGTTCGAGATCGCGCCGTACGTCTCGACCGTCGAGGCGAAGCTCGAAAGCGCGAACCCCATGGCGAGGAAGGTCGCGGTGCCGAATACCACGAGCGCGGCGAAGAGCGCATACGACCCCTGGTTGACGATTCCGAAACCCAGCCAGGCGGCGAGCAGGAGGAGTGTCGTCTGGAGGACCACAACGGTGACGCGCTGCAGGATCTGCGCGAGGAGAAAGACCCATTTCGGCAGCGGCGTCACCGCGAGGCGGCGGAACTTGCCCTTCTCGCGGTACGCAACCGTGACCATACCGACCGCGAAGAGGCCCATGCTGAGCAGGTTCAGTCCGATCAGGCCGGGAACGAGAAACGCCGCGTAGCTCGAGGATCTTGCGTGGCCCGGACTCTCCACCACGACCGGGATGCGTTCCGGCTCGGGCGCGCCGCTCAACCGCGCCTGCGCGATGAGGAAGGCCTGGCTCGCCGCCTGCGCGGCCACCTGTCCCTGCGCGATCAGATAGCTGTTCAGCCGCAGGCGGTATCCGCCGCCCGAGCTTTCGAGCTGCGCCATCGTCTCGCCTTTCGCCCAGCGCGCCTCCGCCTCAGCCGCGGGAAGCGTCACGACCTTCAGCTGCGCCTCCTCGAGCGCCTTGACGAACGCGGCGTCGCGAGGAGTGGACCGGGCGGGTGCGACCCGGACGAGCGTCAACGCGGGAGGGCCGCCGGATCGAAAGATCACACCGAAGCCGAACAGCATCAGGAGCGGAAACAGAAACGTCCAGAACATCGCGCCGCGGTCTCGCGCGTAGAGGCGCCACTCCGAGCGAAATTGCCGCCAGAGAAGCTCCAGCGGATTCGGAAGCGTCAGGTCGATGGTGGTCATTCGCGAAGGCTCCGGCCGGTCAGCTGCAGGAAGACGTCCTCGAGCGTGGCGCGGCGAACGTGCACCTGGTTGTACTCGAGCGCTTCGCTTTCGATGGTCGTGAACACCCGCGGCAGGAGCTTCTTCGGATCGGGCGTCGGGATCTCCCAGATGTCGCCGCGTTTTTCGACGGGCGCATCGAGACGCGCGGCGAACCGGGCAGGATCCGGCGCCTCGCCGTCGAACGTGAGCTCGACGACGCTCGGTATCCCGAGGCTCGCGATGAGCTCGGCGGGCGTTCCGGAGCGCAGGATCCGGCCGTGATCGAGGATCGCGAGCCGGTCGCACAGCGCCTCGGCCTCATCCATGTAGTGGGTGGTGAGCATGGTCGTGCGGCCTTCCGCTTTCGTCTGTCGCACGACCTCCCAAAGCGAGCGGCGGCCCTGCGGATCGAGCCCCGCGGTCGGCTCGTCTAAGAAAACGACCTCGGGGTCGTTCACCAGGGCGAGCGCGAGCGCGAGGCGCTGCGCCTGCCCTCCGGAGAGAGTCACGTGGTACGCGTCCGCCTTGTCCTTGAGTTGCACGAGCTCGAGGAGCTCCTCGGTCGGCCGCCGCTTCGGGTAATACCCTCCGAAGAGGTTCAGCGCCTCGCGCGGCGTAATCTTGTTGTAAAGGCTGGTCGCCTGCAACTGGACTCCTATCCGCGCGCGAATCTGCTGCGAATGCTGCCGCCAGTTGAGACCCGAGATCGTGATCTCTCCGGCGTCGGGCGTCGTGAGCCCCTCGATCATCTCGAGCGTCGTCGTCTTCCCGGCGCCGTTCGGGCCGAGGAGTCCGAAGACCTCTCCGGTCTGGACCTCCAGGTCGACCCCGGCGACGGCGAGGACTTTCGGAAACTGCTTGCGCAGCTCGCGAACAACGATCTGTGGGAGCATTTCGCGAGAGAGGTTACCGGAATCGGTCGTCATATGGCGGGTCTCCTCGAGGTCCGTGGAGGTGAAATTCAGATGGCCGTCCGCCGCCTTCAGCAGAATGTTCGACAGGATCGGAATCGGGTTCTTTCTCTCCACGACCCCTGCATGCGCGTGAGCTCATTCAAGAAATGGGCTGGGGTGAGGGGGCCCTCAGGGAACGGCGCTTGTTGCGGCGACGCGGATTACGCAGCGCCGAGGGCGGCAGCCGCGAGCGACAACTCCCTGCGGGTCGCGTAACCCCCACCATCTGCCCGGGCGCGAGGAGGGAGCAGACGGCGCGGCGCCTTCGATCGCCGGGCGGCGGCTCAGCCGCCCAGCGGCTTTACTGAGGGTTCTCGCTGATCGTCGTCAGCACCAGCTTCCCGCGGCACGGGGTAAACCAGTAGAAGTTCAGAAACTTCTTCCCCTTCGCGTTCGTGCCCCCGCCCGCGATGGCGCCGAATCCCGGGCCGTTCTGGAACTCGCTTGTGGCGCCCGGCTTCAGGAAGCGGTTTGAATACCGCGCGACGTCGGCGCCGATTCCTTCGAGTCGGGAGATCGCGGCGATCTGTTTCGCGTCGAATCCCTGCGCCGCGAGAAGCGCCTTCAGATCCTTGCGGAGTGCGGCCTCTTGCACCGCGCGGTACGCCGCCGTAACGGCGGCTTCGGTGACGGGCGCCGCTGCGGGGTCGCCGGATTTCCGGTCCATGCGGTCCGACTCGCTGACCTCCCGGACCTTCGGCCTCGACACGGGCACGTCGAACTCGAAGCCCCCATGATCCTTGTGTTCGATTCTGCCGCCCGCCCGCCCGCCGGACAGACGGAGCGACGACGACCAGTAGCGGCCGCCGACATCCTCTTCGCGCCCTGTCCCGCCGAACGCCAGGCCGTAAGTGAAGTACTTCGACTCTCCCGACGAGTCGAGGGTCGCCTCCACGTAACCGGCGTCCCGGATCGACGTGAGCGCCCGGGCGTAGGTCATCGGACACGGCGAGTCGGCCAGGACCGTGGAGGCGATCGGCTTGTTCGCGGCATAGACGACGGTGCCGCCGCTCGTTCCGCCAGCGGGATACGCGATCCCGTCGACGAGGTCGAACGACCCCGTGTTGATCTCTTCGAAGTGGCCCTTGACGGAAGCCGGACCGGACGCCGGCGGCGGTTCCCCGGCGCGCGACGGCTTTTCCGCCGCGCCCTCGCCCGACTTTTTCGGCGCCTTGCCCTCCAGGCTGCGGATCGCGCGGGCGACGGCCTCGGGCAGGTCCTTCGCCTCCGACTCAGGTGAGCCAGCGAGATCTTTCCACCCCCGCGCCGCCAGCGCCTTCAATTCCGGCAGGGCAGCTCGCGCGCCCGGACCGATCGCGGTCAGCGCGTCCGCCGCGAAGACGCGCAGATAGATCTCCTTCCCCTTGAGCTGCCGCGCGAGCGCGCGCGTGGCGGGCGCCGCGTCGGGACCGATCTTTTCGAGAGCGACCACGGACTGCTTCCGGACGTCGTGCACGGGGTCGGCGAGCGCCTTGATCAGGAGGCCCATCGCCCAGGGAACTCCAATCCCGAGCCGTCCGGCCGCTGCGGCGGCTGCCGCGCGGACTTCCGGCACGGGATCCGCGATCGCGCGCTCGAGCCCGGTCTTGATTGACGGGACGACCCGCGCCGCCGGGGCGCCCAGCCCGCCGATGGCCTCGAGCGCGAACGTCCGCACGGACGCCTCCTTGTCAGCCGTTGCGGCGGCGAGCATCGCTCCGAGGTCCTTGACCGCCGCCGCGTCCGAGCGCGGAGAGAGCGCGGAGAGCGACCTGGCTGCGGTCTCGCGCGGCTCGAGCTCCGGATCCTTCAACAGCTTCCCGAGAGCGAGGAGCGTCGCCGCGGAGGGAGATTTCACTTCGGCGAGGCCGCCGGCTGCGAACCGGCGCACCAGCGGTGCCGAGTCCCCGAGCGCTTCGACGAGCGCGGCAACCGCCTCGTCGGAAGAAGCCGCGCGGGGACCGAGCTCCTCGACTGCCTTCAGACGCACCGACATGTCCGGATCGCGGAGCGCCGCTCGGAGATCCGCGATGGTGCGTGCGCGCTCGCCGCCCTTCTTCTCACCCGACGCCGTGCCGGGGCTCGTAGAACCCCCGGTGCTCTGGCAGGACACGAGAGCATAAAGCGAGAGAGTGCAGAGAGCCGCGGCGAGGACCCTGGAGATCATCGACATCAAACGCCTCCGGAACTTGAGAGCGGATGCACGAGGCCTGCCGCTCGCATGAACTGTCAATCCCGCCCGGAAATGAGATGCACGATCGCGACGAACAATGCGGCCCCGATGATCGACCAGACGACCGGAAACGGATGGCGGTCGATCTGGATCACGAACAGCTCCGGCAGCCGCATCTTGTGAGCGAGCCAGGAGCCCAGCAGCGCGCCGACGAACCCGACCGCAATCGACACGAGACACCCGCCCGTCGTGCCGCCGGCGATCGCGCGGCCGATCGCCCCACAGACCGCCGCGACCAGGAGAAGTACCAGGAGGCCGAGAAGAGAGAAATGCATGTTCTCCTCGAAAAGACTGCCCCAAGGATATCGGAGGCGCCCCGCCGAGCGGGGCAGTTGCCGCCCGGCTCCCATAGAATCCGCAAACCTCGAAAGGCCAGGTATGGAGAACACCGATCCCCGCATCGACGACCACATCGCCCGGGCGGCCGAGTTCGCGAAACCGATCCTCCGACACCTCCGGGAGCTGGTTCACCAGGCGTGTCCCGACGTTGAGGAGACGGTCAAGTGGAGCTCGCCGGCGTTCACCACGGGCGGAAAGATCATGTGCGGCATGGCCGCATTCAAGGAGCACTGCACGTTCGGGTTCTGGCACCAGGGAATGACCGAAGTCCTGGGCGAGGACGGAGAGAAGGAGGCGACCGCGATGGGCAGCTTCGGCCGCATCCGAAGCCTTTCGGACCTCCCGTCCGACAGAAAGCTCCTGCGGTACATCAGGAAAGCCGTGGAGTTGAACGTGTCGGAAGCTCCGGCGCGGCCGCGGCCCGCGCGAGCTCCGGCGAAGGCGGTCGAGGTCCCCGAAGATCTCGCCGCCGGACTCAAAAAAAACAGGGCCGCCGGCGCGACTTTCGAGAAGATGAGCCCGAGTCACCGCCGCGAATACGTCGAATGGATCACCGAGGCCAAACGCGAGGAGACGCGGGAGAAGCGGCTTTCCACCGCGCTCGAATGGCTGGCGGAAGGGAAGTCGCGTAACTGGAAGTACGAGAACTGCTGAAAGCCTCGGCCCGCCGACCGCTCTCCCGGGAATGAGTTCAGCCCGGCCTCTCTTTCGCGGACGGGGACGAACCGCCGAACCGCCTCTCTTCCCGGACCCTCACGGTCTCTGCAAGCGTCGTTGTTATGCTGGTCCTTCGTCGATTTCTTTTAACGCACGCACAAGCTGTGCGCGCATCAGGAGGCGCCCTCATGACGCGGACCCACCTTCTTCGCGATGCGTCTCTCCCGTTCGCACTTCTCGCCGCTCTGCTGAGCTCCTCCCCGGTGGCGGCTCAAAAGACGTCCCCGCCGGGGACCTTCCCCAGCGAGACGCCGGCGAAGCTCGAGCCCGCCACTTTCGGATGGGACTACGCGCGCCGCGACGTGATGATCCCGATGCGCGACAAGGTGAAGCTCCACACGGTGATCCTCGTTCCAAAGGGCGCGAAGGGCGCGCCGATCCTGCTCACCCGCACTCCTTACGACGCAACCGCGCTCACGAGTCATTCGCACAGCTCGCACCTTGGTTCGATCCTGACCGGCTATGACAACGCGACCGACGTGATCGTCGAGGGCGGCTATATCCGCGTGGTGCAGGACGTCCGCGGCAAGTACGGATCCGAGGGCGATTACGTGATGAACCGGCCTTTGCACGGCTCCTTGAATCCGACGGCCGTGGACCACGCGACCGACACGTACGACACGATCGACTGGCTCGTGAAGAACGTCCCCGAATCGAACGGCAGGGTCGGCATCCTCGGCATCTCCTATGACGGCTTTCTTCCCCTGATGGCGCTCGTCAACCCGCATCCGGCGTTGAAGGTCTCCGTTCCCATGAACCCGATGGTCGATGGCTGGATGGGGGACGACTGGTTTCACAACGGCGCCTTTCGCGAGCAGGGCATGTCATACATCTGGGAGCAGGAGGCGAATCGGAAGAACGAAGAGAAGTGGTGGCGGACGCACTACGACGACTACGACATGTTCCTGGAGGCGGGGTCGGCGGGCGAACTTGGGCGGCGGCGCGGTTTGGAACAGGTTGGTTTCTGGCGGAAGATTTTAGAACATCCCAGCTACGATGCCTTCTGGCGCGGTCAGGCCGTGGATAAGCTGCTGGCGGCCGAGCCATTGAAAGTGCCGGT
>JBBROA010000116.1:0-12718 GCA_038229875.1 Thermoanaerobaculia bacterium | reverse complement strand
GGCCTCGAGTACCGCATCCTCGACCTGCCGGTTCCCGCCGCCGAGCTGTCGAACCTCCAGGCCGGTCCCGCCGGACAGATCTTCTATTTCCGGGAGGTCGACGGGAAAAAGACGTTGCAGCGGTTCGACCTGAAGGACCGCAAATCGGAGACTCTGCTCGCCGAGGCCGATGGGTTCGAGGTGTCCGCGGACGGCAAGAAGATCCTGTACCGCGTCAAGGAGGCGTGGGGAATCTCGGCGTCCTCGGCGAAGAAGATCGACACCTCCGAGGGGAAGGTGAAGATGGACGCGCTCGAGGTGCGCATCGACCCTCGCCAGGAGTGGCCGCAGATCTTTCAGGAGGCGTGGCGGGTCAACCGCGACTTCTTCTACGACCCGAAGATGCACGGCGTCGACTGGAAGGCGATGCGCGAGAAGTACGCGGCCTTTCTGCCCCACGTCGTCGTGCGCGAGGACTTGAACCGCGTGATCCAGTGGATGTGCAGCGAGCTCTCGGTCGGACATCACCGGGGGGGCGGCGGCGACAGGTTCCTCGAGCCGACGGCCGTTCCGGGCGGGCTGCTCGGCGCAGACTACGCGGTCGAGAACGGCCGTTATCGCTTCAAGAAGGTCTATGGAGGGCTGAACTGGAACCCGGAGCTCCGGTCGCCGCTGACGGAGCCCGGCGTCAACGTCCGGGCGGGCGAATACCTCCTCGCCGTGGGCGGGCGCGACGTGAAGACCCCGGCGAACCTCTACAGTTTCTTCGAGAACACCTCCGGAAAGCTGACGGAAATCACGGTGGGCGCAAATCCGGACGGATCGGGCGCGCGCACCGTGACGGTCGTTCCGATCGCCACGGAAGCCGCTCTCCGCAACCGCGACTGGGTCGAGGGGAACATCCGCAAGGTGGACGCCGCGACCGGCGGGCGCGTGGCCTACGTGTACGTCCCTAACACCGGCAGCCTCGGTCATACCTATTTCAAGCGGTACTTCTACCCCCAGGCATACAAGGACGCGGTGATCTTAGACGAGCGGTACAACGGCGGCGGCAGCGTCGCCGATTACTACGTGGATCTGCTCCAGAAGCCGCTGATCGCGTACTGGGCGATGCGCTACGGCGCGGACATGAAGACGCCGAGCGCCTCCATTCAGGGGCCGAAGGTGATGATCATCGACGAGAACGCGGGCTCCGGAGGGGACCTCCTCCCCTGGATGTGGCGTAAGTTCGGGGTGGGCACGTTGATCGGGCAGCCCACCTGGGGAGGGCTCGTCGGGATCCTCGGGTTTCCCGTCCTGATGGACGGAGGCACCATCACCGCACCGAATCTCGCCATCTGGGATTCCGAAAAGGGCTGGATCGTCGAGAACGAAGGCGTGACTCCCGACATCGAGGTCGAGCAGACTCCGGCCGACGTGATCGCCGGCCGCGACCCTCAGCTCGAAAAGGCGATCTCGGTGGTGATGGAGGAGCTGAAGAAGCATCCCGTGAAGGTTCCCGTTCGCCCGCCGTACCCGAACAAGACGAGGGCCGGAGCGTGAGCGCGGGAGATGCTCCCGAAGCGACCGAGACGCTGGCGGGCTACCTGCCGGACGCCCTGCGGAGACTCCGCGGCCACAAGAAGCTGGTCGAGAAGGCGCTCGAGCAGGTCAAAGACGAGGATTTTCTCCGCGTGATCGGCCCGGAGTCGAACTCGATCGCGATCGTCGTCAAACACCTCTGCGGGAACATGCACTCCCGCTTCACGGACTTCCTCACCGCCGACGGCGACAAGCCAGATCGGCAGCGGGACCGCGAGTTCCTCCAGGAAGGGGAAAGCCGGGAGGCGCTGATGGCGCGGTGGGAGTCCGCGTGGGCGCTGGCGTTTTCGGCGCTGGAGCCTCTGACGCCGGAGGACCTCGGCCGCAAGGTCACGATCAATTCCGAGCCGCACACCGTCATGGGGGCGATTAACCGGCATCTCGCCCACTTCGCGTACCACGCGGGACAGATCGTCCTGCTCGCGAAGCATTTCGCCGGGCCCGGCTGGCGCTCCATTTCGATTCCCCGCGGGGAGTCGGAATCGTGGAAAGAATCGATGCGTCAGAAGCACGAGCGCCCGGCCTGAGAACGTTCTTCGGACGCGCGGCGTTCCTCTCAGGCTTCCTGGCCGGAGGCATCTGGTTTTTCTGCTGCTCGGCGGCGGGGCTCATCGCGCTTCTCGTCAGTCACGGCAGCCGGAACAACGTCTTTCTCTTCGCCCGATTCTTCTGCGTTCCGATCGTGCGGCTCATGGGATGGAAGATCGAGGTGGACGCCGCGCGGCTTTCCGCCTCGCGCCCCTGCGTCTTCGTCTCCAACCACCAGAGCATCATGGATCTTCTGGTCTACGGCTCGATCGTTCCCCGCATGACGGTCGCGGTCGGCAAGCAGGAGATCTCGAAGATCCCGCTCTTCGGCTGGTTCTTTCGCGCGTCGGGGAATTTGGTGATCGAGCGTGGAAACTCCGAGGCGGCGCGGAGGATGCTCGCGGCGGCGGCGCGGAGGCTCAAGGAAGAAGGCGTCTCCGTCTGGTTCATGCCGGAAGGGACCCGGAACACGGGCCCCGAGCTGCTGCGGTTCAAGACGGGCGCGTTTCGCCTCGCCGCGGCCGCCGGCGTTCCGGTCGTGCCCGTCGTGGCGGCGCCGCTGCGGGCCATCGTGGACACCGACCGCTTCGTCGCGCGCCCCGGGCGCCTTCCGATCAGCGTGCTCGAGCCGGTCACCGTCGGAGAAGGCGAAGAAGCGATCGCCGCGGCGGCCGCGTCGGTCCGCGAGCGGATGCAGCGGGAGCTCGAAGCGATCCGTTCCCGCTGATCCGGCCGCGCTTCAGCGCTTCATTGCTTCAGCAATTCAGCGATTCCGAAGCGCGTGCATCGGGTCGGCCGCCGTCGCGCGGCGCGCCGGGAAGAAACACGCCGCCGCGGCGACGGCGAGCAGGACGAACGCGACCGCCGCGAACGTGAGGGGATCGGTCGGCCGGACTCCGAACAGCAGCCCGGAGAGGAGCCGCGCAAAAACCAGCGCGAGCGCGAGGCCGAGGCCGAGCCCGACGCCGACGAGCGACATCCCCTGCCGGAGCACCATGCGCAGGACCGACGCGGGCGCCGCACCGAGCGCCATGCGGATGCCGAACTCCTGGAAGCGCTGACTGACCGAGAAGGCGAGCACGCCAGTGATTCCCGTCGCCGTGATGACGAGCGCGAGAACGGCGAAAAGCGAGAGGAGCAGTGCCGTCAACCTCGGCGACGCGAGACTGTTTGTGCGGACCTGCTCCAGGGTCCGGAAATGGTCGACCGGCTGGTCGGGGTCCATTCCATGGATAGTGGCCTTCGCCGCCCGTTCCATGCTCATCGGGTTCGCGACGGTGCGGATCAGGATCGTCGACGACAGGGTCGGAGACTGAAGGAGCGACAGGTAGATCTGGTCGGTCGGCGCGGCGGCGAGCCCGTACTGCCGGACGTCGCCGACCACGCCGACGACCGTCACCCAGGTCTTCTTCTGATCGAAGGAGAACCGACGGCCGAGCGGATCCTGGTCCGCCCAGAAATGCCGCGCCATCGTCTGGTTGACGAGCGCGACCAGGGGATGATCGACCCGGTCCTCCTGGGAGAAGAGGCGGCCGCGGAGCAGCGGAACCTGGATCGTCCGGAAATAGTCGGAGCTCACCTGCTGAAAGTCCGCCTGGGGACGCAGGTCCGCTTCGGCCGCCGCCTGGCCCTCGATCTCGAACTGTCCGTTTCCGTTGCCGGGGCCGCCTTCGTTCAGCGGGAACGTCGCCGACGTGGCCGCGGACACGACTCCCTGCTCCGTCTGGATCCGCCGCAGCAGCTGCTCGTGAAAAGCGAGCCGCTTGTCGCGGGTGTCGTACTTCGAGAAGTTGAGATCGACTCTCATCGTCAGGACCTTTTCGGTCTGGAACCCCGGGTCCACCTGCTGCAGGTTCCACAGCGTGCGCACCATCAGCCCCGCGCCGATTAAGAGCACGAAGGAGATCGCGACCTGCGAGACGATCAGAAGATTGCGCACGCGGTGGCGTCCGGTGCCCGCGCTCGCGCGCTCGCCGCCCTCGTGCAGAGAGGTCACGAGGTCCCGCCGCCGGGAGACCGCCGGGATCAGGCCGAGCGCGATACCGGTGGCAAGCGACACTGCGAGCGTGAAGATGAGGACCGACGCGTCGATGCGGATCTCGCTCGCGCGGGGCGTGAACCGTGTCGCGAACGTGACCAGCAGCTGGAGGCCGGCGCGCGCGAGGACGAGCCCGAGCGCGCCTCCCAGAAGGCCGAGGACGGTGGTCTCGGTCAGGAGCTGGCGGGCGAGGCGTCGGCGATCCGCCCCGAGCGCGGACCGCAGCGCCATCTCACGCTCGCGCCGGATCAGGCGTGCGAGCGACAGGTTCGTGACGTTCGCGCAGGCGAGGAGCAGCACCAGGCCGACGGTCCCGAGCAGGATCAGGAACGTGGGGCGCGCCTGACGCGTCATCTCTTCCCGAAGTGAGAGAGGCGACACCGTGAACCCCGCCTTCGGATACGCATCGGGAAAGTTGTTCTTCAGCCTTCCGGCGACGGTCGAGAGGTCCGTGCTCGCCGCCGCGAGAGTGACGCCGGGCTTCATCCGTCCGAAGACCTGGAGCATGCGCGCGCGGCGGTTGGACTCGGTCGCCGGTTGCGAGCGGAAGGGGCAGGCCGAGGCCGCCATGTAGATGTCGTCTTCCTGCGGGTAGCCGGGAATCGGCGGCAGGACCCCGACGACGGTGTGAGATTTGTCGTTCATCGCGAAGACGCGCCCGACGACCTTCGGGTCGCCGCCGAACGCGCGCATCCAATACGCATAGGACAGCACCAGCACCGGCTCGGCCCCGTGCGCGTCCTCTCCCGGGCGGAACGTCCGACCGAGCAGCGGCTGGACGCCCAGAGTGTCGAAGAAATTCGCGGAGACGACTCCCGTCTGCACCCGCTCGGGCTCTTTCCGCCCGAGGAGTACGAACCACATCGAGTGGTATTCGGCGAGATGGTCGAAGCTTCGCGTCTGGTTTTTGTAGTCGCCGTATTCCAGCGGTGAGAAGCCGGCATCCTCGATTTTGGCGGCGGGCGCGTCCATCCGGAGCCGCACGAGCCGCTCGCCGCCGCCGTAGGGCAGCGACTGGAGGAGCACCCCGTTGACGACGGAGAAGATGGCGGTGTTCGCCCCGATACCGAGCGCGAGCGTCAGGATGGCCGCCGCGGAGAACGCCGGGTTCTTCCAGAGAGCGCGCAGCCCGTACTTCAGGTCCTGAACTACGGTCTCCAGAAAGTGCAGCGCGCTCTGGTCCCGCACTTCGTCCTTGAACTTCTCGACGCCGCCGAAGCTCTGGAGCGCCTCCCGGCGCGCTTCCTCTGGTGAGAGGCCGCGCGTGATGTTCTTTTCGATCTCCATTTCGAGGTGAAACTTCATCTCGTCGTCGAGCTCGCGTTCGATCTTGTCGTTCATGGACGTTCCTCTCGGTCCGGCGGGACAGGTCTTACGCGGTCTGCAGCACGCGGGCGACCGCGGAAGAGAAGCGCTCCCAGCTTTCCGTCTCGTCGGCGAGCTGCCGGCGTCCGGCGCGGGTGAGCTCGTAAAACTTCGCTTTGCGGTTGTTTTCCGAAACGCCCCATTCGGACTGGATCCAGCCCTGGTTTTCGAGCCTGTAGAGCGCGGGGTAGAGAGAGCCCTGGTTGACCTGCAGGACGTCGTCCGAGACCTGTTGGATCCGCTGCGATATGCCCCATCCGTGCATCGGCGCGGAGGAGAGAGTCTTCAAGATCAGAACGTCCAGGGTTCCCTGCAGAAGGTCGCTTTTCGGGTCGGGCACTTGGTCTCCTTTCGAGATCCGACAGGAGTCTCCGTCCGCTCCTGTCGAATGTCAAGAGGAGTTACGGGCCGGGCACAGGAAGGTTTCAACCCCTCCCGCGAGCGTTTTTCCGGGAGCGTGCCGCCCCCCGGCTGCCATACATTGCGGGGCGTGAACCGCAGGCCCCTTCTGGAGAGACGGCTCGTGATCGCGGCGGCCTTCTGCGCGCTTGCCGCATTCGCCCGGGCGGAAGCGCCGGCGCTTTCTCGTCCGACTGCCTATGTGACCGACCTCTCGGGAGTGTTTCCGCCGCCGCGCGCCGCCCGACTGAACGAAAAGCTCGCGGCGTTCGAAAGGGCGACTTCAACCCAGATCCTCGTCTACGTCGCCTCCCACGTTCCCGACGGCACGACGATGGAGGAGCTCTCGAGCCGGGCGCTCCGGGACTGGGGCGTGGGACAGAAGGGGCGCTCGAATGGAGTGATCTTCTTCGTGTTCCCGGCGGACCGGAAGATGCGGGTGGAGGTCGGGTACGGCCTCGAGGGCGCGCTGCCGGACGCGATTGCCCACCGGATCACCGACGAGATCGTGAAGCCGCACTTTCGCGCCGGAGACTTCGCGACCGGCATCGAGGCCGGAGTGGACGCGATCTGCGCGGCCGCGCGCGGCGAGCCTTTCGTCGGCACCGGCCAGACGGCTTCCGAGGGCCGCGCAGCCGGTGGACGGACCGCGATCCTGCTGGTCATTTTCGGCGTGATCGCTCTGTGGATTGTAATCGCCGCCCTCAGGAAGCGGGCGTTCACGAGCCGCCGGGCGCGAGTGGCCGGCCTGGACACCGCTCCCTCGACCGGGGCGCAATTCATACCGATCATTCCTCCGGTCACCACGTCGTATTCCGGTTCGTCGTCGTCGTCGTCGTCGTCGCCGTCGTCGTCTTCGGGTTTCGACAGCTCCTCGTCTTCTTCCTCTTCTTCGTCCGATTTCTCGGGAGGCGGCGGGGACGGAGGCGGCGGGGGCTCGAGCGATTCGTGGTGACCCGACGGGGCTGACATCGCGGGACCCGGGCCCGTCCAACCGGAGGGATGACAGACTCCCGCGAGATGGCGCGTTTCGACTCCAGGACCCCGTTCATCTCGCTGCTCGTCGTCGAGTTTCTGATCCTTTTTTTCGCGCTCGAGCACTACTTCGCCCACAAGAGATGGAAGGTCAAGACCCTGACGGACGAGACCCGCGGCCGCGTCGTTCTGGCTCCGGTCGAAACCACGGTGTCCGCTCTGACGCGCGTTCCGCGCCCGGCGGGACCGCTGCCGGAGGAGACACGCGTCTCTCCCGCGGAGACCACGCTCTATCGGGTTCACGCCCGTCTCGTCGGCGTGCACTGGCAGCTCGACCGCGACCTCCATCTCGTGATCGCGGACCCCGGGGCACCGGACCGGACGATGGTCGTCGAGATTCCGGACCCGGCGGAAGGACGCGGACGCGGCTTCGAGGAGCGCTTCCGGCGCGCGCGCTCCGAGGTCGGGGCGCGCGCCCGCGGGAAAAAGCCGCCCGGCGGCTGGCCGGTCGTCGTGACCGGCGTGGGATTCTTCGATTTCACGCACTTCCAGCCGGGCGCCGCCTCGAGCGGCTTCGAGCTCCATCCGGTGATCGAGATCGCGTTCGAGGAGAGCGGGGCGCCGCGATGACAAGCTGCCCGCGTCGGGCGCCCTCTCGCGGCGTGCGGAGGCTCCCGTGATGGCGCCCGAGTTTCTCTTCGACGGCGCCGAGGGCGCGCCGACGGTCGTCCTGGCGCACGGCGCGGGGGGCCCGATGGATTCTCCTTTCATGAACGATTTCGCCGCCGGCCTTGCCGCGGCCGGCTTCCGGGTGGCGCGATTCGAGTTTCCGTACATGCGCGCACGCCGCGAAACCGGACGAGGGGGCGCTCCGGACCGGGAGCCGGTTTTGAGAGAGGCATGGAGCGCCGCCGTCGAGCGTCTCGGAGGAGGACCGGCGCTCGTGATCGGCGGAAAGTCGATGGGCGGCCGTATCGCGAGCCTTGTCGCCGACGAGGTCGGGGCGCGCGGGCTCCTCTGCCTGGGATATCCGTTCCACCCGCCCGGGCAGCCCGACCGCCTGCGGACCCGCCACCTGGCGACCCTGCGCACGCCCGCGCTCGTCCTCCAGGGCACCCGCGATCCGTTCGGGACGCCGTCCGACGTCGAAGGCTATGCGCTGTCGCCGTCGATCCGCGTCACCTGGATCGAGGACGGGGAGCATTCCTGGAAGCCAAGGGCGCGCTCCGGACGGACGCTCGCGCAGAACCTCGAGGAGGGAATCGCCCGAGCGGCGGAGTTCGTCGCCGGACTGCCGCCGGCGCGCTGATCGTCTTCCGCGGGCCGCTCCGAGCCGCCACGCCGCAGCGCCGCCACGCCGCCACGCCGCCGCGCCGCAGCGCCGCCGGTTTCTCCCCGCGCGCCTCCTCCCGATATGCTCCGCCCATGGCGCGGGGATGGGGGCGCAGCGAAGAGGATCTGGCGGCGGAGAAAGAAGACGCGCGCGAGGCGCGCCGCGCTCCCGGCAGCGGCTCCCGCCGGGACGCTGAGCGCCGCACCGAAGCCCATTCCCTGGAACTGTCGCTCGCGCGGATCGAGGACCAGCTCTCGAAGACCGAAAACGAGGGCCGTCGCCGCGCGCTCGAGGCGGCCCGGGACGAGCTGCGCGCCCGGCTCGCCGAGCTCGCACTAGCGTCGCCGCCGGAATGAAAATCGCGACCTGGAACGTCAACGGAATCCGCGCCCGGCAGGCGCAGTTCCAGGAGTGGGTCGAGCGGGAGCGGCCCGACGTCGTGTGCCTGCAGGAGATCAAGGCGTCGTCGGCCCAGGTACCTGCGGCGCTCTGCGAAATGGAGGGCTACTGGTGTTACTGGCACGGCGCCGGCGGTTATTCCGGTGTCGGCCTTCACGTGTCGAAGGACCGGTTCCCCGAAAAGCCGGCGTTCGCTCATCCGGAGTTCGATCACGAAAACCGCATCGTCACGGCCCGCCTGCTCGGGCTCACCGTCGCTTCGATCTACGTCCCGAACGGCGGGAAGGACTTCGCCGCGAAGATGCGGTTCTTGAATGCGATGGAGCAGTACGCCGCGGCCGCGAAGAAGAGCGGCGAGATTCTCGTCCTCTGTGGAGACCTGAACGTGGCGCGCGCGGATATCGACGTCCATCCGAAGGAGCGCCGGCCCGTGATCGGCCAGCTGCCGGAAGAACGGACGCTCTTCGAAGGCATTCTTTCGCACGGCCTCGTCGACATCGGCCGTGCGCGGGAGCCGGACAACGACGGCCTCTTCACCTGGTGGGCGCCGTGGCGCAACATGCGGCAGCGCAACATCGGATGGAGACTCGATTACGTGCTCGCGAGCGCGGCGCTCGCCGGAAAAGTCACGGAGTGCGTGGTCCGCCGGGAGGTCGGGACGAGCGACCACGCCCCGGTCGTCTGCGTTTTCGCGACGTAGCGCCGTCTTCGCGTCGGAGCGGAGAGACCGCTCCCGGAGCCGGGCGGAATCGCTGTCTCGCCGGCCCCCTTTCATCTAGACTCTTGAGACCCGGAGGGTCAATGAAGAAGAGTGATGGCGTCGTGAGCGGCGCCCCGATCGATCGCCGCCGCTTTCTCGCTTTAGCCGGAGCAGCCGCGCTCGTCCCCGGCGGGGCGCTGGCTGCCTTATCGTCGTCGGACGGGATCCCGGTCGCGCGTCGGCGCCTCCTCCAGCGAAACGGGTACGCCCTGGACGCCGAAACCCCTCTCGACGCGCTGACGACGTACCTGACCCCGAACGACCTGTTCTTCGTGCGCCACCACTGGACGCCCCAGTATTCGGGCCACAGGGGATGGACCCTGACGATCGACGGCGAGGTCGAGCGGCCTCTGCGCCTGACGGCCCAGGATCTGCGCGGGCTCCCGCGCACGTCCGTGACGTGCGTGCTCCAGTGCGCCGGAAATGGGCGGGGGCTCTTTCAACCGTCGATTCCGGGCGTGCAGTGGAAGTACGGGGCCGTCGGAAACGCCCGCTGGGGGGGAGTGCGCCTGCGCGACCTGCTCGACCGCGCCGGGCTGAAGGCCACGGGGAAGCACCTGCACACGTTCGGAAGCGACAAGCCGCCGGTCCGAGTGCCCCCGTTCCACCGGAGCATCGAGATGGAGAAGGTCCTCGCCGACGCCATCATCGCCGACGAGATGAACGGAGAGCCTCTGCCCGCCCTCCACGGAGGCCCCGCCCGCCTGGTCGTTCCCGGCTGGGCCGGCGACCACTGGATGAAGTGGCTCGAGCGGCTCTCGGTGCAGCCGGAGCCTCAGAAGGGTTTCTACATGGAGACCGCCTACCGCTATCCGAAGGAGCCGGGCGCTCCGGGTGTCGTGATCCCCGCTTCCGAGATGCGTCCGGTCACGGAGCTCTTCGTCAAATCGAACGTGACGGAAGCTCCCGCGCGTGCCCGCGTCGGGGCTCCCGTGCTCGTGCGCGGATTTGCCTTCTCGGGTGCGGCGGACATCGCGCGCGTGGACGTCACCGACGACGATGGGCAGACGTGGCAGCCCGCGGAGCTCGACCCGCAGCACGATCCCTGGGCCTGGAGGCTCTGGTCATACCGCTGGAGCCCTTCCTCTGCTGGCAGGCGCACCCTTCGCGTCCGCGCCACCGACAGCCGCGGAGCGGTCCAGCCGAAGGAAGCGCCCTGGAACCCGAGCGGGTATCTGCACAACGGATGGCATTCGGCGTCGATCGAGGTGGAGGGGTGAGGGGCGGGCGCGTCGCTCCCGCACTGGCGCTCGCTCTCGCCGCGCTCTTGCTGTGCCCCTCTGGGGCGTCGGCGAGGCGAGCAAAGAAGAAGAAGGCCCCCGCGAAGTCGAAACACATCGCCGCGGCGACATTCGACCCGCGCCTGCCTCTCCTGGGGACGAAGCTCGCCGAGTTCCCGGCGGGGCCCTCGAAAGCGATCGCGGACCAGGCCTGCCTCGCCTGCCACTCCGTCGATCTGGTCGCGCAGCAGCGGCTGACGGAAAAGCAGTGGGGTGCGGAAATCACGAAGATGACGGGCTGGGGCGCGGACGTCCCCGCCGACCGCCGGGAGGAGCTCGTCGGCTATCTGCTCAAGAACTTCGGTCCGGACGCGGGGCCCTGGGATCCGATCGCCACGCGTCCCGCGGGAAAATAAAAACGCGTCAAAGGAGGGCGGTCATGTTCTCAGGATTCGCCAGCTGCCTCTTCAGTCTGATCGTGCTTGCGGCGGTCGGCTACCCGCTCTGGCGGATCGCCGAGCGGTTGGGCTTCCCCGGCCCGATGAGTCTCCTGATGTACGTGCCGATCTTGAATCTCGTCGTGCTCTGGTACCTCGCATTGAACCCGTGGCCGATCGACCGCGGCCGCGTGGCCGGAGATCCCCCGGTGATTCCGCCTCAGGCGTTTCCGTAGACGGGCAGGTGCGCGCCGCTGACGATGCGCGCGTCGGGGCCGGCTAAGAAGACGACGACGCGCGCGATCTCGTCGGGCGAGACCCATTTCGAGTAGTCCGCGCCCGGCATCGCGCTCCGGTTCGCCGGAGAGTCGATCGTCGACGGAAGGATGGCGTTCACCGTGATGCCCGCGCCGCGGAGCTCCGCTGCCATGGCCTCGGTCAGCTGAAGGATCGCGCGCTTCGATGCGGCGTATGCCCCGATCCCCTCGCCGGAGCCCTCGGCCGGGCGGCTCGACACGTTCACGATCGCGCCGCTTCCGCCCCGGATCATCGCGGGGACGGCGGCGCGCGACGCGAGCACCGCGGTCTTCAGGTTCGTGTCGATCTGCTGCTGCCACACCGCCCACGGCGTCTCGTGCACGGGCTTGCCGCCCGCGAAGGACCCGGCGGCGTTGACGAGGACGTCGAGGCGTCCGAAACCTCTCGCGACGGATTCCCCCCACGCCAGCACGGCGGCCTCGTCCGTCAGGTCGAGCATCGCGCCCGAGAGCGCGTCGCCGTAACGCTTGAGGGAGCGTTCGGCGCGGAGCCGCTCGAGCTCGCCCGCCTTGCGATACGGAACCGCGACGCGCACACCTTCCGCGAGGAGGGCCGCGACCACCGCGGCGCCGAGCGCGCCGGTGCCGCCGGTGACGACGGCGGTCTTCCCCGAGAGAGCGAGTTCGCTCATGGTCCGCAATCCTTCTGTAAGGCCCCGGTGGCCAGAAACTGTCGCCACAGATCCGTCCACGCGCTCCACGTGTGCGCGCCCTTCGCGGTGAAGACCCGCCCGGCCGGAAGCGCGTCTCCGAGGAGCCGGTCGGTCGGCGCGAGTTCGTCGCTGAGACCGAAGCCGAGGTAGACCGGCGGACGTGCGGCGCCGCCGGCGGTGAACGTCTTCAGCCAGCCCCACAGCTCGCGCTCGTAGTCCGCGACCGGGCGTTTCGGTCCCGGGGCCCATTTCGACAGCCCGCCGGCGTTTGTCACGAGCCCCGGCTCCGTATCCCCGAGAAACGGGGCGAGCGCGACGACACCGGCAAGATCCGGATATTCCCGGGCCATCAGGAGACCCCCGAGTCCCCCCATCGAGATGCCGACGATCCAGACCCTTCCGGCGCCGGCGGCGCGGGCGGGCGCCACGATGTCCTGCGCGAGCCGCTTCGAGATGCTCTCGTCCGTGTAGTAACCCAGATGCGCGTCCGCCTCGACGTACCGCGCCGACACTCCCGCCGCGGCCGCCATTTCCGCGAACCGATGGCGGCGATACGCGCCGAGGCTGTCGCGCCGGCCCGGCAGGAACACCACGACGCATGCAGAGGGCGCCGACGGGGCCGGAGCGGGCGATACGTCCAGTGAAGCCATCGGTGTCGCCGGCGCTAGCAGGCGCAGACAGCCCGACATCGCGCCGAGGAAGAGGGTCAGCAGGGATGCGGGCGGTCGGTTTCG
>JBBROA010000115.1:0-12969 GCA_038229875.1 Thermoanaerobaculia bacterium | reverse complement strand
GGATCCAGGCGGGCGCCGTGCGCGACCGCTCTCTCGCCTTCTTCGCCTTGTTGCGCGCGCGGAAGTTGAGTTCGTTATCCTGGCGCTTCTTGAAGATTTCATCCTCGGCGTCTCCGAGACGTTTGGCGACTTCGAGTCGATCGGCACCTCGCGTCTGACTCTCGATTTCTCGCGCCGGCTCCAGGTTGCGGTCGACGGGGAGCTCTCCCGGCTCGCGGCGCCGGTCGATATCGAGGTGGTTCCCTCGGGGCTGCGCGTCAGGGTGCCGTGAGAGGAGAGTCCTCGCTCTTCGCCTTTCCCCATCCCTCCGCCTTGTGCTCGAAGGTGCCTTCGGCCGAGACGGCGAAGGTTCCCGAGGCGCGGTCGAAGGAATAGCGCCGGAGGTTCAACCGGGGCCGATCGATCCGCATCCAGTTGAAGGAATTCGTCTCCCCTCGCCCCCGCGTGGATGTGGCTGTGCCTGCCGTGATGAAGAGTGCCGAGTGCCCGGCGATCCGGTACCGGGCCGCCGTCTGGCCGGAGTGGCTCCTATGGACGTGGCCGGCGAGAAAGAGATCCGTCCCGCACTCCGCCAGGACCTCCATCGCCATTCGCGCCCGGCCGACGATGTCGCGGACGTCCGATCCCTCCGGCAAATCGAAAGGGTGGTGCGTCGCCAAGATCCGGGTGACTCCCGCGGGCGCTGACCGGAATCGCGCGTGGGTCCGCCGCGCCTGCTCGAGGTTGATCCGTCCGTACTTGAAGGTGAGCGAGCGGGCGGTGTTGATCCCGACGACGGCGATCTCGTCGTCGCAGTAGAACGGCTCGAGATCGTCCGTGATGTGCCGGCGAAAGGCGCGAAGCGGATGGTGGAATCGGGCCAGCACGCGGTAGAGGGGCACGTCGTGGTTTCCCGGCACCACGAGCTGCGGCCCGGGGAGACTGTCGAGGAACTCCCGCGCCTCCTGAAACTGGCGTCGTCGCGCGCGCTGAGTGAGATCTCCGGTAACGACGAGGAGATCGGGGGCCAGCGCCACGATCGCCTCGCGCAAAGGCTCCAGCGTGTCCGGATCGACGCGTCCGAAGTGGAGGTCCGAGATCTGGACAATGGTCTTCATGGGTGATTTCGACGGAGTGCAATTGGGGAGCCAGCCGGTCTTCTTTCACCGCCTCCAATGGACGGGACCGGCAGGGGGTGCTTTAGGCTGCGTCATCGGCCCCGTGATCCTACGGTTATTCGTCGACCCGGCAGATGACTCCGGAACTCTCCCTGGACGGGGGGGCGGGTGCGTCTTAGTCTGCTGCCGGCGGCTTCGTTCTGGCGAGGCGCCGCTTTCTTCATCGCATTGGATCCTTAATCCGGCGCCCCAAGCATCGCACCCCCTTCTGCCGCGAGAAATGGGAGGTCATTTCTAGTCGTCCGTGTCTTCCGCATGGGACGAAATGGAATCCGGAACGAGATCGGGACCGACTTCTCAAACGAACCCTTGAACAAGTCCGGCCGACGCCCGCCTGAGGTTCGTCGCACACCGAGAACGGGAGACTCTTCCAGGATCGCTCAAGGCGCGTTCGGCCGAAGAGCTCCATTCGCGCATGGCCGAAGTTCGCGAGCTTCTCCGCGCCCGCCGCTGATCCGTCAGACCGGGGCGATTTTCCCCCCGAAGGTCCCGCCCGAACCCGTCTTCGCGAAAGGGCTCGGACCCGCGTCCCTGTTTCGACCGCGTCTTCATCCGGCCTTCGATCCGGTTTCACGCCCGCGTGAGATCCTGATCCGGGCGCCACACACGCCTTCCTCCGCTTTGCCCCGAGAGATCGGGGCGTTTTTTTTGGTGCGGGCTTGCCGTCACCCGGGAAGGAGGGCCCCGCGAGCCGACGGCGATCCGGCGGCGATTCCGGCCGGCGATGTTTCTGCTCCGAGGATTGCGAAAACGGAGTGGCGAATTGATGAGGACAGGCCGCTCAAACGCGGAGGTGTCGGCGGGAGAGCGGCGTCACCCTGACGCTAAGAATCGGCTTGTCTTCGATCGCGACCCTCACCCCGAGCCGGCCGGGGGCAACTTCGCGAGGAATTTACAGGGCGTTCGTTCCTCGTTGACCCCGCCGCTTTACAAATCGCGATCCAAACAGGAGGACGACACGTGATGAAGGAACGTTTTTGGAAACTGGCTCTCGCCGGCGCGGCGACGGGACTCGGCTTTCTGCTGTCTACGGCGGTTGCGACGGCTCAGGTCACCCCGGCGGAGGGATACACGCCTCCCGACGACACGGCCAGGGTCAACGTCGGAGGCACGCTGTTCCTGGATGACACCTATCAGGACGTTCCGACGGGCAAGGACGCCGACGGGAACGTCATCCATCCGAATGCCTTCAACGTTGCGCGCGCTTACATCAACGTCACGGGCCAGATCAATCACCTGATCGCGTTTCGAATCACGCCGGACGTCACGCGGCAGACGTTTTCCGCGGGAACCTCGGGAGCGTCGCTCAATACGAGTGGAAACATCATTTATCGGGTCAAATACGCCTACGGGCAGTTGAATTTTGACGACTTCACGACCAAAGGATCCTGGCTGAGAATCGGGGCGCAGCAGACCCCCTGGGTGGACTTCATCGACGGAATCTACCGGTATCGGTTCCAGGGGACCACGTTCGAAGATCGTGAGGCTTTCCTGTCCTCATCAGATCTGGGCCTTTCGGTCCACTGGAACATGCCGATGAACTACGGCGATGTGCACGTCGGCGTGTACAACGGCGACACCTACACTGCCCCGGAGGCGAACGATCAGAAAGCGTTTCAGGCGCGTGTCACGGTCCGACCCGCACCCGGAGTCGCGATCTTGCGTGGTCTCCGAATCACCGGTTTTTACGACGGGGATCACTACCAGAAAGACGCCGAACGGAAACGCGCGATCGGAGCAGTCACGTTTGAGCACCCGTATTTCAACGTGGGAGTTCACTACCTGGACGCGAAAGACCGGACGTCGCGCACGAAAGCGTTCTCGACGCATGCGGCGGGCTGGTCGGCATGGGTCACTCCGAGGACCCCATTTGGTCTCGAAGCCCTGCTCCGGTACGACGAGCTGAAGCCCAACAAGGACAACAACACCGTCGATGCCAACGGAAAGAAAAAGCGTTTCATCGGAGGGTTGGCCTACTGGTTCCCGGTCACGAAGGCCGGGATCGCCGCGGCCCTACTGGCCGACTACGAAAACGTGAAGTACGAAGACTTTGGGCCTTCAAATGTGAACAGGAAGCCTGAGGAGAAGCGTTATGCGCTGCACACTCTCTTCAACTTCTAATTCACTTCAACTTCACGCAGATTTAACGTCAAAACTTCATCTTTTGCACGAGGTGAGCAAATGAAAATCCTTCGGATCCTGGCCCTGACCGTCATCACGGCGGCGGGCGTCGTTTCATCGGCTTCAGCGCAGAACATGCAGATCAATGGAGCGGGAGCGACGTTTCCCTTCCCGATCTATTCGAAGTGGTTCTCGGAGTACAACAAGCTCCATCCGGAGGTTCAGATCAACTACCAGTCGATCGGGTCCGGCGGCGGAATCCGGCAGCTGACGAACCAGACGGTCTTCTTCGGAGCGACGGACGGCCCCATGACACCCGAGCAGATGCAGCAGGCGGGTGGCAAGGTCGTGCACCTCCCGACGGTTCTCGGGGGCGTCGTTCCCGTCTACAACATTCCCGGAGTCGATGCGCAGTTGAAGTTCTCCGGTAAGGTCCTCGCCGACATCATCCTCGGCAAGGTCAACAAGTGGAATGACGCGGCGATCGCCGGCCTGAATCCGGGGGTCAAGCTGCCCGGCACCGACATCACGGTGTGTCATCGCTCCGACGGTTCCGGCACGACTTACATCTTCGTCGACTACCTGTCGAAGGTCTCGCCGGATTTCAAGAAAACGGTCGGCGTCGCCACCGCGGTCAACTGGCCGGTCGGCGTGGGCGGGAAGGGCAATGAAGGCGTCGCCGGGCTGGTCAAACAGACGCCCGGAGCGATCGGCTACGTCGAGCTCATCTATGCAATCCAGAACAAGATCGACTACGGCAGCGTGCAGAATGTTGCGGGCGAGTTCGTCCGGGCTTCGGTCGAGTCCGTCACCGCGGCGGCAGCCGCAGCCTCCACGAAGATGCCGGCGGATTTCAGAGTCTCGATTACAAATGCCCCGGGCGCCGGGGTTTACCCGATCTCCTCGTTCACCTGGCTCCTTTTTTATGAGAACCCGAAGGACAAGCAGCGCTCCAAGGTCATGAAGGAGTTCACCCGGTGGGCGCTGACCGAGGGTCAGAAGTATGCGGGGGAGCTCGGATACTCGCCGCTTCCTGAAAGCGTCGTCAAGCTCGAGCTCACGGCCCTCGAGCGCATCAAGGGTTAAAGGGCTGACCGCTTGGCTATTCGCAAGACCCCGTCTCCGCGGAGGAGCGCCGACGACCGGGGCTTCCGCCTGGGGACGGGATTCTTCGCCCTTCTCGTCGTGCTCCTCGTAGCCGGTATCGGCTTCGAGCTCTTTCGGACATCCGAGCTGACGATCGCGAAGTTCGGCTTCAATTTCTGGCGCACGAAGACCTGGGATCCCGTTTCGGGCGAGTTCGGAGCGCTTCCGTTCATCTGGGGGACGCTCTACTCCTCCGTGCTCGCGATGCTGATCTCGACTCCGATCGCGATCGGGATCGCGATCTTCCTTTCGGAGCTTTCCCCGGGTCGCCTTCGAACGCCTCTGACGTTTCTGACCGAGCTTCTCGCGGCGATTCCATCCATCGTCTACGGGCTCTGGGGGATCTTCGTCCTCGTCCCCGTGGTCCGGCACCTCGAAGTGCTGACTCCGCCGTGGCTCAAGAAGGTGCCGCTCTTCTCGGGTCCGCCTCTCGGCGTCGGGATGCTGTCGGCGGCCTTGATCCTCGCGATCATGGTCATTCCGTTCAGCTCTTCCGTGGCGCGTGAGGTCCTGCGCGCCGTGCCGGCAACCCAGAGAGAAGCCGCGTACGCGCTCGGCGCGACGCGGTGGGAGGCGATCCGCGCCGCGCTCTCCTACGGCCGGACGGGGATCATGGGAGCAGTCATGCTCGGCTTCGGCCGCGCGCTCGGCGAGACCATGGCCGTCACGATGGTCATCGGCAACAACCCCCAGGTGAGCGCCTCGCTCTTCGCGCCGCAGCACACGATGTCCGCCGTCATCGCGAACGAGTTCACGGAGGCCGCGGACGACCTCTACCTTTCCGCTTTGATCGAGATCGGGCTCGTGCTCTTCGTTCTGACCGTCGTAATCAACGGGATCTCGCGGTTTCTCATCTGGCGGACGGGCCGGGTCGTCGTTGCTGAAGAGCACGTCCCCGAGCCTCTCGCCGCGTCAGGCGCCAGCGCGTGAATCGGTCCGGGCGCCGCAGGCTTCTCTCGAATCTGGTCGTCTTTTTGTGCGCGGCGGCCGTCGTCGTCGCGCTCGTGCCTCTGGCGTTCATCTTCTTTTACGTCATCAAACAGGGATTCGCTTCGCTCAACTGGGCCTTCTTCACCCAGATGCCAAAGCCCGTGGGTGAGTCGGGTGGCGGAATGGCGAACGCGATCGTCGGGACCCTGATGCTCATCGGGATCGCGTCCCTGCTGGCGATTCCGGTCGGGATGCTGTGCGGCATTCATCTCGCCGAATACGGTGCGGGTAAATTCGCTTTCTTCGTCCGTTTCACCGCCGACGTGTTGAACGGGGTTCCGTCCATCGTCATCGGAATCTTTGCTTACGGGCTGGCGGTCCTGCCGTTCAAACGATTCAGCGCGCTCGCCGGCGGAATGGCGCTGGGGTTCATGATGATTCCGATCATCGCCAGGACCACGGAAGAGCTCCTGAAACTGGTGCCGTCAAGTCTCCGGGAGGGCGCGCTCGCGCTCGGTGCGAGTCGGGCGAAAGCGTCGTTTTCGGTGATCGTGCCGGCCGCGCTGCCCGGAATCATGACGGGAATCCTGGTTGCCCTTGCCCGCATCGCAGGAGAGACGGCGCCCCTGCTCTTCACCTCCTTCAATAACCGATTCTTCACCACCCGGGTGGATCAGCCGATCGCCTCCCTGACGGTCCAGGTCTATACCTACGCGATATCCCCCTACGACGACTGGCACCGCCAGGCGTGGGCGGGCGCGCTCGTCTTGGTCGGGGTCGTCTTCATCTTTTCCGTGCTCGCGCGCATCGTGACGAAGAGACTCGAAAGGATGCACCGGATATGAACGAAACGGTGACCACGGCGACCACGGCGACCACGGCTCCTTCCGATGCCGCACTCCGGCCCGGCTCGTTTCCAACCCCGCACGAGCCGCTTCCTCCGGCCGCGCTTCCGGCGCCGGTGCGCATCGAGACGAAGAACCTCGACTTCTTCTACGGACCCAAACAGGCGCTCTACGGGATCTCACTGAAGATTCCGGAAAAGTCGGTGACCGCGTTCATCGGCCCTTCCGGGTGCGGGAAATCGACTTACCTTCGCTGCCTGAACCGGATGAACGACATCATTGCCGATACCCGGGTGGTCGGCGAGGTTCTCTTAGACGGCGAAGACATCTACCGCGGCGGAACGGACGTCGTCGGACTCCGGCGGCGCGTCGGCATGGTGTTCCAGAAATCGAATCCGTTCCCCAAGTCGATCTTCGACAACGTCGCCTACGGGCTGAAGGTGAACGGAATCGGAAAGCGTTCGGAGATGCCGGAGAGGGTCGAGAAGGCCCTCCGCGGTTCCGCCCTGTGGGACGAGGTCAAGGACCGTCTTCAGACCTCGGCGCTGGGGCTGTCGGGCGGGCAGCAGCAGCGGCTTTGCATCGCCCGCGCGCTCGCCGTGGAACCGGAAGTGCTCCTGATGGACGAGCCCGCGTCCGCGCTCGATCCGATTGCCACGCAGAAGATCGAGGAGCTCATCTACACCCTGAAGCGCGACTACACGATCGTGATCGTCACCCACAACATGCAGCAGGCGGCGCGGGTATCGGAGCGTACGGCCTTTTTCATGCTGGGACGCCTCGTGGAGCATGACCGCACGGAGAAAATTTTCACGAATCCGGGCCAGAAGATCACCGAAGACTACATAACGGGGCGCTTCGGTTAATCTCGAAGGAGAGCTCATGAAAACGACATCCTCGCGCAAGGCGGCTCCTCGAGCAGCCCGGGACGGCGGGCCGGTCAGCGTCAAGCGCATCGCGCTGGTCGAGGACGACGCCGACATCGCCTACACGATCCGCCTGAACCTGCGTAAGGAGAAGCGGTACCACCTCGAGCACTACATCTCCGGCCTGGCGGCTCTCGCTGCGATGGAGGAGAAACCGTTCGACCTCGTCATCCTCGATCTGAACCTGCCGGACATCGACGGGCTCGCCCTGTGCCGGGAGATGCGGCGGTCGAACGAGTCGCGCCGCGTGCCGATCATCATGCTGACCGCGCGGGTCGAAGAGCGGGACAAGCTCCTGGGATTCGAGATAGGCGCGGATGACTACATCACCAAGCCCTTCTCAATGCGGGAGCTTCTGGCGCGCATTCATGCGCACCTTCGCCGCGTGGCCTCGTTCGAGACCTCGGAGGAGGAGGTGTACACGGACGGAGCGCTGCGGGTGGACCGGGCGCGCTTCGAGGCCCGCCTGGACGGAGAACGGGTGCACCTGACGAAAAAGGAGTTCGACCTCCTCTGGATGCTCATCGTGAACCGCGGCCGCGTCGTCACGCGCGATTCGATCCTCGCCCGGCTCTGGGACTACGACGCCGACGTCGAGACGCGCACCGTCGACGTCCACATCCGCTCGCTGCGCCGAAAGCTCGGCGATCAGCGGATCGAGACCGTGGTCGGGCTTGGATACCGTTACGGCGATCAGGGCAGGGAGGACGCGACGCCGTAAGGCGCGGGCGCCTCACGGCGCCGGCTCCGACAGCGAGCGCACGTCCCATCTCATGCGACTTGGCTCGCGATTTACGATACTGCTCGGCGTGCTCGCCGCCGCCGCGGCCCTCCTTCTCGTCCTGCTTCTGGACGCCACGGTCCGCCGCGCGACCGAGGATCGGATTCTGGAACGCGTCTCGCGCGAGGCCGATCACCTCGCGCAGGACTGGGGCCGATGGGCCTTCGAGCGCCCCGCCGAAGCGGACTCGCTTCTGCGCAAGGCAGCGGCCAGCCTGAACTGCCGCGTCACCATCGTCGATGCCGGGGGGAAGGTCCTTCACGACACGGACCTGCCTCCCGAAAAGGTGGCCGCTATGGAAAACCACGCCGCCCGGCCCGAGGTCCAGAGCGCCCGCCGGAGCGGCACAGGGTCCGCACGGCGGTTTTCGACGACCGAGAACGAGAACCGGATCTACTACGCGAAGTCGCTCCCTGGCGATCAGGTAATCCGGCTCTCCGTATCGGTGGCGGGGGTCCTCGCGATCGAGGAGGCTTACCTCTGGACCACCCGTGCGGCGATCCTCGCGACGTGCCTTCTCCTCTTTCTCGTGGGCTCGACCGCGGCCCGAAGATTCTCGCAGCCGATCGCGTCGCTTACGGAGGCAGCGCACGCGATCGCGGCGGGCGACCATCGGCGGGATCTACCGCACGCCGGCGGCGAAGAGGTCCAGCTCCTCGCGGCGGCGTTCCAGCGCATGAAGAACTCGCTCGCCCGCGCCCTGGAGAAGGCAGAATCGGAGCGGCAGCTCACGGCGATGGTGCTCGAGCGGCTCCCCGACGGGCTGGTCGTCGTCGACGAGCGCCTGCACGTCCTGGAGTCGAATGCCCGGTTCGCCCGCATGATCGGAATCGCCGATCCCGCCGGACGGGCGCTCTACGACCTGCTGCGGCGCCGGGACCTCTATGACGTTTTTGGCGAGACGGTTGCCGGTCACGAGACCCGCGAGAGCACGGTCCACCTGGGGGACGAGATCGTCTGGCAGGTGACGGTCGTGGCACTTCCGCCGGGCTCGCGCGCGGCCGCCGTGGGAGTCCTGCGGGACGTCACGCGGCTCGAGCGGACGGAGGCGATGCGCCGGACTTTCGTCGCGGACGTGTCGCACGAGCTTCGAACGCCGATCGCGTCGATTGCCGCCGCTGCCGAAACTCTCGCCGACGCCGAGCTCGACCCGGCGGAATCCGAACACCTGCTGGACCTGATCCGGCGGCAGTCCGACCGGATGCGGGAGCTGATCGACGACCTCATGGACCTCGCGCAGATCGAGAGCGGCGCGGTCGAGCTCGTCACCTCCGGAATCCTGGTCGAGGAGCTCCTGAGAGAGACCGCGGACGACTTTTCCGACGCGGCCGCGCGGAAGAACATCGTCTTCTCGACCCATCTCGAGCCGGACCTGACCGTCCGCGGCGACCGGCGCCGGCTCTCCCAGGTCGTCCGCAACCTGATCGACAACGCGATCAAGTTCGCCCCGGAGGGAGGCGTCGTGACTCTCCGGTCCGCCCGTGAGCCCGGAGCCGCGAGCATATCGGTCGGGGACAACGGCCCCGGGATCGCCCGATCCGAGCAGGACAAGATCTTCCAGCGCTTCTATCAGGTGGACCGCTCCCGCTCCAAAACGCGGCCCGGAACCGGGCTGGGACTCTCGATTGTGAAGCACATCGTCCAGCTGCACAGCGGAACGGTCGAAGTCGAAAGCGAGCTTGGGCGCGGCAGTCTCTTCCGGATTCGCCTGCCCGACGCCTCCTGAGCACAGGCTCTCTCAATTCCTCCGGCGCCTCTCCCGGACCCCTGCGTTCTCACGGAAAGAGCCCGCGCTCCAGGTAAAAACGGCGTGAAGCGCTGCGATAGCATGCGGGCCGCAACCCGGAGGCCCCATGTTCAATATCCTTCCCCGCGAAGAGAAGTACTTCGACCAGTTTTCGGAGCTGGCGCGCCGGATTCACGAGAGCGCGCGCATGCTCGCGAAGTTTTTCACCGGCGAGACGGCGGTCGCGACCGTGGCGGACCAGATCAAGCGGCTGGAACATGAGTGCGACGAGATCTCCCACCAGATCCTCCGCGGGATCGACCGGACCTTCATCACCCCGATCGACCGCGAGGACATCCACCGGCTGGCGGTTCGGCTCGACGACGTCATCGACCTGATCGACGGGACCGTCCGGCGCCTCGTTCTCTACAACATCGTCGAGCCCACGCCAATCTCGAAGCGGCTCGCGCAGGTGATCGTCACCGTGACGGGGGAGCTCGTCGAAGCCGTGGGGGACCTCAAGTCCCAGAAGGGCGTCATCGAGCATTGCATCCGCATCAAGCAGCTCGAGAACGAAGGAGACGTCGCGTACCACGAGGCGGTCGCCTCCCTCTTTCGCGGCGGGATTGACCCGATCGAAGTCATCAAGTGGAAGGACATCTACGAAAACCTGGAAGCGACGATCGACCAGGTCGAGGGCGTCGCCCACGTACTCGAGAGCGTGGTCCTGAAACACTCGTGACGTCGAGTGTGGGGTCTCTTCGCCGCGGACCGCGGAAGCGGTCGGAGGCGCAGCCGTGACATTCATCCTGGCCATCATCGGGGTGGCGCTCGTCTTCGACTTCATCAACGGGATGCACGATTCGGCGAACTCGATCGCCACCGTGGTGTCGACCCGCGTGCTCTCGCCGCTCATGGCGGTCTTCTGGGCGGCGTTCTTCAACTTCGTCGCCGCTTTCGTGTTCGGCACCGCGGTCGCGAAGACGATCGGGTCGGGCCTCATCGACGTCCGGGTCGTGAACTCGAACGTGGTCCTCGGGGGCCTGATCGGCGCGATCGCCTGGAATCTCATCACCTGGTATTTCGGCATCCCGTCCTCTTCGTCGCACGCTCTCATCGGCGGGTACTCCGGGGCGGCGATCGCCCGCGTCGGGATAAAGGCCATCGTGCCCGGCGCCGCCTGGGTCAAGACTCTCTCGTTTATCGTCCTGTCGCCCCTGATCGGGATGATCTTCGGCTTCGGCCTGATGGTCGCGGTCTCGTGGACGTTCCGGCGCGCCGCCTACGCCTCGGTCGACCGATGGTTCCGACGCGCGCAGCTCGTGTCGGCGGCGTTCTTCTCCCTCTCGCACGGAACCAACGACGCCCAGAAGACGATGGGGATCATCGCCGGGCTCCTGGTGGCCAACCAGACGGCGTTTGCCGACCCTTCCTCGCGTCTCCATTTCATGTACCTGCCGAACGTGAAGACGATCCCGCTCTGGATCGTCCTCTCCGCCCATGCCGCGATCGCGGCCGGGACGCTCACCGGGGGATGGCGGATCGTGCGCACGATGGGCAGCCGCCTGACGAAGTTGAAGCCTTTCTCCGGGTTCTGCGCGGAGACGGCCGGGGCTATGACCGTCCTGATGGCGTCGATCTGGGGCATCCCGGTGTCGACGACCCACACGATCACCGGTTCGATCATCGGCGTCGGCGCGACGCAGAGGTTCTCGGCGGTTCGCTGGGGAGTCGCGAGCCAGATCGTTTACGCCTGGGTGCTCACGATCCCGATGGCCGGGGCGATCGGCGCCCTTTCCTACGGCATCCTCTCGGCGTTCTGAGCCTGCCGGAAGATCCGGGTGGAGCCGCCTTCCGTATACGATTTGCGGGAGGAGACCTCATGACACATCTGACGCGCCGGGCTCTGCTGCTCTGCCTTCTTCTGGCGGGATTCGGGATGTCCGCGCCCGCGAGGGCGGCGTCTCCCGACAACGCGGTCTTCGACGCGATCCTCCAGGCGCGGGCGAGAAACGGCGGGTTCGACTATGCCGGAGCGTCGGGCCAGGACAAGAAGCGGCTCGCCGCGTATCTCGCGAACCTCGGCGACGCGGACCCTTCGAAGATGGCGCCGGACGAGAAGAAGGCCTTCTACATCAACGCGTACAACGCCTGCGCGATCGCGACCGTGCTCGACCGATATCCGACGAAGAGCATCCTCGACATCGACGGCGCCTTCAAGAAAGTCACGCACAAGGTGGGCGGAGAAATGCTCACGCTCGACGCGATCGAGAACAAGCTTCGCGAGGACAAGGATTCCCGGATCCATTTCGCGATCGTCTGCGCGTCGAAATCCTGTCCTCCGCTCGCGGGGAAGGCTTACGCGGCCGCCGGCCTCTCCGCCGAGCTCGACCGGCAGGGCCGCGCGTTCGTCAACGACGCGTCGAAGAACACCATTGACCGGCAGAAGGGCAGCGTCGCGCTCTCGAAGATCTTCTTCTGGAACCGCAAGGAGTTCGAGCGCGACGGGGGTGGGTCGCTCATGAAAGAAATTGCGAAATTCGCCCCGGACCCGGCGACCGCCGCCTGGCTTTCCGGCCTGACCTCCGAGCCGGAATTCCTCGAGTACGACTGGAGCCTGAACCAGCCGTAGAGGGATGAACAAGGTAGAGGCATGAACAAGGCAGAGGCACAAAAGGAGGCCCCTCACGTGAGGGGCCAGGGAGGAGATCGAGTGTGTTCGCCTCTTGATACGGAGCTCCCCCCTCAGCCGTTGAGGCGGAGCGCTCCCTGATCCGCCTGTTTTTGAAGGCCGGCCGGGAGGTTTCGGTTCGCCGCCGGCACCCCTGGCTCTTTTCCGGGGCCGTCGAGCGCCGGGAGGGCGATGGCGGGGACGGGTGGGCCGAGGTTCTGTCGGCGGGAGGCGAACCGCTTGCGGCGGGGGCCTACTCACCCGGAGCACAGATCGTCGCGCGGCTCTGGGTCTTCGGGGAAGCGCCGCCCGGACAGGACCTTTTCGCCGCGCGCTTCGATGCCGCGCGTCGGCGGCGCGACTCCGTGGTCCCTCCCGAAACCACGGGGTTCCGGGGCATCAATTCGGAGGGCGATCTCTGTCCGGGCGTGACGCTCGACGTGTACGCCGGGACAGGCGTGCTCGACCTGTCGACCGAGGGGACCGAGGCGTGGGCTCCCGCCCTGGAGCGGGAGGCGAGACGCGCCTTCGATCTCGAAACGCTGATCGTGCGGCGAACGGGAGCGTCGCGCGACGCGGGCTCGACGAGAGGGTCTCAGGCCCCCGACGACGCTCTGCCCGGGCGGGTGGCGTTTCGCGAGAACGGGCTCCGATTCTTCGCCGATT
>JBBROA010000114.1:0-13027 GCA_038229875.1 Thermoanaerobaculia bacterium | reverse complement strand
GCGAATGGGCCTACAGGCGTCCCTACACTTCCTCCGCTCGCCGACGCTCTGCTCTGCCCCGGTGGCTTCACTACTACAATTTCCATCGTCGACACTCCGCACTCGGTGATAAACCACCCGCGTCAAGGGTGAACAACCTCTTGAGCCTTTACACCTAGTCGCGCCCCGTGAAGCGCGGAAAGGACGCCGCGTGCTGCGTGCTGAAAGGGAGCCCCGGGTGTCTCAGAGACTGTCTCACGAGCCGTCTCAGACGCCCCCACGGCTTCGCAGCATAGAGTCAAGTACTCTATTGTAATGGGTTAGATGCAGGCGTGGGCTGGCAGGGCTCCTGCAATCTCTCTTCGGCGGAGAGAGAAAAAAATGAAACTTGCCACCTCACACACCGCTCTCATTTTCGCCGCCTTCGGTGTTCTCTTCTGTGCCGCCTCCGCGGCCACAGCCGCCACGGCGACCGCCCTGGTCTCCGCGACGGTCCTCGGCCCGGCGGGCGAAGAGACGGCAAGCGGCGCGGTGACGCTCTCGCGCATCTCCGGCGAGGCCGTGACGGTGGATCTCTCTCAGCCCGGCGGCAGCGACTCTCCGACGCTCGCGCGGTTTCGGGTCGGCGGCGGGTTGAACTCGACCTTCGCCGTCGCGCTGCCTGAGACCGCGGTGGTCCGGGGCCATGGAACGGAGCTCGAAGTGACCGGGTTCCGCGCTGCGGGCGAGAGAAGGCTCGGTTCGAATGGCTCGTCGACGATCGCCGTCGGCGCCGACCTCCGGATCCCCGCGGGGCAGCTGTCCGGCAGCTATGCCGGCAGCTTCCCGGTCACGATCGCCTATAACTGATCAAACCCCGGACAACTTACTCGACTCGGTCGGTTAGCCTCGCCGTTGCTCTCTCCCATGGGCATGGGAGCAAACACGAACAATCCGTCGGGCCGCCCGGTTCTTCGGTCTCACGGCGGCCTCGCTCCTCCTCTGCGTCACCGCTCAGGGCGGGTCCCGCTCCGGAACGACGATTGTGGGTGTCCGGGTGGAACGACACGCGGGTGTTCTCGTCCCGGCGCCGGTCTCCGGACTGGACCTCGTGGCTGCGCGGACCGAGATCCCTTCGCCCCGCCCGACCGCGATCGGCAACGAGTCCCCGAAGCTGTCTGTCTCCTCAACGGGAACCCCGGAGCGGGTGTCGCTGACCGTGCCGAGCCCTGATTCCGCAGCCCGGCCGTTAGACGGCAGATGGAAGACGGCCTTTGCCGGCCATCTGGGCGGCGACGGAGATTCGTAAAAAGCGGGCGCTAACCGCGGGACCGGGAACTACCCGAAGCCGGCAGGACACCCTCGACGCTTCCGCGCAGAGAGAGCGTCGCGGTCGTGCCGCCGCCCGCGCGGTTCGAAATTTCAAGGGAGCCGGATTCGAGAGCCGCGGCGGTCGCCGCGAGTGTGACTCCGATCCCTCGTCCCTTGATCCCCTTGGTCGTGAAGAACGGGTCGAAGTTTCGCTTCCAAATCTCATTCGGGACCCCTCCTCCCGAATCCTCAACGAGGATGACCACCGTTCCGTCGGCGGACTGGTGCGTCGAGACGCGCACCGGCTGACCCGGCACGCTCGCCTCCGACGCGTTGGCCAGCAGCGCCTCGAGGGCCTTCGTGATGTCGGCGGGGCGCGCGAGAATCTCGCGAACCCCCGGATCGAGGTCGAGCTCCGCGGTCCGGCCCGGACCTATCGCCGCGGCGGCCGACTCCACGAGCTCGTGGATCTGGACCGGCTCCCGCTCGGCGACTCCGAGGCCAGCGAGCGTGCAGAGGCCGGCGGTCAACCGCTTGAGATTTTCCATCGCGGTGTCCATGGCGTCGTATCCCTGTTCCGGGGACTCGGCTCCGCTCCGCAGCAGGTAGAGGTGACCGGAGAGGACAGCCGCGATGTTGTTCAGGTCGTGGACCGTCCGCGCGGCGACCCGGGTCGTCAGCCGGGCCGCGCCGTCGGAGTGCGGAGTCACTCTCCAGCGCTTCCGAGCTCGCCGGCTGCGGCGGCGGCGCGGAGCTCGCGGACGACGTCCCCGTCCCACCAGCCCTTCTCGACGCCGTCAACGAGGATCTCGAAGGCCGTCTCTCGCTTGCGGGCCTGCCGGTAAGCGCGGTCGCTCGTCAGAGCGTCGTAGATGTCCGCGACCGTGACGATCCTCACTGTCGTCGGGATCTCGGAGCCTGAAAGACCCGCGGGATAACCGGAACCGTCGAGCTTCTCGTGATGCCCGGAGACGACCGGAAGAATCTTGCGCATCGTCAACATCGGGGAGAGGAGCTCCTCGCCCATCGAGGGATGCTGTTCGACGACGCCGCGTTCCTCGGGAGTCAGCGCGCCGGGCTTGTGCAGAATCGCATCGGGGATCACGATCTTTCCGATGTCGTGGAAAAGGGCTCCCCGCCGCATCTCCGACCGCACGGCCGTGTCGAGCCCTATCCGGAGAGCGAGCCGGTCGGCGTACTCGGCGACGCGCCCGCTGTGACCCGCGGTGTACGGGTCGCGCGCGTCGATCGTCCGTGCGAGAGTCAGAATCACTCGCTCGGCGTGCTCGAACTCGTCCGCGAACTGCTTCAGCGTGACGAGCGAGCGGACGCGGGGCAGGAGCTCCTCGGGGGAGAACGGCTTCGCGATGAAGTCGGTGACGCCTTCCCGCAACGCGCGGATCTTCTCGTGCCGTCCGGCGTGCCCCGTCAACATGACCACGGGGAGCAGGCGCGTGACGGGGTCGGAACGGATCTCTTCCAGGACGTCGTGGCCGCTGCGGTCGGGAAGCTCGAGGTCCAGAAGGACGAGGTCCGGACAATCGGTGCGGATCGCCAGGAGGCCCTCGCCGGCCGTCCCGTACTCGTGGACCAGATATCCGGCGGGCCGGAGCATCTGACCGAGAAGACGCCGGATTTCGGGGTCGTCGTCCACGACCAGGACGTGGCCGAGCGAGAATCCAGCCGGACCCGGGGCGTCAGTCTGGGAGTTCACGGAGACGAAGAGCGTACCACCGGGTCTCCACCGGCCGCCTCGCCCTCGAGCGCCTGAAGGACGCGATGGAACAGACTCTGAGGAGTGAAGGGTTTCTGAATCAGGAACGCATCCTCTTCGAGCTGAGTGTGCGCCGTGTCGGTGTAGCCCGACATGAACAGGATGCGGATCCCCGGGCGTAGCTCGCGAACCCGGACGGAGAGTTGTGGCCCGGTCATTCCCGGCATGACCACGTCCGTGAGAAGCAGATGGATCGTCTCGGAGCCGGAGGTGACGATCTCGAGAGCCTGATCGCCGCTCGCGGCCTCGATCACCCGGTAACCTTCGCTCTCCAGAAGCTTCCGGCACAGGCTGCGGACCCCGTCCTCGTCCTCGACTAAGAGCACGGTCCGGGCAAGCGCCTGGTTTTCGCGCCCTGTCCGCACGCGCGCGTCCTCCGGAGGGTCCGGAGCTCCGGCGGACGTCGGAAGGTAGATGCGAAACCGGGTTCCCTCGCCGGGCTGGCTGTCGCAAAGGATCTGCCCGCCGCTCTGCTGGACGATGCCGTACGCGGTCGCGAGCCCTAGGCCGGTTCCCTTTCCCTTTTCCTTGGTCGTGAAGAACGGCTCGAAGATCCGTTCTCTGACGCCAGCGTCCATCCCGGTTCCGGTGTCCCGGACCTCCAGGATCGAATAGCGGCCAGCCGGGATCGCCGACCTTCCGAGAACCATCGGCGCTTCGAGCTCGATCTGGCGCGTCTCGATGACGAGCTCTCCACCGGACGGCATGGCGTCGCGGGAGTTCACCGCGAGGTTGACGACGACCTGCTCGAGCTGGACCGGATCCGCGCGCACCGGCCCGAGGGCGGGATCGAAACGAGTGACGAACGCGATGTCCTCTCCGATGATGCGCTGAAGCATCTTCTGCAGATTCGCGACGAGCGCGTTCAAGTCGAGCACCTTCGGCTCGAGCATCTGCTGCCGCGAGAAGGCGAGCAGCTGCCTGGTCAGGGAAGCCGCGCGTTCGCCCGCTTTCTGGATCTCTTCGAGGTCGCCCCGGGACCCGTCGCCGGCGGGCAGCTGCGACAGCAGCAGGTCGGAGTAGCCCAAGATCGCCGTGAGCAGGTTGTTGAAGTCGTGAGCGATCCCTCCCGCCAGTCGGCCGATCGCCTCCATCTTCTGCGACTGGAGAAACTGCTCTTCGAGACGCCGGCGTTCGGTCACGTCGTCGACGACCCCGATGACGCCGACGATTCTGCCGAACGAATTGCGGTGCGGTGAAAAGGTCGTCGTCACCCAGCCGGAGCGCCCGGTCTGCACGATCTGAAAAGCCGTTGGGGGCGAGGACATCTTTTCACCGGCGAGGGCCCGAGCCACCAGCGCGCCGGTCTCGATCTCCTGATCCGGAAACACCTCGCCGAGCGAGCGGCCGAGGACACTTTCCCTCGAGAGTCCCGTCATCTCTTCCATGAAGCGATTCCAGAGGCGAAAGCGAAGATCGGGGCCGTACACGACGATCCCCTCACCCGCACTCGCGATGATCTGTTCGGAGAACTGCCGCGCCTCTTCGAGGGCTTCCTCGGCCTCGACGCGATCCGTAATGTCGAGCGCGAGTCCCTGGACGAACGGCTCGCGTCCCGGATCGGATCTGAGTGTGTTGCGGTACTCCCAATGGCGCCGCTCGCCTCCGCGGGTACGAACGACCATGACGCCGCTGGCCGACCCGGTCTCGCGGATCTTCTTCAGGTATTCCGGAAACTCGGCCTGGCTCTCCAGATCGAGGATGTCCTGGATCCTGCGGCCCCTGGGAAGTTTGCCGGGCGCAAAGCCCAGCGACCGGCTCGCGTTGGCGTTGACCGCCAGAATCCGACCGTCCAGAGCATGGGTGCACAGAAGAACCTGCCCGTGCTCAATGAGCTCCTGGTGAAGAGCCTCCGAGGTCCTCAACGCGTCCTCGGTTTCCCGGCGTAACGTGATGTCCGCCGCCATGCCGCCGACGAAAGTCGCTCCGCCTGCATCCTGGAACGGGAACTTGAAGACAGACCACTGATGCATGCCGTCCGGCGCGGGAAGCGCCTCCTCAAACTCGAGCGCGGCTCCCGCGCGGAGCACCGCGTCGTCGTTGGCCGAGAGGCGCGCAGCGATTTCCGGCGGCAGCCAATCCGAGTCCTTCTTCCCGCGAACGGCGTCGAGAGTGAGTCCGAAGACACTCTCGAAAACCCGGTTGACGTAGACCATTCGGCCCTGGTCATCCTTCATGAACGCGACGGTCGGGCTATTGTCGAGAAACGCGTTGATGCGCGCCTCCGCGGCCTTCAACTCGCGGTTGGCCGTCTCCCAGCCGCGGCGAGCCCGGGCGACGCGGACCTCGCGCTCGACCGCCGCCGCGAGCCGGGCGAGCATCCCCTGCGCCAGGAAATCGTCGGCGCCTCCCTTCATTGCGGCGGCCGCAACGGTTTCCCCGAACGAAAACGAGATGAGGATCACCGGCAGCTCCGGGCGTACACGCTTGATCCGGCGGAGGGTCGCGGGGCCTTCCATGTCGGGGACGCCGTCGTCGCAGATCGCCACGTCCCAGAATCCGGAATCCAGAGCTTTGTCGAGCTCCTCGTTCGTCCGGGCGCGGAGGACTTCCGGGTCGATGCCGGCGCTCGTCAGCTCGGCGAGGATCTTCTGGGCCCCTTCTGCCGTGCTGACGAGCAGCACGCGGATGGTCCCGTTGACCGCGTTCTTCCCGGTTTCAAACATGGCGGGTCTCAAAATCATAATAGCCCCCGGGCGTTAAGGCCCTCCGGGGACCTCCGGGGGCCTCTTCGACTTACAATGGTCGATCACTTATGCGCCGCAGCCCCAGGATCGCGATCGTCGACGATGACTCGGAGATGCGGCCGGTGCTCGCCCGAATCCTGAGAACGGCGGGTTTTGACCCTCTCCTGTTCGCCTCCGGAGACTCCGCGTCGCTTCACCGCCTGCTGGCAGCGCGGGGGAGATCGCCCGACGACTCCACAGGCCACTGATCCCGGTCCCCCGCCACATTCCTGAACGGAGCGAAACGTCGCCGATGGAAGCCCAGGTCGATCCGACGAGTCGAGAGGTGGCGGAAGCCTTTCTCGACGACGCGGCCCAGAAGCGCAAGCTCCTCGCGTTTGCGAGGGGGCGTTTCGGGATTGGTTCTCAGGACTCGGAGGACCTCATCCAGGACACCGCCCTCGAGCTGCTCCGACATTCCGGAACCGTCCACAGTCCCGAGGGGCTCGTGTTCGCGGTTTTTCGGGCGCGATGCGTTCGATTCGTGTCGTCCCATCGCAGGAGGGGAGAGGTCCTCCGGGAACCCTTCGAGGAGGAGCGCCCGGCAGGAGAGAACCCCGTCGGGATCGAGGTCCGTATTGCCCTTCGGGAGGCCTTGAGCGAGATCTCGTCGTCCTGCCGGCGGATTCTGTCGGCTTACTACATCGAAGGACAGAGCTTGAACGAGGCCGCGCACTCCATGGCGCTCGCGTCGTCCGGTGTTTTCAAGACCATCACCCGATGCTTGAAGAGGTTACGCGCTTGTCTGAACTGACCGTCTCTCATCCCGACGAATTCACGCTGCTCCGCTTCACCGCGGGAGATCTGCTGGTGGGGGAGCGCCAATCCGTCACAGAGCATCTCGCAGGCTGTCGCACCTGTGCCCGGGTGCGCGACAATATCGGTCAACTGGATCTCCTGCTGCGCGGCGCGGCGCGACGGGGAGATCTCGACGGGGGCGCCGCCCACGGCGAGCTTGCGGCCGGCGATCCCTTCCGCCGCCGCCCCGAGCCCCGGGTCGATCGGGCGGAGCGTCCGACGGACATCCGCCGCGCCGCGTTGGACGCGTCGGCGGCCGCGCAGATCACGCAGAACGACGTCCTCGGCGCCGCCTTCGATCCCGCCGCGCGGCATGACGCGCTCGAGCGACTCTGCCTCGGAAAAGCGGCCGACCGCTTTGCCCTTCTCTATGCCCTGCAGAGCGCGGGCGTCCGGATCGCAGAGAACCCCGTCGCCATGATGCGGCTCGGCGAGGAGGCGATCGCGCGCCTGCGCCGTCGCGACGAGTCGGTCGAACCCGGCGCCGAGCGGATGGTGCCCCGGCTGGCTCTCCTCGCGCAGGCGCATCAGCTCGTGGGACAGGCGTGCAACTGGACGAGCGAGTTCGGACGCGCCGGCTCGCACCTGGAGATCGCCTACGTCTGTTTCGGGCGCGCCACGGGCGACGAGATGAGTCTCGCGACCGTTGAGCTCCTCGAGTCCCAGAGGAGATTCTTCCTCGATCGGCCCGAGGAAGCCCTGGTCCTCGCGCGACGCGCGGAAGCGACGTTCGAGGACCTGGACGTCGAGGACTCCCTGGCGAGGTCGCGCGTCGCCCGGGGAATCGCCCTGTTCAGCCTCGGCCGGCACGAGGAGGCCCTCACGCTCTTCCGCGAGGCGGCGCTCGTGTTCGACCGCCTTCACCTCTGGAGCAATTCGATCAACTGCCTGAACAACATCGGAGCGTGCCTGCAGAAGATGGGGCGGCTCGACGAGGCGCGGCGTGAGTACGCTCGGGCGCTCCGGCGTTTCTCGAGGGACCACCGTCGCTCCCTCGCGTTCGTGCGGCATGGACTGGCCGAGGTTCTCTTTTCCGCCTCGCGATACCGAGAAGCGGCGCTGTCTCTCTTCCAGGCGGTGAGGCTCTACTCCGAGCTCGAGCTCTCGGCGCGAGCCCTGACGGCCTCTCTCCTCGAGATCGAGAGCTGGGCCCGCGCGGGCGACCTGCCCCGCGCGCGGCAGCGTCTCGACATCTTCCAGGCGGGCGTCCTCCGGCATCCCGGGCTCGACCCGTCGGTCTCGCGGCAGATCCAGGACGCGCTCTGCGGCCGTGACGCCGACTTCGAGCGGGTCGGGGAGCTTCGCCGCGAGATGCAGCAGGCGCTCCGCCGCCAGGACTGGCAAGCCTCCGCCTGACGCCGGGCGGCTCCGCCGCACCTTTTTCTCTCGACCGGCAGCGGGGCGAAGCGCCGCGCGCCTCCGCCGCCCGTTTTTTTCATGAATCGTCCGCCCGGGTGTCCCAATTCGGGGCTCTCCGGAGCACTTCACTCCCGAGCCGAAGGAATCGCCTTCGGTGCGGTCCCAAGTGCAGTTCTCCGGAGGTGGCCATGCCCATCGAACCCATTCCGACCCGCTGCTGAGCGTCGGGCAGAGCCGGAGGGGGCGGCGCCGCCCCGCTCGACGCCTGCCGGAAGAGAGACAGACTGCGATGACTGAAGCATCCCGGGCCCGCATCCTCCTGGTGGAGGACGAGGAATCCATTCGACGATTCGCGCTCCGAGTCCTCGAGAGCGCCGGGTACGAGGTCTTGCTCGCGCCTTCCGCGGAGGAGGGGCTGCGCGCCTTCGACGCGTCTTTGCAGCCTGTCGGGCTGCTGATCACGGACGTCACCCTTCCCGGGCGATCGGGGTTCGAGCTCGCCGCGGACGTCGTCGCCCGGCGGCCCGACGTCCGGATCCTCTTCATCTCCGGGTACGGAGACCGCCAGCATCAGGAGTCGCGGTCCTGGATCCTTGGCGCCGCTTTTCTCGGAAAGCCGTTTACCTCGGCCGCCCTCGTGGAGGCGGTGGCCGTGGTGCTCGAACCGTAGACCTGACGGGCGGGGCGAACGGAAAACGGCGAACGGCGAAGACGGAGGCGCCTGCGGACGGCCCGAGCCGTCCTCTCAGGCTTTCGGCGTCGGAGTCCTGCCCGCTTTTCGTGCGCTCCTCTTCGGGGCGGGCGCGCGGCTCTTCTTCGAGGCTGGCGCGCGCCGCGGCGCCACCTCGGCCTTCAGGCCTCGCGCCTCGCGGTCCTGGCGGGCGAGCGCACCTAAGGCGCGGGAATCCTGCGTGCTGTACGAATGCGCCGGGGTGCGGGTCGGCGGGGGAGCGGCGCTGATCGACTGGACCTCGCTCTGGTCCATCGAATACATCTGACCGTCCATCGTGGTGAAGACCACGCGCTTTCCGGAGATCCTCGGCGGCTCGGCCAGGAGATAGACGATCCCGTTTCGCAGCGTCAGACGCGACGTCGGGTTTGCCGGGCCGTCGGCGCTCGCGGGCGGGCTGTCGGAGAGCACGAGCACCAGCCCGAGGGCGAGCGTGAGCCACGCCCCCGGGAGACGCCGACCGCGGGGTTTGTTTGTCAGAGTGGGATCATTGTGCCACTGGAAGGAATCCGGCGGCTCGACCGATTTTGCGGGTGAGGGTCGATACCGCGGCCGAATCGAGCTCGGTGGCGGACCACCAGCGCGCGCGTTCGCGATTCTGCCGCGAGGCCGGATCGGGCGCCCCCGGGGCGGGAAAAGCCCGAAACACCGAGATCCCGAGGCGGCGGCGCATGATCGTGTGGGTCGCCGGCCGCGGCTCCAGCCCTCGATCGAGGACGAGACCGAGTGAGTCGAGAAAGGTCTCGAGGCGGTCCCTGGCCTCCTCCGGAGTTCCGCCTTCGACGGACGGGAACTCCCACAGTTTCGCCAGAGAGACGCCCGGCGGCCGGCGCAGGAGGAGCGCTCTGCCGTCCCGCACGACGACCCCGGCCGCTACCTCCGCCCGTGTCATCGGAGCCTTCGCGACGCGTTGCGGATACCGCTCCGGATTTCCCGAAGCGAAGCCCGCACAGTCACGACGGAGCGGGCAGCGGGGGCATTGCGGAGTACGGGGAAGGCAGATCGCCTGTCCCAGATCCATGAGCGCGGCGGTCGCGTCGCCCGGCCTCTGCCGGGGAAGAAGCTCGGCGGCGGCCGACAGGACACTCCGGCGGTGAGAAGGAGACCCGGCGATCCCTTCGATCGCGTGCAGGCGGGAGAGCACGCGGGTCACGTTAGCGTCCGCGGCGGGCGCGCGGAAGTTCCAGGCGAGCGAGGCCACCGCCGCCGCCGTGTAGTCGCCGAATCCCGGAAGAGCGCGCAGCGCCGCGATGTCCCGGGGCAGCTGTCCGCCATTCTCGCGCACAACCTGCCGCGCGGCGCGCCACAGGTGGCGGGCGCGCGCGTAGTAGCCGAGGCCGGACCATTCCGCCAGCACCGACTCCTCCCGCGCGCGGGCCAGAGTGTCGATGTCCGGGAAGCGGTCGAGAAAAGAGAGATACCGCGCGCGCACCGCCGCAACGGTCGTCTGCTGCAGCATCACTTCGGAGACCCAGATGCGGTACGGGTCCCGGGTCCCGCGCCAGTGGAGTTGCCGGTTTTCGGCGCGGTACCAGGCGAGGAGCCGGCGCCGGAGAAGCGATGCGGTCAGCGGCTCAGTTCTCCGTGATCGCGGTGACCTCTTCGCGGGGAGCGATCCAGCCCGGCTCTCTCATGAGATCCCGGATGAACTGCTTCTCCTCTTCGTTTGGAAGAACCTCCGCCGCGTGCTTCTCCCAGGCCTCCGGCGACAGACGCTCGCCTCGCACCGAATAAGGCTCGCCGGCGAACTCGCCGATGGAGCGATGAAACTTCATGTCCGGCGCGACGATCGGATCGGTTCCCGCGGGAAGCAGCCGGCTGATCGACTGGAGAAGCTTCTCGACTTCCTGCCGGTACATTTCGCGGGAGAGCTCGTTCAAGTGCGCCTTGTCCGGCGCCTCGGCCTGGCGGGATTCGTCGTACCGCCCCTTCAGCCCCCAGACATAGAACCACTCCGCGGAAGAGGAAGAGTCCTTGCCGAAGAGGTCGTACGCGGTCGAGAGCCACTTGTTGATGTATTTCTGGAGGAGCGCCGGCGGGACTCGTCCGGCCTTAACGATCCGCTGAAGCCCCATGTGCCCGGTCCCGAGGTGGAAACCCTCTTCCCGGAGCATCGGGCCCATCGAGCGGGCGAGCGGGGCAAACGCGGAGGTCGACAGCATGTTCAGCTGAAATTTGCCGTCGCGGTCCACGAACTCGGTGTACGTGAAGAAGTCGACCCAGTTGTCGACTTCCACGTTGAAGGAGCCGAGCAGGCGGCTGTTGTCCCAGGAGCGGCGCTCGAGGAGCTTGCGCGCCTCGATCTTGCCCGTCTCTCCGAAGTGGTTCACGAGGAGGTGGCACATCTGCCACCCGTGCCTCATCTCTTCCACCATGATCCGGCACACGCTGTCGGTGTCGTAATCGGAGGGCGACGTCTCGAGGAGGTTGCGCTGCTGCTCGACCGACGCGAACTCCGTGTCGCCCTGGTAAACGATGAGGTTCAAGAGCGCGTCGCGGATCTGCTGCTGCGGGATCTGCGTGACCCGCTCCCATTTCTTCTCGCCGGCGAAGTCTCCGTACTCGATCTCGTTCGTCTTCAGGTCTCCGTATTTCGCCTCGAACTGGTAGTCCGAGAATTTCGGCAGGCGGAGATTGATGTCGCCCTGCCACGAACGGAAGGCGTCAATCCAGTCGTCGAATGTCGAGATTTTTTTCACAGTCATATGAACCGCGTATCATACCGGCTTATGCCTGAGAACCGCGGCTTCCCCAAGGCGAAAAAGCACGTCTGATGCCACTCTCCATCGACTGGGAAGGCCTGATCGTCGGCTTCGAGAGCCGGTCCCACCAGATCACACATTTTTTCGACCGCGAGACCGGGGATGTCGAGCAGGCGCTCGTCGCGGACGCCGCGCGCCACGCGGAGTTCGCGGGCAATCCCCGCTTCGTCGCCCTCCCGCGCGACCAGGGAGAGCGCACGCTCGGAGACCTCGAGGCGTTCCTGCCGCAGTGCGAGGACGAGGCGTGCCGCCGGACGCTGGCGGCGGCGCTCCAGGGGCCCGAATCCGTCTCCGCTTTCCGCAAGGCGCTTCTCCGGTTCCCGAAGGAAGAGGCGCGCTTCTTTCATTTCAAGGAGCGCCAGGCGCTCGAACGAGCGCAGGCCTGGCTCGCGAGTCAGCGGATTCCGTTTTCGCGGGGCGACCGCGGGCTCGCGATGTGAGCGGTCAAACCTTGCTCTTTCCTCTACGACCGGCTCGCTGATCCAGGACAGACCTCCTTCCCTTGTCCTCTCTGTCCGATTCGCGCGAGGCCCGCATCGCGGCCCTCCTCGCAGACAGCTACGAAATGGTCGGGCATCTCGGCCGCGGCGGCTTCGCCACCGTATACCGCGTCCGGAACCGCCGGCTCGACCGCATCGAGGCTTTGAAGGTCCTCGCGGCCGACCTCGAAGACCCGGACTTCACGGAGCGTTTCCGCCAGGAGGCCCGGCTCGCCGCTTCTCTCGATCATCCGCACATCATAAAGATCTTCGCCTACGGCCAGCACGAAGACCTCTGCTGGTTCACGATGCAGTTCGTCGACGGTCCGACGCTGATCCTCGAGCTCAAACAGAAGGGGCCGTGGTCGGAAGTCGAGACCTCCGCCCTCGCCGTTGCCGTGTGCGACGCGCTCGAATACAGCCACCAGCGGGGGATCGTCCACCGCGACATCAAGCCGGAGAACATCCTCGTCGACACGAGGCGTCATCCTTTCCTGATGGATTTCGGCATCGCCAAGTCCGAGCAGAGCGTGGTTCACACGCGCACCGGAACGATCCTCGGTTCTCCTGCGTATATTGCGCCCGAGCAGCTGACCGGCGGAGTGATCGACGGGCGGGCCGACATCTATTCTCTCGGCGCGACCCTCTACCGCATGGTGTCGAACAGTTTTCCGTTTCAGGACACCGACCCCGTGCGGATGGCGATGAAGCGGTTCACGATGGCCGCTGAGCCGCTCGGGCCCAAGCGTCCGGGCATTCACCCGATTTTCGAGGCGATCGTCATGCGGGCCTTAGAGCGCGACCCGGCCGCGCGCTTTCAGACAGCGGGGGAGATGGGCACCGCGCTTCGGAACTTCCTGGCGGGGAATCCCGTTCCGTTGCCGCCTCTCGAGAAATTCGGCCGGCCGCCGGAGCCGGGCGGCACGCCTTCGGGCCGATCCGCGCCGCTCGCGGCGGGATCGACGCCCCCGGGCTTCGCGGAAACCGCGCCGACGATCCGCACGGACCGACCCGTCGTTCCGGCGCTGGTTGTTGCCGCCGAGACCTCCGCCGGCCGTCCGCGATCGAGGTGGGTGTGGTGGGCCGCGGCCGCGATCGCGCTGCCGGCGATCGGGGCATTCCTCGCGACG
>JBBROA010000113.1:0-13118 GCA_038229875.1 Thermoanaerobaculia bacterium | reverse complement strand
TCATCGTTTCTTGCCTCCGCGCGTGCCCTCGTTGTCCTTCTGACCCAAACTGGCCTCTCAGACGCGCGTCGCGACACAACCGCAAACCTTCAACCCGCTGTCGCGTGAAACCCAAATCGCCGATTTATCCACGGGCTGCTATCGCCGCGCCACCAGTGTCCCCGACTGATGCGGCGGTGTTCGGCTCCGGCCGGTCACAGCGCCGCCTAGTCCTTCACCCTCTTGAACTCGGAGAGTGCACGGACGGTTCCTTTAGCCGCCGCAAATTCCGTGGGTCGCTCGGGTTTGTCTGGCAGGGCGAAACAGATCCGCAGCGTGTCGCCATCGAGTTCATAGATGCCTAGGTAAACCACTCCCTTGTACGCGCCGGCCGTCACCTCAATGTCAATCATCTTGAGATTCTGCGTCGGGTCGATATTCTTGACCGCCCACTCGACAAGAACTTTGCCGCCCCGCCGCGCGGTCCACTTGCCGTCTGCGTCCCGAATCCAAAGAATTCCAGTCAGATCCCCTTCGGATGACTTATATCCGTTGTTCTCAGTGGAAATGGGCCTCCACGAGCCGGCCATGGCCTTGAGTTCCCTCGCAATGCGATCCTCCGGTGAAACCCTAGGCGAACCGGAGCATGCAAACAACAAGAGGGTGGTCAGGAGCAGCAGGGTGTTTCGCGCCAATGTCCAGACCTCCAAGCCTATTTCATTCATGGCAAGAATCATCGCACCGCTTCGATCAAAAGAGTCCAGCTCCCACCATCAGGGGAGTGACGCCTAACCCCTCGCTGCAGCGGACGCCACCCGGGCGAGCTCGGCAATGATCTCGCGCCTGCCGTCGAACAGCCGTGGCTTAGCTAGCCAGCTTAGGCGGGTGGCGCCGCTGAGCTCCAACGCCGTTAGGCGCGGCAAAGCTATGACTTCACGGAGACTCTTGCCGTTCCTGGTCGATCTTCGCCCTCGGCAGGCCCTGCGCTGGTCGAAGCATCGCTCGCGCGGCTCGCGGTTTATCCTGGTCGATGGGGTTCTCGTCTTTGGTGGAGGCATGGCGGCCCTAGCCGTGGTCGGTGTTTACATCTTGAACCACCAGTGTCAAGAGACCATGGGTCGTTCATTGCCGGCATACCGTCGACGTTTCTGCCGCGAGTCATCCTTCCAATCGTTGGCATCGCTCTGCTTGATGGTCTCGTATTCGGTCTTGTGATGTGGCATTACATGGAATGGGACTTTCGGAGATACCGAAGGCGGGAGGTGGCGTGATGCTTACCTCGACGCACCGCGCCTATCACGCCGGTGCAGCGGACTCGCTTATCGGCTTCGCCTCTTCGCTCGCCGCTGCCGCGCAGACCGTTAAGCGGCGAGTGGCGCAGTAAGGCGCAAGGGAAAGTCGCGGAAGGACGCTGTTTCACGATACCCGAGGTCAAACGCTGTCCGGACCCAGCTCTGAGACTTGCTTCGCCGGGAGAGCTATACTTCGTGGCGTGCCGGTCCACGCCGTGAGCGTAGGCCGCCGGCGCGGTCCCGGAGCATCCACATGCCCCACGGCAAGATCTGTTATCTCGAAATCCCAGCTGACCGCGCCGAGGATTCCGCGCGCTTCTATTCGGACATCTTCGGATGGAAGGTGCGGGAACGCGGAGACGGCAACCTGGCCTTCGATGACGCGGGGGGTGTGAGTGGTACGTGGGTCAAGGAGGGGGATCGGACGCCCGATGAGCGCACTCGGACCTACATCATGGTCGACAGCATCACAGAGTCGATGAAGCGCATTGAGCAGGCCGGCGGCGGAGTCGTCACGCCGCGCACGGATATCGGGCAGAACATGGGGGCGTTTGCCGCCTTTACCGATCCGGTCGGCAACGAGTTCGGGCTCTACGAAGAGCCGAAACGGTAGGTACGGCAGAATTACTGACCATCTCGCCTGGTTACGGCTCGGCGCCTGACCCGCGGCTGCAGCGGACGCCGTCGGCTTCGCCGCCGTCGCCGGAGCTGAGCCGCCACCGGCCAGGCCGCAGAAAAAAACACTCTCACTCACCACCACTCGACTTTGGAGGTTCTATGAAGCGAGTCACTGGCATTGGCGCCATCTTCTTCAAAGCGAAAGACGCCCCGGCGCTACAGGGCCTGGTACAAGCGGCACCTCGGAGTCGATGTTCAGAAATGGGGTGGCGCGGCTTTCACCTGGACCGACGCTGAAGGTAAGCCGTTTGCCGGAACAACCGCCTGGTCTATCGCCTCGGAGCAAAGTGACCAGTTTGCGCCCCGCACTGCAACTTTCATGGTCAACTACCGGGTGGAGGATCTCCACGCCCTGGTCAAAGTCTTGCGTGAAGAAAGCTGCAACGTTCTCGGGAAGGTCGACGATTCCGAGTACGGAAAGTTTGCCTGGGTGATCGATCCGGAAGGAAACAAAGTAGAACTCTGGCAACCGCTTGCCGGCCAATGACCCGAACGGTCGGCCTCAGTACGAACGTGCGGTCTGACCCTTCGCTCCGGCCGACCTAGCCTCGAAAGCCTCCGCATGCGGCACAGCACACGCGGTCAGGCGGCGAGTCCTGGAACGTTACGCAAGGTGCGGCAGTGAAGCGTTCCACTGCTCTGTCGCTTTCGGCCCTGGTCGTGGCGGCCGTCGTGACCGCCGTGTTGATGGCGCGTGCGGCAGGTTGGACCTGGCGCCCCAATCTGCTTGTCGGCTGGGCTTTGATGCCATACGCCGCGCTTGCGGGCTACGTCCTTTTGCGGAGCCGATCCGGCGCCGGGGCGAAAGCGAGTCTGTCCGTGTCTCTGATTGCACTCATCTTCACCTGCTGGGCTTACATCGACGCGTCGTTCGTGCATCTCTCCTCGACTTCAGCTCTGATTTTCCTGTTTGTCCCCCTCTACCTCCTGGTCGGAGGTCCGCTTCTCGGCGAGCTTCTCATCTGGTTATTCAAAAGGAAGGCGCTTCATGGGCGGTGAGTGCGTCCTGCCTGACATCGCGATGCCCCGGGCGCCCTCCGATGCGCTGCCATGTCCGCTGTGTTTCGGGACGTCAGGCCGCCCAAAACTCGACGGAAGCCGCAAGACGCATTCGAGGCGATGGGCAACGCCGAACATCCCTTCGGAGGGCCCATGACTCGCCGGACGAACGCAAGAATCGCCGGGATTACGTTCCTGGTTTACATCGCGGCCACGATGGCGAGCATCGTTCTGTTCAAGCGTGTCACGGGCGGAGAGGGGGTCGCCGCGCAACTCGCAGAGATCGCCCGGCACGCGACAGAGGTGCGCCTGACCGTCGTGTTCGGTCTGATTGGAAACTTCTGCGCGCTGGTGCTTGGCGTGACCCTTTACTCGATCACGCGAGGGCAGGATCGCGATCTGGCATTGCTGGCGCTGGCCTGCCGGGTCGCGGAAGGCATCGGCGGCATGGACGTGTCGAAGACGCTCGGCCTCGTGTGGCTCTCGGGGCCCGAAGGTGCTGCACTCGACCCCGGGGCAGCATCCGCGCTCGGCGCATTCTTCCTGAAGATGGAAGCGTCGTTCACCGCAAGCGCGGCCTTCTTCGCCGTGGGGAGCCTGCTTTTCTCATGGCTCCTCCTCCGCGGTCGCATGATCCCGGCCCCACTCGCCTGGCTCGGCGTGCTTGGATCAATCCTGCCCGTCATCTGCTTTCCGCTTCAGCTCGCGGGATTGCTGAGTGGCCCGGTCACGTCGTTCATGTGGTATCCGGTCATGCTTTTCGAGGTGGGGCTGGCGGTGTGGCTGATCATCAAGGGCGTTGCCGCGCCAGCGCCGACGCAAGCGGACTGAGGTTGGCCTTGAAGACGTCCCGTCGATCGGACCTCTGCAGCGGGGCTCGCCCGCTTTCAACTGGCATGCCTCCGTTCACAGGGATCGCAGGCGGCGGCCGTCCCCATGAGTGCGGTTCACCTTCGTCCGGTCTGCCGCCGCCCCCGCCGAGCTTCGAGACGAACGGCGGGAGCGCCAAGCGGACAGGGTACTTTCACTCAAGAGCAGTCTGGTGGTTTTCAATACCAACGCGACCCTTGGGTTCTCTTAGGTGGCGATCGAGCTGTCGCACGACCCGGTGTCGGAGGACGGGAATGCCGAGGCCTAAAATCGTGTCGCGGCGGCCGCCGCCAGCCTTGCCGCCCGCGTCTCGGAGCCCTGGTGAGTTGGGCGCAGAGGATGTCGGATGCTTCGCGTACCCCCAATGGCGTCCCCCGGCCTCGATCGCGCGGATATGTCCGTAAAACAGTCGATCGGCCTGATGGCGCTGGTCGTGCACGAGTACGACGAGGCCCTGGATTTTTATGTCGGAACTCTCGGCTTCACCCTGGTTGAAGACCTTTTCGTCCCGGAGCAAGCCAAGCGCTGGGTGGTCATCGCGCCGCCGGGTTCAACCGAATCCCGGCTCCTTCTCGCACGAGCCGTCGGCGACGAGCAGGCGTCGCGCATTGGAAATCAGACCGGCGGTCGGGTGTTCCTATTCCTCTACACGGATGATTTCTGGCGCGACTTCCACTCGTTCAAAGCAAAGGGCGTCATCTTCGTTCGGGAGCCAAAGGTGGAAGACTACGGCACCGTCGCCGTGTTCCAGGACCTTTACGGCAACCTGTGGGATTTATTTGAACCCAGGGCCTGACGGAAGGCGGACCCGGAGGCGCCCCTGCCACCCTTTCCGGCGGTGGGCGCAATCCACCAGGTCCGCCGCCGCCGAGACTCACTGATCTTCTTGAGAGGTTTCGAGCGGGGTTACTCTCGCTGCAGCCCGGTGTCGCGCGTCTCCGGACCGAGGGGTTCTCATGAAGTCCGTCTTTCGTTCCGTCACGCCGATGATCCCCGCCGGCCCAGATCTCGCCGCGGCGGTCGCGTTTTACAAAGAGCACCTCGGCTTCTCGGTGGTCTGGCAAGCGGAGCAGATGGCGGGGATCGAGCGCCAGGGGATCGGCTTCAACCTCGTCGTGAACGACAACCGGGAGTGGGCGGAAAACTCCAGTTTCAGCATCGGTGTGACGGGGCTCGACGCGTTGTACGACGAATTTCGCTCAGTGCCCGCGGTCGTGGGCCCGCTCGAGACGAAATTCTGGGGCCGTCGCGAATTCCACTTGATCGTGCCGTCCGGAGTCTGCCTCCAGTTCTACGAGAAAGAGGCGGCCGGCTGACGCGCGCGGTGCCCGGCCCTGGCGCCGCCCACGGAAATGGAGCGACCTTGACTACCGGACCTCGGGCATCGAGAGAACGCCGCGGGGGCCGTCGAGACCCAGCTCATGGAGGCGTCTCGCGAGCGGCTGAAGCGTCCGCAGCGCGCCGCCGATCATCTGCGCGTCTCCTTCGTCTTCCCGGTCCGCTTCCCGGCGGCCGAACATCCGCGAGCGGACGATCTCCGCGAGGGTGCGCGGGCGCGGGAAGACCTCGAGCGCCACGTTCTCGGAAAGCGGAATCTTCGCGGATCTCTTCGCCAGCCGCACGGCCGTTTCGAGGCCGCCGAGCTCGTCGACGAGCTTCAATGCGAGCGCGTCTTCGCCTGACCAGATGCGGCCGCGCGCGATCTCGTGGACGCGGTCTTTCGAGAGACGGCGGCCCGCCGCGACCTTCGCGGTGAAGTCCTCGTAGACCCGGTCGAGCCACGCATCGAAGCGCGCGCGCTCCGCCGGCGAGAAATCGCGGGTCGGGTCCCACAGGAGAGCGTTGGCGCCGGAGTGGACTTCGTCGAACGAAACTCCCAGCTTTTCGAGCAGTCCCGAAATGACGAACTTGCCGGCGAAGACGCCGATCGACCCGGTGATGGTCCCCGGCTGCGCGACGATCTTGTCCGCGCCGATCGCGACGAAGTAGCCGCCCGATCCCGCCACGTCTCCCATCGACACGATGACCGGCTTGCCCTTCTCGCGCGCGCGGGCGACCTCGCGCCAGATCGTGTCGGAGGCGACGTAAGACCCGCCCGGACTGTCGACCCGAAAGACGATTGCGCGGATCGCCGGATCGTCCGACGCCGAGCGGAACGCGGCGCTCACGCTCTCCGAGCCCATCGTCAGCGACCCTGCGAACGGGTTCTCGGCGCTGCGGCCGCGGGTGACTTCTCCGACGCCGTAGATCAGGGCGATTGCCCGGCGGCCGCGCGGCCGGCCGATCCGGGCGCGGTAGCGGGCGAGCGAGACCATCTCGGCGGAACGCCCGGCGCGGGAGAGAGCCTGGCGCACGACCTGGTCGCGGTACGCGAGCTCGTCGATGAGACGCGCGCCGACAGCCTCGGTGCCGAGCAGCGGCGCCCGGTCGATCGCGGCGCGAATGTCGGCCTCGGGGAGCCGGCGGCCGGATGCGATGCCGCGGACGAGCTGCCCGAACCAGGAATCCTTGAGCTTCTCGAGCGCTTCGCGGTGAGCGGGCGTGAATCCCTTCTCGGTGTAGAAGTCGACGGCGTTCTTGTACTCGTAGCGCTTTCCGAAGACGGGCTGCACGCCGAGCTTCTCAAATGTTCCCCTGACGAAAGGCGTTTCGAGCGCGACGCCCGAGAGCCAGAGATCTCCCGAGGGCTGCAGGAAGATGCGATCGAACGCCGACGCGAGGAAGTATCCGTGCGTCGCGTTGCCACCTTCCCCGAACGTCTCGGCCTGCGCCCACGCGAATTTCCGATGGGTCCGAAACCGCAGCACCGCGTCGCGGATCTCCTGCGCGCGCGCCATTCCCGACGGCCCGCCGCCGACCCGCGCCACGAGGCCTGCCACGGCCGGGTCCGTTCCGGCGCGGTCGATCGTCTCGAGGAGCTCGCGCAGTGTCGTTCGGGCGGGGGAGAGCAGGGTCGAGAACCCGGATGAAGGCGGGCCTTCGGGATATCTGTCGTCGAGGTCCACGTCGAGAACCGTCGAACCGGCGGCCACGCGGGGCATCCCGCCGCCTCCGGCGAAGCGCACGAGAAGCCCCGTTCCGACGGCGAGAGCGAGCACGACGAATACGGCGAGAGCGACGCGGCGGGACATCGCGCCATTCTAGTTCTCGCCGCGGCGAGGGCGCGCCTGTCTTCCGGGTCGGAGCTGCGCGGATAATGCTGGCGCGTGCCCGAAGACAACCTGACGATTCTCGAAAAGGGGCGGCGTGAGCGCCCGTCCGGCGGCGCGACCCTCCGCGCGCTCGAAAAACTGCGCACGGCGCCGTTCGGCGCGCCCGCGGAGCTTGCCCGGCTGCACGAGGCACTGCTCTTCCACGCCGCGTATCCGGAGAGCGCGCGGGTGCGGCGGCTCTCCCTGCAGATCTTGAAGCGCCTGGCGCGCGAGGTCCCGGCGCGTCTGGAAGCGGGGGAGGACTCGAGCGACCTCGACGCGCCCGAGATCGCGGGAATTGCCGGCACCTCGATCGGGACGACGTTTTCCTACGACTTCCTGCGCGGCCTCGCCGCCCGCCATCCCGACGCGGTCCGCATCGACTGGGACGCGTTCGAGGCGGAGGACCGACTCGGGGCGACGCTCCCGCGGTTCGTCCCCCTGCTCGAGGAAGAGGCGCTAGCCGACGCGAACGTCCCCTATCGGGCGTGGCTCGCGGCGGCTCGCGGCCGCCAGGACGAGCTGTCCTGGCTCCTCCGCCGGTTCGATGCACTTGCGCTCTCGCCGCGGGATCGTGCGGAGCTCTTCGACGGACTGGCGCTCCCGGTCCTCTGGGAGCTCTCGGGATCCGCATCGCGCACTCTCGCCCGGCTGACGGAGGCGGAGGCGGAGGCGGAGGGGGAGACTCCACCCTTCCTTCACCCGAAGCCTCTGCTCGCCCGGCGAGACGTCAACGTCGCGGCCGAGATGGACGGCCCGCCGATGCCGCTGCGCCGTGTGTCGGCGCGCGAGGGGCTGCGGCGCCTCGACTTTTCGAGAGACGCTAACGGGGCCAGATACCGCGAGCTGTACGGCTTCACGTACGGCGACCCGGCGACCGTCAGAGTCGCCGACGCGGGCCGCGGCTGCGAGATCACCCTCTTCGGACTGCCTCCCGGGCGCCGGCTGCCGCTGCGCGCCGGCTACGCGGCCTTCGTGACGAAGAATGGAATCCCGGTCGCGTACGTCGAGGGCCTCGCCCTCTTCGAGCGGATCGAGGTCGGGTTCAACGTCTATTACACGTTTCGCGAAGGCGAATCGGGATGGATCTACGCGCGCGTCATGAAGCTCTTTCGCCAGGTCCTGAACGTCACGTCGTTTTCGATCGACCCCTACCAGATCGGGTTCGAGAACGAAGAGGCGGTCGCTTCGGGCGCCTTCTGGTTCTACAGGAAGCTCGGGTTCCGGTCGACCTCGCCGGAGCTGCGCGAGGCGACGGTGCGAGAAGAGGAGAAGCTCGCGCGCCACGCGGCGCGGCGGACGCCGGCGCGCCTTCTGCGAAAGCTTGCGGAGAGAAACGTGCTTTTTGACGCCGGACCGGAAAAGCCGGAGTGGGACCGGTTCCACGTTCGCAAGCTCGGGATCGCCGTCAATGAGCGGATGGCGCGCCGGTTCCGAGGTGATTCGCAGACTCTGCAAAGCGCGGCGGTCGCGCGGGTTTCAGATCTTCTCGACGCCGATCTCGGGAGCTGGCCGGCCGAGCGCCGCCGCGTCACGACGGGCCTCGTTCTCCTGCTCGACCGGATTCCAGACCTTCGTCAATGGAGCGAAGCCGAAAAGAAGGCGGCCGTCGCGATCCTGCGGGCGAAATCAGCGCGCGAGGAGGACGCCTACCTCCGCCGAATGCAGCGTCACCGGCGATTCCGTGAAGCGGTCATCCGGCTCGGGTCGGAGTGACGGGGGATCACCCTCGACGTCAATAGCCCGCGAGCGCCCTCGCCGCCCGGCAGACCTTCTCCGCGTTCGGAAGGAAGAAGTCCTCGAGCGGGGGCGAGAACGGCACCGGCGTGTCCGGCGCGGTGATGCGGAGAAGGGGCCCGTCCAGGTATTCGAAGCACCGCTCGGCGAGCACGGCGGCGATCTCGGCGCCGATTCCCCCGGTGCGCGTCGCCTCGTGGAGCACCATCGCCTTGTTGGTCTTCGCGACGGAGGCCACGATCGTCTCCTCGTCGAGCGGGAAGAGCGTGCGCAGGTCGACGACTTCGACGTCGATGCCTTCGGACTCGAGAGTCTTCGCGGCGTCGATCGCGGTCCAGACCATCGCCCCGTAGGTGAGAATGGAGAGGTCGCGGCCTTCCCGCCGGACGGCGGCCTTGCCGATCGGAACGGTCCAGTCGCCTGGCGGGAGTGTTTCCTTGACGCGCCGGTAGAGGAACTTGTGCTCGAAGAAGATCACCGGGTCTTCGTCCCGGATCGCCGACTTCAGCAGGCCTTTCGCGTCATACGCGGTCGAAGGCTGGACGATCTTCAACCCGGGCGTATGGGCAAAATACGCCTCGGGATTCTGAGAATGAAACGGGCCGCCGTGGACGCCTCCGCCGGAGGGGCCCCGCACGACGAGGGGTACGCCGACGCCGGTGCGGTACCGCGACTTCGCGGCGAAGTTCGTGATCATGTCGAACGCGCAGGAAGCGAAGTCGGCGAACTGCATCTCGGCGATGGGACGCATGCCCATCATCGCCGCGCCGACCGCCGCGCCGACGATCGCCGTCTCCGAGATCGGAGTGTCGATCACGCGCTCCTCGCCGAACCGCTCGAGAAGGCCGTCCGTCACCTTGAACGCGCCGCCGTAAACCCCGATGTCCTCGCCGATGACGAAGACGCGCTCGTCGCGCTCCATCTCGTCGAAGATCGCCTCGCGGATGGCGTCGACGTACGCGGTCTCGGTCAGGAGCGGCTCCGGACTACCAGAGGCAGAGGCAGAGGCAGAGGCAGAGGCAGAGGCTCCGCGTCGATCGCGCCGGGCGCGTAAACGCCGTCGAGCGCGGCCTCGGGCGCGGGGAAGGGGCTCTGCTCGACCGCCTGCGCGTCGGCCTCGATGCGTTCCGAAATCCCGGTGTCGATCGCCGTGAGGTCTTCGGCGGTCGCGATCCCTTCCGACACGAGGACCCGCGAGTAGGACTCGACGGGATCGCGCGCCGCCCACTCGGCGAGCTCCGCCGCGGGAACGTATGCCTGTCCGTCATGCTCCGCGTGGCCCTTCATCCGGTACGTCTTCGCTTCGAGAAGCGTCGGCCCGTCTCCGGCGCGCGCGCGGTCGACGGCGCGCCGCGCCGCTTCGTAAACCGCGAGCACGTCGTTCCCGTCCACCGTCTCGCCGGGTATCCCGTACGCCGCGGCGCGGTCGGCGAGGCAATGGGCGGCCGTCTGCTTCCGAAACGGCGTCGAGTACGCCCAGCCGTTGTTTTCCGCGACGACGACGAGCGGCAGCTTCTGGACCGCCGCGAAATTGAGCCCTTCGTGAAACGCGCCCGTGGACGTGCCGCCATCGCCAATGTACGTCATTGCGACGAGGTTCTTCTTCTGGAGACGCCCGCCGAGCGCGATGCCGGCCATCACCGGGATCAAAGCGCCCAGCATCGAAATGGCTGATACGACGCCTCGCTCCGGCGAGCCGAAGTGCAGGTTGCAGTCCTTTCCGGCGGAGGGAGAGCTCGCGCGGGCCATGTGCTGTGCCAGAACGTCACGCGGCGAGAAGCCCATCACGAGGACCGATCCGAGATTGCGGATCAGCGGGCCCAGGACGTCGCCCGGGGCGAGGGCGAACGCGGTTCCGACGGAAGTCGCCTCCTGCCCGAGCGACCGATAGAGGCCGCCGACGACTTTCCCCTGGCGATACAGGTTGACGAGTTTTTCCTCGAGCGTGCGGTTCAACCGCAGCAACCGGTAGAGATCGAGCTTTTGTTCGCGAGTGAGTTGCGCCATGGGCCGCCCTCGAATTATAGCGAGGAGCCACCGGGGTTCTCGCCGGAGGGCAAACCCGCCGGCGGGGCTATTTCGCTCAAAGCGCAGGGGCGGGACTCGCTCGGCCCGGCCCCACCGGGTCCAATTCTCGCGGTCAACGCCCGGGCGCCGCGGTCGGCGCCGGTGCCGTCGCGGGGGCGGACAGATCCGCCTGCGAGGGGCCGGTCGAAGGTGTCGTGCTGTTCGCGTCCGGAACCGGAGGCGGCGCCACCGACGGGTCCACGGCCAGGTTGTCGACCACTTCCTTCACGCCCTGGGCTCCCCTGGCGACCTGCACCGCGCGCTTTTTCTCCGCGTCGCTCGCCGCTTTTCCGGAAAGGGTGACGATTTTCTTGTTGGTTTCGACCTGGATGGTCGCGCTGCTGCTGACGCTGCGGTCGGCCTCGAGCTTGGCCTTCACTTCGGTCGTGATGCCCGCGTCCGACTGCGCGCAGCCAATGCCGGCGACCACGAGCGCCACGGCTCCGATCCATAGAGACAATCTTCCAGCCATTTCATCCTCCTGTGTGTGTGCGCTCCGTGACCCGTGCGCGGGCCGCGACCTCGCGTGCTGAATTCTGAGGCTGCAGATTCCGTGCCGGGGCGAAACGCCGCGCCAGCGGGATGTTTTGCGGGGAGCGCGATGTTATCTTCGCTCCATGAGCGAGAACCACAAACCGGACCCGACGATCCCGCAGGAGACGCGCGAGGGCCGTATGCGCTGGGAAGAGGCCGCGACCGCGACCTTCTCGAAGAAATCTTCCTGGAGGAAGGACTTCACGACGGTCTCGGGCGCGCCCGTCAACCCGCTCGCCGGACCCGATACGCTCGCGGGATTCGATCCGGAGCGCGACCTCGGATGGCCCGGCGAATACCCGTATACGCGCGGCGTTCAACCGACGATGTATCGCGGCAAGCTCTGGACGATGCGCCAGTTCGCCGGATTCGGCACCGCGAAGCAGACGAACGAGCGTTTCCACTACCTTCTCTCCCACGGGCAGACGGGCCTCTCGACCGCGTTTCATCTCCCGACGCTGTACGGCTACGACTCCGATCACTACATGTCGCGCGGCGAGGTCGGGAAGTGCGGCGTCGCCATCGACTCGCTTCGCGACATGGAGGTCCTGTTCGACGGGATCGACCTGGGTCTCGTGACGACCTCGATGACGATCAACTCGACGGCGCCGATCGCGCTTGCGATGTACCTCGCGGTCGCCGAGAAGCACGGCACGCCCTGGGAGAAGGTCGGCGGAACGCTCCAGAACGACATCCTGAAGGAGTACATCGCGCAGAAGGAGTACATCTTCCCGCCGCGTCCCTCGATGCGGCTCGTCACGGACCAGTTCTCGTTCTGCGCAAAGCATGTCCCCCGCTGGAACACGATTTCGATCTCCGGGTACCACATCCGCGAGGCCGGCTCGACCGCTCTGCAGGAGCTTGCGTTCACGCTGCGCGATGGGGTCGAGTACGTGGAGTACGGCATCGAGGCGGGCCTGTCGGTTGACGAATTCGCGCCGCGCCTCTCGTTCTTCTTCAACTCGCACAACGACTTCTTCGAGGAGATCGCCAAGTTCCGCGCGGCGCGGCGAATCTGGGCGAAGACCATGAAGGAGCGCTTCGGTGCGAAGGACCCGCGCTCCTGGATGTGCCGGTTCCACACGCAGACCGCCGGATGCTCGCTGACCGCCCAGCAGCCGTACAACAACGTCGTGCGGACGGCGATCCAGGCGCTCGCGGGCGTCCTCGGCGGGACGAACTCGCTCCACACGAACTCGCTCGATGAGACGCTCGCGCTCCCGACGGATTTCGCCGTCAAGCTCGCGCTCCGGACGCAGCAGGTCATCGCGCACGAATCGGGCGTCGCGAACACCATCGACCCGCTCGGCGGCTCGTACTTCGTGGAAGAGGCGACGACCGCGATGGAGCGTGGCTGCTTCGACTACTTCCGCCGCATCGACGCGCTCGGCGGCATGGTCGAGGCGATCGAGGCAGGATTCCCGCAGCGCGAGATCATGGACGCGGCGTACGCGTACCAGCGCGCCGTGGACGCGAAGGAGAAGATCGTCGTGGGCGTCAACGAGTTCATCGAGTTAAACGAGGAGCCGATCGAGACGCTTTCGATCGACGAGGCGGTCGAGGGAGAGCAGAAACTGGCGCTCGCCGAGCTGCGCCGCACGCGCGACGGGCGCGCCGTCTCCTCGACTCTGGCGACCCTGCGCCAGGCCTGCGCGGACGGCCGCAACGTGATGCCGCCGCTGATCGAAGCGGTGAAGGCCTACGCGACGGTGGGAGAGATTTCCGACGTGATGCGCGAAGTGTTCGCGACGTACGAGGAGCCGGCGGTCTT
>JBBROA010000112.1:0-13188 GCA_038229875.1 Thermoanaerobaculia bacterium | reverse complement strand
GACGCGTTTCCGGACCGGACGCTGACCGGGACTCTGCGCGCGATCGGGAGCGTCGGGGCGTCGGAGAAAAACTCGTCGCGGTCCTTTCCGGTGACGGTGCAGCTCGGGCAGACGGACCCGCGCTTCCGCCCGGGGATGGCAGCGCGGTGCACGGTGGTGTGCGCGAAGCTGCAAGACGCGCTGTTTCTACCGATCGAGGCGGTGCGATCCGACGAGCGAGGCACCTGGGTGCTCGCGGTGCCTGCGTTCGGGAAACCATCGCGCCGGACGGTCGTCGTGGGGGCCTCGACGTCTCAGTTCGTCGAGATCCGGTCGGGGTTGAAGAAGGGGGAGACGGTCCGGCTCGGGGAGTAGAGCGTCAAGAAAAGAGGCCGCCGCGCTCCTTTCGTCCCGCCCCTCACCCGAGCTCCCCCGGCGCCTGGGGACAGGGGGCAGCCTCCTACAGGCGCGTCGTCGGTTTTCTCGACCGCCCCGTGAGCTCCGCCAACCGCCGCAGCTTCGCGGCTCGCTCCGGCGTAAAGTCCTCCGCGCGAGCCCGCCAGGCCCAGTTCCCCTCCGGGCGCCCCGGCGTATTCATTCGCGCGTCCGTTCCGAGGTCGAACACGTCCTGCACCGGAACGATCGCGATCCTCGCGACGGACTCGTACGCCATCCGGATGAGGTCGCCGGCCGGGTCCGCGCCAGAGCCGCCGGCATATTCGAGGTACCGCGCTCTTTCGTCCGCCGACAGCGCCGCGGCCCACCCGCGCGTCGTGTCGTTGTCGTGCGTGCCCGTGTACACGAGCGCGTTCTCGACGTGACGGTGCGGCTGGTGCGGGCTGTCGTCCTCGGAAAACGCGAAGTGCAGCACCTTCATACCCGGCAGTGCGAGCGCGGAGAGCAGCGCCGAGACCTCTTCCGTGATCACGCCGAGATCTTCCGCGACGAGTGGCACGGGGCCGAGCACCCGCCGAACCGCGTCGAACAGCGCACGCCCGGGCCCCGGCGCCCACCGCCCGCCGATCGCGGTCGTTTCCTGCGCACCAACTTCCCAGAACGCCGCGAACCCGCGGAAGTGGTCGATCCGGACCAGGTCCGCGAGCCGCAGGTTCGCGCGCAGCCGCTCGATCCACCACCGGTACCCTTCGCGCGCGGACGCTTCCCAGCGGTACACCGGATATCCCCAGAGCTGACCCGTCTCGCTGAAGTAATCCGGGGGGACGCCGGCGACGCGCTCGGGGAGTCCGAACGCATCGAGCGCGAAGAGCTCCGGGTGCGCCCAGACGTCGGCGCTGTCGTGCGCGACGTAGACCGGGACGTCTCCCAGGATCTCGATACCGCGCGCGTGTGCCTGCGCCCGCACTCGCGCCCAGTGGGAGAAGAACAGGAACTGAACGAACTCCTCGAACGCGACGTCCTCGGCGAGGTCGAGACGCGCCCGCGCGAGCGCGGCGGGGTCGCGCCGGGCGAGAGCGGCGTCCCACGTCCACCAGCCCCTGCCCCCGCGAGCCCGGCGCAACGCCGAGTAGAGCGACCAGTCGGCGAGCCAGAACGCCTGTTCGGGCGCGTTTCGAAACGCATCGAGCTCCGTGGCCGCGCGGGCGTCGGGCCGGAATCGCCGCCAGGCCTCGCGCAGCATAAATTCCTTCCAGCGCGCCGCGGCGGCGAAATCGCAGCGGCCCGAAGCTCCGGAAGGCGTGCCGGCGAGGTCCCAGGGCGAGATCCACCCGTCTTCGGCCAGCCAAGCGGAGGAGATCAGGAGCGGATTGCCGGCGAATGCCGAGGTGCCACCGTACGGCGAGTCGCCACCGGCCGTCGGACCGAGCGGAAGCACCTGCCAGACCGATTGCCCCGCCGACGATGCCCACTCGAGGAAGCGCAGAGCGTCCGGACCCGCCTCGCCGCATGGGAACTTTCCGGGAAGGGACGTCGGATGGAGGACGAGGCCGGCACGGCGACGGGGCGGGACGGGACCCGGAGGTCCGGTCCCCGTCATCCCCGCGGGTTGGTCGGCGTCAGCGCGTATCCGGCGCGGCGGGCGCCTTCGAGCACGCTGATCCGGCGCTCGGCGGCGGGCACGTAACACAGCTCCAGGTACTCGAGGACCATGCGGTCCGACGAGAACTGCCGGCCGATGCGAGCCGCGCTCTGGATCATCTTCTCGATCCACCCCGTCGGGAGGTTCTGCGCGTCGCGCTGGTAGAAGAGCGGGAGCACCTCGTTCTCGAGCACCTTGTACAGCGATGCCGCAACTTCCTCGTCGGGGGCGTAGTCAGTCGCCGGGCCGATGACGAACCCGGTCTCTTCGTACGGCGCTTCGTCCCACCAGCCGTCCAGTACGGACAGGTTCAGAACGCCGTTCATCGCGGCCTTCATGCCGGATGTCCCGGAGGCCTCGTGCGGACGCACCGGGTTGTTCAGCCACACGTCGCAGCCCGCGACGAGAGCGCGGGCGAGCTGCATGTCGTAGTCCGGCAGCAGCACGATCTTCCCGAAGAACTCGGGCTGGTCGGCGTAGTTGCCGATGATCCGCAGGAGCTCCTTGCCCGGCTCGTCCTGTGGATGCGCTTTCCCGGCGAACAGGATCTGCACCCTTGCCGACGAGAGAATGCGGAGCAGCCGCTCGGGATCGCGGAAGATCAGGTTCGCGCGCTTGTACGTGGCGAAACGCCGCGCGAAGCCGATGGTGAGCGCGCCCGGATCGAGAACGCTTCCCGCGCGGGCGATCTCGTCGGACGATGCACCCTGCGAGGCCGCGTGCATCCGCAGCCGCTCGCGGCAGATCTCGACCAGACGCGTGCGGAGCGCCTCGTGCACACCCCAGAACTTCGCCGCCGGGACGCGATGGGGCTCGTCGAGCAGAGGCATCGCCGCGATCTCCGGGTCGGTCCACGTCGGGCGGTGCACGCCGTTCGTGATCGCGCGGATCTTGACGTCCTCGTCGGCGAGCTCGGGCAGCAGCCCAAGCCAGAGCCGCCGCGACACGCGGGCGTGGAGCTGCGAGACGGCGTTCGCGTGGCCGCAGAGACGGAGCGCGAGGACCGCCATGGAGAACGCTTCGTGCGGATCGCCGCCCGACTCCTGCCCGAGCTTCAGGAACTCGTCTAGCGAGAGGCCCTCGGGCACGTACCCGGCGATGTACTTCGCGACGAGCTCCGGCGCGAAGCGGTCGATTCCCGCGGGCACGGGCGTGTGCGTCGTGAACACTGTGCCGGCGGCGGCGCGCTCGCGCGCTTCCGCAAACGTCAACCCTTCGTCCGCGATCAACTGCCGCATCTTTTCGAGCCCGACGAACGCCGCGTGCCCCTCGTTGATGTGGCGGATCGTGGGACGCCAGCCCAGAAGGTCGAGCGCCCGCAGGCCGCCGATCCCGAGCACGATCTCCTGGCGAATGCGGGTCTCGTGATCCCCGCCGTAGAGCTGGGCGGTGATCGTCCGGTCTTCGGGGTGGTTCTCCTCGAGGTCCGTGTCGAGCAGCAGCAGCGGCACGCGCCCGACCTGCACGAGGCGGATCAGCACCCGGACTTCACGCTCCCCGACGGCGACCGAGATGATCGGCGGGCGTCCGTCCGGCGTCTGCGGGAGCGAGATCGGCAGCTCGCCGGTGTCGATCGCGGGGTTTGACTCGCGCTGCCCTCCCGGGTGAACAAGCGACTGGCGGAAATACCCGTGCCTGTAGAAGAGCCCGACGCCGACGAGCGGCATCCGCAAGTCGCTCGCGGACTTGAGGTGGTCGCCGGCGAGCACACCCAGTCCTCCGGCATAGACCGGAAGCAGTTCGGTCAGCCCGAACTCGGCGGAGAAGTAGGCGATTCGGTCCCCCTTGGCCTTCATCGCCCGCATGGCGGGATGCGTCGGCTGCGCGTCGTCCTCGATCCCGAGCTCGGAGCGGACCGCCGCGAGCGCGGTCAGGAAGCCGCGGTCGGCGGAAGCCGCCGCCAGGCGATCGGTCGAAACCGCCGACAGGAGAGCGACCGGGTTACCGCTCGTTTTCTCCCAGAGGTCGGGGTCCAGGGCCGCAAAGAGCGCCCGAAGGGACGGCCGCCAGGTCCAGCGCAGATCCCGCGAGAGGAGATCCAGGGGCTGGAGGTTGTCCGGAAGCCGCGGATGCGGCAGCGCGACAGTTCGCATCGGGTAAGTCCAATCTTATCAGAAAGTTTGATCTGGAAGCGCCGTTTGGGCCGCTGCCGGGCAAACGAGTCCGGCTGAGGAAGATGCCGTCTTCGTGCCAGCGTCCGCCACGGGCGCTCGAGTCACGGGGGCGGGGAGTTGGCGAAACCGAGGGGGCGGGGACGGCCCCGATGCTCTTCTCGTCGATTTTTCGGGCGTCCCTCATCTCCGGGCCGTTGCTCGGGGCAAGCTCCAGGTGGCGAACGAACTCCGTCTCGATGGGCTCACGAGCGCCCGCCGGGTCGAGCTCGACCGCCCGCGCGGCGTAGCCGGACGGATTGAACGTTGGGAGCTCGAGATACAGCCGTCCCCCCTGACCACTCAACGATCCGCCAGGAATCGGGGCGCCCGGTGGTCGACTCCTCTGAAAGCGGGCGGAGGAACCGACGGGGAGTGAACGCGTTTTTGTCTTCGCACGCAATCTCCTTGGCGACCCGATCCGCGAGGAGACCTTAGGGCTCAGTCCTCGCGCAACCAGAACCGCAGCGTCTGAGTCTAAGGGTCCGACCTCGTCTTGCAAGGAGGGCTTCTGAGCGACAGGGGCGTCGCGAAGTTGGCGTCCCTCCCAAGTGGAGGAAGGTGTGGGTGCATTCCCTACCTGCGCGATTTCGTGATATTTCTGACGCGACGAGACACAGGCATCTCATCCGCGGGCGCTTGATTTACCAGCTACAACCCGCCACAATCATGTTCGACAGTTCGGGAATCGCTTCACCTTCACGCACTCAAAGCACGAGAGCGACCCGCACGCTCCTCGGTGTCCTCCTTCTCATCGGCATCGCTACCCGACTTCGACAGTACTTCTCCGGTCGCTCGCTCTGGCTGGACGAGTACACACTGGCGTTGAACGTGATTGAACGGACTTTTTCGGGATTCTTCGATCCCCTCGCTTTTGAGCAGCGCGCCCCCGTGGGCTTTCTATTTGCCGAGCGCGCGGCGGTTCTGCTCCTTGGGTCCAGCGAATACGCATTGCGGCTCGTCCCTCTTATCGCCGGAATCGCGGCGCTGATCCTCTTCCTCGCCGTCGGAAAGCGGTGTGTCTCGCCCACCGCCCTTGTCGTTTCGTTCGCCCTGTTCGCTATTTGCGGACCCGCGATTTACTACTCGTCGGAGGTCAAGCAATACTCGAGCGACACGGCGGTGGCCCTCCTGCTCTTTGCGCTCGCGCTGCGTCCGCTCGACCACGGGCTCAGTCCCAGACGCACGGCCGTGCTCGGATTGACCGGGGCAGTCGCGATTTGGTGCTCGCACCCCGCAGTCTTCGTGCTTGCGGGCATCGGAGCCACGTTTCTTTTCGTGTTTCTCCGACGAGGCGACAGGAAGAGCTTCTGGCGAGCGGCGCTCGCGGGTACGATCTGGGTCGGAAGCTTTTCGGTCTCCTGGGCCACCTTGCTTCGGCAAGCCGCCGCCGACGAAACCCTTCATCGGTTCTGGGCGGAGTATCGCAGTTTCATGCCCCTACCTCCCAGGACTTGGTCGGATGCGCTCTGGTTTCCCGAGAACGCGTTCGCCATATTCGCGAATCCCGTGGGCCCGGGGTCGGGCTTCGCCGCTTCGGCGTTCGCCGGACTGGCACTCATGAGCTTCCTCACCGCGTGTGCGGTCGGCTTCGAGCGCAGAGATCGCCTTTGGCTCCTCCTCTCGCCAATCCCTTTGGCACTTCTGGCGTCCGGTTTCGGCAAGTACCCGTTTCAGGGTCGCCTTCTGCTGTTCCTCGTCCCATCCGCCCTGCTGACGATCGGCGAAGGGGTGGGCTGTCTTCGCACGTCGCAATGGCCGGCCGGACGGGCCTCTGGAAACATTCTGATCGCTCTTCTTCTTCTTCTCTCTGCCCGTGAAGGGTTGCGTCCTCAGACTAAATATGAAGTGAGACCGCTTCTCGCCCACATCAAGCAGCATGCCGTCCCCGGAGACCTCATCTACGGATATGGCGGCTATCGCTCACTCGCGCTGCAATATTACCTTCCGCGTCTCGGGTTCGACATTCGGAACTACGTCAAGGGAATCGACCCGCCTAAAAAAGCGAGCGCTCTGGTCCAGGACTTGGAGCGGCTTCGTGGCCACAGAGTCTGGATCGTTTTTCCCAACCTTCCCGAAGACGAAGTCTTTCTCTTTCGCCTCGATGCAATGGGGCCGCGACTCGAGCTGGCGAGAAGGCCCGGCGCCTCGGCATTTCTCTACGATCTCCGCAAGGCATCGGCAGAGTGCATCGACAGACCCAGGATTGCCGAGCTCTCCGAAGTTGCGGGTGCTGGAGGCAGGTGAGAGGCGCGTCGGTTTTGCGGGAGTTCTATAGGCGGGCAGGCGACTCAGGCGCCCCGAGCGGGTCCGCAAGGGGGCCCGAGGCAGGAGCTGGCGCCAACATGTTCCTTTCGTAGATCCTCCGGTTTGCCCGCCTCAGGCGCATCACGATCTTGTCTGGATCCGGCGCGAAGTTCTGCGGACGTCCGGCGACGCCGTCGCTCATGGCCAGAGTGAGCCGGTCTCCTTCGCGCGAGAAGATCATCCATCCACCGTGCTCGTTCGAGGGCGCGATGGGTCGATCCGAAAGGCGCCTGGAGCGCCGGATTCGCTGCGGACGGCGAACCGCTCGGTGTGACTTCCGCTCTCGATCGTGAGATCGCCTCCGCGGAAAGTCCACGTCGATCGACACTGTTTGAATGGCCGAGACCGCCGTTGATCGTTATGTTCATGACTTTCCAGGCGCCCTCAACCTCGGAAAGGGGGCTCGCGCCACGGGCCGATTCGACCGCGCGGCTCTGCCGGCCGGCGGCGCCGAATTCCGCCCCCGGCATTTTTCGCCGAGGGCGGGCCGAGCCGGCGCGCCAGTTCCTCCAGTTCGGAGTCCGAGAAGTTTCCGGCGACGACGAGGATGCCGTCGGCCACGCGGTCGCGCACGCGCAGCTCGAAGAGTGGGGGGCTTCGAACGAGCGCCATGACGGCCACGGCGGAGACGAGCAGGAGCTACACGATCACTCGACGCGCGCGGCGGGTTCTGCCGGCGCTCCGATGTTTCGTTCGTAGATGCGACGCGCGTCGCCGGCCCGGGGTCGTTGCTCGAAACAAGCTCCAGGCGGCGCAGGAATTCCACTTCGATCGATCCACTGGCCGCGCCGGGCGCGAGCTCGATCGCCCGCGCGGCGTAGCGGAGGATCTGCGTCGTCTCGAGGCCCGAGGGGTCGTCGAAGAACCATCCGCAGCTCGTGTACATGAGCATTGCGTGGCGCTGCATCTCGAGGAGCCGCCTCGCATTCTCCCTCTCGACCGGCCCCAGCGGCGCTGCGGCGTGGCGGCGGAGGAGGTCGTCGAAGGCCTCCGCCGACGGATCGAGGACCGCTTCGATGTAGGCGTCCCGCGCCGCCCACGAATCGGCCAGAATTCCGCGGCTTTCCTGCTCGAAGACTTCGGCCAGCGCATCGCGCAGGCCGTCGAGGGCGAGACGCAACGGGCCGCGCCAGACCTGGACCCAGTCGGGCTTCAGGCCGGTGCGGCATGTGCAGTCGTCGCGCCAGCGGCCGAGACCGTGCGTGCAGCTCCACGCGGTGTTCTCGACGATCTCGGCTTCCCATTCGGAAGGGTGAAACGCCAGGAACTCACCGTAGTTCGTCAGGCGCGCGAAGCCGCTGGACTCGAGAAGCGCGAACGCCTCCGCGAGCGCCGTGACTCCGGCCGGATGGTGATGGCCGTACGTCTCGCCGTCCGTCGCGACGTGCAGGAGCTGCGGGCCCGGCGCTTCCGCCGCGAGGCCGGCGAGCCGCTGGGCAAGCGCTTCGCCGCCCGAGGAGAGAGCGCCGAACGCGATCGCGTGAGAGGCGGAGCCGTCGTAGAAGAAGACGTCGATCGCGCCGCCGGACGGGAGGCTCACGCGATACGGGCGCCGCGGATCGACGCTTGCCCCGGCGACGTTCAACCACTCGGCGCCGGCGGCCAGTGGACGCACGCGCGCCGCCTGCTGCGGGGCGAGGATCGTGAAGCGGAGACCGAACGCGGCGAGGACTTCCAGCGTCTCGAGGTTCACGGCGGTCTCGGGCAACCACATGCCCTCCGGCGACCGCCCGAAGCGGTGCTCGAAATCGCGGATGCCCCACCAGACCTGGGTGCGGCGGTCGCGCACATTCGCGAGCGGGAGGATGACGTGGTTGTAGGCCTGCGCGATCGCGGAGCCGTGCCCGGAGAAGCGCTCGCGGCTCTCCCGGTCGGCGCGGCGGATCGAGGCCGAGACGTCTGGCGCGTGCACGTCGAGCCAGGAGAGGAGCGTCGGGCCGAAGTTGAAGCTCATCCGGGAGTAGTTCGGCGGCAGCTCGGCGGAAACGCCGTCGCGCTCGACCACGACCGGACGCGCGTTCGGGCGATAACATTCGGCGGTGATGCGCTCGTTCCAGTTCGGATACGGAGCCGCGGAAGCTTCGATACCGATTTCGCCGGTCCACGGATTCTCCCGCGGGGGCTGGTAGAAGTGGCCGTGGACGCAGAGAAAGCGGGTCACGGCTTCACGGGCTCGAGGATCTCGGGCTCCAGAATCTTCGCGGGCTCGGCCAGTTTCTCTTCCGGCGGCACGGGCGCGCTTCCGGGTGACTGCCCAGCACCCCTCCCCTCTCCCCTGGCGCGGGGAGAGTGAGTTTCAGTCGCGATCTCGGCGGTCAAGGTCTCAAGCAGTTTCTTCGGCGCCGCGCATTTCAGGAAAACCGCCGCGAGCGGAGGCAGCGTCAGCAGGACCGAGAAGCGCCGGCCGTGCGACGGCACCGGCTCCGCCTCGACGGCGCCTCCGTTGTGCATCCCGCTGCCGCCGTATTCCTCTCGGTCGCCGCTGGCGATCTCCGTCCAGCGGCCCGGGTGCGGGACCCCCAGTCGGTAACCCGGCCGCGGGACCGGCGTGAAGTTGAAGACCGCCAGGATCGCGTCCTCGTTCGACGCGACGCGGAGGAACGCGAGCACGCTCTGGATGCTGTCGCGAAAATCCACCCACTCGAACCCGGCGGGCTCGAAGTCGAGCTCGTGGAGCGCGAGCTCCGACGCGTGCAGCCGGTTCAATTCGGCCGCCCAACGCTGCACGCCCGCGTGCGCCAGCTGCTCCAGCAGATGCCACTGCAGGCTCGAGTCGTGGTCCCACTCCGCCCACTGACCGATCTCGCCGCCCATGAAGAGGAGCTTCTTTCCGGGCACCGCCGCCTGGAACGCGAGCAGAAGCCGCAGGTTCGCGAACTTCTTCCAGTCGTCCCCCGGCATCTTGTTCAGAAGCGAGCCCTTCATGTGCACGACCTCGTCGTGCGAGAGGGGCAGGAGGAAATTCTCCGAGTACGCGTACATCGGCCGGAACGTCAGCAGGCCGTGGTTGAACGCGCGGTGCACCGGGTCGAGTTCGAGGTACTCCAGCGTGTCGTTCATCCAGCCCATGTCCCATTTCATCCGGAATCCCAGCCCGCCGAGATGCGTCGACCGCGTCACCATCGGCCACGAGGTCGATTCCTCCGCCATCGTCAGGACGTCGGGATGCGCGCGCAGCACGTGCTCGTTCATGCGCCGCAGGAACGCGATCGCGTCCAGGTTCTCGCGCCCCCCATACTCGTTCGGGATCCACTCCCCGGGATTGCGCGAATAGTCGAGGTGGAGCATCGAGGCGACGCCGTCCACCCGCAGGCCGTCGGCGTGGTACGCCTCGACCCAGAAGAGCGCGCTCGAGATGAGAAAGCTCTTCACCTCGGGGCGTCCGTAGTTGAAGATCGCGCTCTTCCAGTCGGGATGAAATCCCTGGCGCGGGTCCGCGTGCTCGTACAGGTGCGTGCCGTCGAAATACCCGAGGCCGTGCTCGTCGGTGGGAAAGTGCGACGGCACCCAGTCGAGGATCACGCCGATCCCCTGCTGGTGCAGGTGGTCGACGAGGTGCTGAAAATCCTCGGGGCCGCCCTGCCGGGACGATGGTGCGAAGAAGCCGGTCACCTGGTAACCCCACGACGCGTAATACGGATGCTCCATCACCGGCAGGAACTCGACGTGCGTGTACGCCATCGCGCGCGCGTATTCGGCGAGAGGCTCGGCGATCTCCCGGTACGTGAGAAAACGGCCGCCGGGGCCGCGCCGCCAGGAACCCAAGTGCACCTCGTAGATCGAGAGAGGCGACGTGGGTTTCTGAAGAGCGCCCCGCGACGCCATCCAGTCGCCGTCCCCCCACGCGAACGACAACGCCTGCACGACCGACGCGGTGCGCGGCGGACGCTCCTGCCGGAACGCGAAGGGATCCGCCTTGTCGACGCTGTAGCCCGCGTGCTCCGACACCAGGTGGTACTTGTAGACGTCGCCTTCGCCCACGCGCGGGATGAACCCCTCCCAGACCCCGGCCGCGCCGCGCCGCGCGAGCGGATGGCTCTCCTTGTTCCAGCCATTGAAGTCGCCGGTCACGGCCACGGTCTTCGCGTTCGGGGCGAACACCGCGAAGTGGCACCCGTCCTCCCCGCCTCTCGCGACCGCATGCGACCCGAGGTGGTTCTGCAGATGGAAGTGGCTTCCCTCGTGGAAGAGGTGCAGGTCGTCGTCCGAGAAGAGAGAGCCCGGCGGCGGGACCGAGGATTTCGGCCGACGTCCGCGCCGGGGAGCGTTCTCGGGAGGTTTGCCGGGCACGGGCACGGGCAGAGTGTAGCGAAGAGGAAGAGGTTCGGGGGGTTGGGCGGCGGGCGGCGTGCGGCGGGAGGCGGGCGGGATGAAATGCGGATTCAGCGACGCTTCGCTTGCCTCACGTCACTTCTCCGCGCTGCCTACTCGGAATATCGCCTGCAGCCCGTCGACGGCCTGGTCCACTTGCGCCCATCCCCGGAGAAGGATCGCCCGGGGCGGGCAGGGAACCCGGTCGCACGCGCTGCCGCCGATCCACAGTGCGATCGAGTCCGGAAGCCACTCAGAAATCCACCGGAGCGCAGAGACAGCCGCGCGCGCGTCCGTTCCGGTGGGAAGCGAGATGCCGACCGCGTCGACGCCCAGGGCCAGAGCCGCCTCCACAATCTGGCGAGGCGGGGTGTCAGTGCCGAGAAGCCGCGGAGTGACTCCGCGGCTGGCAAGATCGACTGCGGCCATCTCGAGGCCGAGCCCGTGCCGCTCTCCCGAGAGGGCGGCGAGCAACACGGAGGGCGCCTCCGCATCCGGAGGAGCCGCCGCGAGCAGGGCCCGCAGACGCAGGGAGAGCTCTTCGGAGGCGAGATGTTCCTGGCGCACGTCGATCGCGCCGCAAGCCCAGGCTTCGCCGACCTCGTCGAGAAGAGGACCGGCGACTTCGCGCACGAAGCCGGCGGCTCCCAGGGTCTGCGCCGCCTCCGCGAGCCGCTCGCGCAGGCTTCCGAGCCGATACCGCGTCAAGTCGTCCAAGAGCGCTTCCACCCGAGGCGAGACGGCGCGTCGCACGACCTTCGGCGTCTCCGGCGCCGCCTCCAGGATCCGAGTCAGCTCGTCCGCCCCCTTTGCCACGACCTCACCCGGCCGAAATCCTCGGAGCAGGGCGCGTTGGATCAGCAGGAGCCGCGTGACGTCGTCCTCAGCGAACAGCCGGACGCCCGACTGGGCGCGCGAGGGGCTCGGAAAGCCGTAACGACGCTCCCAGACGCGCAGGGTATCGACGCTCAGCCCGGTGAGTCGTGCGACCTCGCCGATGCGATGTCCCGAGGCCGAGGCAAGCATGAAAGCCCTCCCCGCGCGGTGCGGAGGCCGGAAGGGTACACCTTGAGGGCGAACGGGGGAAGGACAGTGCCGGAGAGACTTCTCCTCGCGCCCTGGACAAACCGTCGGGACTGTCCTGAGCCTGCTAGTTTCGGCGCCGAATGCTGGACGCTGGAATCGAGCTCGACCGCGCCCTCGCGCGCAAATTGAACGGCGACGTGAAGCCCCGGCCGGCTCCCTATTCGACGAGCGACACCGCAGCCGGCCGCCTTCTCCGCCGGCTGGCCGCAGACGGGACGACCTCGAGCCTCGAAGTGGCCGGCGAGCACTGGTACTGCACTCTCTGGCGGGGAGAGCCCGGAACGGGGCGCCGCATCGCGACCGGCAGCGGCGCGACGCGACCGCTCGCGATCGCGCGGGCGGTCCTGCACGCGCGGCTCGAGACCGGCGAGCCCGTCCGCGCGAGCGACGCGCACCGGCTGCTTCTCCGGGGAATCGCCCGGCCGGCCGAGGGCGCCTCCACCTGCCGGTCCTGCGGAACGGAGCTTCCCGTCCGGGCGCGCCGTCAGACCGCCCGGCTCTGCGGGGTTTGCTCCTGGAAACGGATCAAGAACCGGTTCCGGCCGGACGCCTTGCCGGCCGCTCCCTAGCGCGGGGCGGGAGCGGAGCGGCGATCGAGCGGGGGCGAGACGGCCACGGTCGTCCGCGGTCAACTCGCCGCGGAGGGCCGGTCTGTAACCCGGGACTACAATCCGGCATCTCAAGGGCGATGGACGATCCAAACCCAGACGGTTTGCGCAGGCGCGGGGGTCGACCGGCATGACGGCCCCCGCGATCGCCCCGTCCGCGCGCACGGCAGCCGCAACGGTTGCCGTCGTCCCGAAGCACCATGCGCTAGTCCGGCTGTCCCACTGGTTGAACGTGCCGCTCCTCTTCGGGTTGATCGCGAGCGGGCTCTCGATCTACTGGGCGTCGCCCGTGTTCGTCCATGCGCCGAACCCCGCGACTCGAAGCTCCGACTACGTCGCCGACACGGGAGTCTGGATCGTCCGCCACGTCCCGGGGCTGAAGGGGACGGCCAATCCGAATGCGTTCGTGTACGACCGGCTGGGCCTCGGCACGTTCCGCCTCGCCCAGGCGCTCCGGATTCACTGGCTCTTCGCCTATCTGTTCATGGCCACCGGCGTGCTGTATCTCGTGGGACTTCTCGCGGGCGGCGGGTACAGGGCGCTTCTTCCGCGCCGCAGCGACCCGGGCGACGCGCTCCGGATGATGCGGTACTACGCCGGCCTCGTCCCCGCGAAGCTCCTTCACCGGCCGTGGCCTCATCCGCCCGTCCGGTCCAAGTACAACGCGCTGCAGCGGGCGGCGTACTTCTCGATGCCGGTCTCGGGCGTG
>JBBROA010000111.1:0-13231 GCA_038229875.1 Thermoanaerobaculia bacterium | reverse complement strand
GGGGCCGGATCTTTCTGGCGATCATCCATTCCTCGCGGGCCTGGATCGCGAAGATTTTGATTGGCGATCCTTCCTTGGCGAGATCGCGATCTTCCGACAATGAGGCGGAGTTTTTTTCTGAGTCGAGCGTCACTCCCATGAACCGCAGTGGGTTGCACGCTGCCGAGCGCAGTGCGGCCGAGTGTTCACCGACTCCGCCTGTGAAGATGAGGACGTCCAGGCCGCCCAGTGCTGCGGCCATCGCGGCGATGGCGTCGCGAACTCGATCGGCATAGAGGTCGAGGGCGAGCCGCGCCCTTTCATTTCCCGAATTCGCCGCCTCGTCCACCCTGCGGTAGTCGGCGGAGATTCCTGAGACTCCCAGGAGGCCGGACTTTTTGTTGAGCGCGTCGTCCAGCTCGTCGGCGCTCCAGCCCGCGGCCCGCAGAATGTGCGGGAGGATCCCCGGATCGATCGACCCCGATCGGCTCCCCATCATCAGGCCCTCGAGCGGTGTGAACCCCATCGTCGTCGCGGCCGGAACGCCTCCCGACACGGCCGCGGCGGAACAGCCCTGGCCGAGGTGGCAGCTGACCATCCGAAGAGGACCGGCGGCACGGACCCCGGCGAGCTCTGCTGCGCGCAGCGCCGAGTATTCGTGGCTCAGCCCGTGAAAGCCGAACCGGCGGATTCCGTACTGCGCCTGCCATTCCCACGGGACGGGATAGACGCGGGATCGAAGCGGCAGATTCGCGAAGAACTCCGTGTCGAAGACGGCGGCGTGGGGGACGTCCGGAAGAGCCTGGCGCGCGGCCTCGAGAACCTCCAGAGCGCGCGGATTGTGGAGAGGCGCGATCTCCGCGATCGCCGCGATCTCCCGTTCGAGTCCAGCGTCGAACAGCACGGGCTTCTGGAACCGCTCGCCGCCGTGCACGATCCGATGGCCGACTCCGTCGAGAAGCGCGGGCGGCGCCAGCGCCGGACCGAGGCGCTCGAGTGCTCGTTCGACCGCCGCCGGGAACCCGATCGCTTCGCGCTGCAGGTCTATCGTCCCGGACGCGGCGGGATCGCGGCCGTCGCCCGAGAAGAGCGCGAACTTGAGGCTGCTCGAGCCTGCGTTGAAGACGAGGACGGACACGCTAAGGGCGCGTTCTCAGCCTGTCGAGCGAGCCCGTCGCGACCCTCAACTGTTCGACGGACGCTGCCACAGCCAGTCCGCGATCTCCGGGGGATCGATCCCGCGCTCGACGGCGTACGCCGTGTGCTCCCGGATTTTTCTCTGGTAGGCGCGGATGATCTCCTCGGCACGCGCGGCGGTGGCCGGGCGGCGCCGGGCGATCTTCTGGGCCGACTGGATGACGAGGTGGTAGCGGCTCACGCCGTTGCGGACGAGCATGTCGAACGGGGTCGTGGTCGAGCCCTCTTCGCGGTATCCGTTGATGTCGAAACGGGCGGACGCCCCCGGCCGCTCCCAGCAGAGCTGCTTGATCGCGGCGGTGTACCCGTGGAAGTTGAAGACGACCGGCACCCCGAGCGGGAACAGCCGCTGGAACTGATCCTCGTCGAAACCGTGCGGGTACTTCTGGGGTATGCCGAGCGCGAGGAGGTCGGTGACGTTGACGACGCGCACACGCCAGTCGGGCGCGACCTCCCGCAGGATCGCGGCCGCGGCCAGGACCTCGGTTGTCAGGTTGTCACCAACGCCGGCGAGCACGACGTCCGGGTCCTCTCCGTCGTGGCTCGAAGCCCAGCGCCAGATCGACGCGCCCGCGCGGCAGTGCTCGATCGCTTCGTCCATCGAGAGCCACTGATGCATCGGCTGCTTTCCGGCGATGACCAGGTTGATGTAGTTCGTGGATCGGAGGCAGTGATCCATCGTCGAGACGAGAGTGTTCGCGTCGGGCGGCAGGTAAATCCGGTAGGTCTTCCCTTTCTTCGTGAGCAGGTTGTTGATGAAGCCGGGCCCCTGGTGCGAAAAGCCGTTGTGGTCCTGACGCCAGGCTTCGGACGTCAGCAGGTAATTGAGCGAGGCGATCGGAGTTCGCCACGCGGTCTCACCGGACGCCTTCAGGAATTTCGCGTACTGGTTCATCATCCCGTCGACGATCGGCAGGAACGCTTCGTAGCAGGGGAAGATCCCGTGTCCGCCCGTCAACAGGTAGCCCTGCAGCCAGCCCTGGCACATGTGCTCCGAGAGGATTTCGAGCACGCGTCCGTCGCGGCTGGTCTTCTCCGCCTCCGGCGGAATCGGCCACGCATACTGGCGCGTCGTGACGTTCAGGATGTCTCCCAGGCGGTTGGATTCGAGCTCGTCCGGGCACACGATCCGGAAATTCCGCTCGGACTGATTACCGACGACGACATCCGAGAGGTACTCGCCGAGCGACTTCATGTGGCTGACACGCTCCGCTCCGCGCGCCTCCCCGGGGACTTTCACCGCGTGACGTTCGAGCGGAGGCAGGACGAGCGGGACCCTTCGGTCGCCTCCGAAGGACGCCGGGTTCATCGCGATCCGCTGATCGCCGATCGGACACAGCCCGAGGATGTCCGCCGCGGGCCCTCCGTCCGCGTCGAAGAGCTCCTCCGGGCGGTACGAGCGCAGCCACCGCTCGAGGGAAGCTAAGTGCGCCGGGTTCTCGCGAGGGTCCTTGATCGGTATCTGGTGCGCGCGGAAGGTACCCTCGATCTGGACTCCGTCGATCTCGTGCGGACCGCCCAGGCCCTTCGGCGTCTTCAGGATGATCATGGGCCAGGCCGGCCGTTCGATGTCCTCGCCGCGGCGCGCGCGGGCCTGGATCGACCGAATCGACTCGAACGCGCCGCCGATCGCGCGGTCGAGATCCGCGTCGATGTGGTCGCTGTTGGAGACGAAGACGACGTCCCACCCATAGCCCGTGTAGAGCGAGAGAATCTCGTCGTCGGTCATCGTGTCCGAGATCGTCGGGTTCGAGATCTTGAAACCGTTCAGGTGGAGAATCGGAAGGACAGCTCCGTCGGTGGCCGGATTTTGAAACTTGTTTCCGTTCCAGCTCCCGGCGGTGGGACCCGTCTCCGCCTCCCCGTCGCCGACAATGCAGGCGACGACAAGGTCAGGGTCATCGAGCGCCGCTCCGAACGCGGTCGAAAGCGCGTAGCCGAGCTCGCCTCCCTCGTGGATGACTCCCGGAAGCGCCGGTGAGAGGTGGCTCGGAAATCCGTGCGGCCAGGAGAAGGAACGGAGGAACTTCTCGAGGCCGGCGCGGTCACGCGTCATTTCCGGGTAGAACTCGGTGATGGTGCCTTCGAGGTACATGTTCGCCATGTTCGCCGCCGCTCCGTGCCCTGGACCGGTGATGAGCAGCACGCTCGCGCCGGTCGAAAGGATCTCGCGGTTCAGCGCGGCGATCACGAGGTTGATGCCCGGCGCCGTGCCCCAGTGGCCGAGAAGCCGCTCCTTGATGTGCTCGGCGAGCAGCGGCTCCTCGAGGAGCGGGTTCGACTTCAGGTAGATCTGAGCGCCGGCCAGGTAGTCGACGGCGCGCCGGTATCGTGCGACGGTTTGAGGATCGAAGCGTCCGGCCGCCCGGGTCTCGGGCTTCTGTTCGACGGTCGAGGACATGTCCGCCTCCTGCCTTGCGGCGCCGGCGCCATTTTGCACCCGCGGGCGCAGGTTCGGTGTAACTAACTCACGGATTCAAAGCGGGCGGAGGCGTGGTCAGAAGCGCCGTTTTGAGCATGGCATGCGCGACGAGATCCGCGCCGAACGGCCCTTTCGGCCTTTCGGCTTTCCGCGCGCGGAGACAAGGAGCGAACCCGGCGCGCTCTCCCGGGTCTGCAATCTAAAAAGGGATCAGTTTGTTCGCCGGAATCGGAGCGTCTCCCCGGAGGCTTCGCTGCGGACGACGAGGCCGCCGGGTTGGACCTCGAGCGTCCACCGGCCGACGGCGCCGCGAATCGCGAAGGCGCAGGTCTGACCCTGGTTGTCGCCGACGAAGCCATCGCCCCGCGGTTCCATGAAGAGCTGGCAGGCCGCGTTCGCTTCGCTCGCGGAGAAGCGGGAGGCGCGCGGCGAGAGCGCGCTCACCGTGGGGTCGAAGTGCGGGATGTACCCGACGAACACGCCCCGCCCCTGCGACTCCAGGTGGAGGAATCCCTGCTGGCGCACGTTGTCGCCGTCGAAGCGTCCCGAGATCTCGAGGAACATGTCGTACGGATGCGAGAGGGAGTGGAATCCCGCGGCATCGATGTTCAGACGCAGCTCGTTGCCGGGGGTGACGCCCTCGTAATGTCCGCCGAACATGCTCGCGAACGTCGCGGCCGGATCGCCCGAGCGACGCTCGCGAGTGGTTCCCGAGTCGGAGGGCGGGGGAGCCGCCGCATACGCTGGTCCCGACGGCGGCGGAGCGGGGTTGCTCGTCGTGCACCCGGCCACGACGCCGGCGAGAAGAACCGCTGTGACGAGGGCGATCGAGCGTTGCGAAACGGACATTTCATCTACCTCCTGCCTGTTGGGCATGGGAGGGAGTGCAAGACGTGTTCCGGAGGAAACCGGACGAGATGCCGGGGCTCCGGGAACAGCGGAACAGCGGAACAGCGGAACAGCGCCCGAGTCCTCGGAGATCAGTATCTCCGGGAACGACCAGGACGGAGCTGTCCGCGGCCGAGAGGACCTGGACGGTGACGTCGCTGCGGCCCCGCGGGGCGCGCGTGCGTTTGCGGGCCGTGGCTTCCGATGATCACCAGGTCGTGCTCGCCTTCGCGGGCCTGCGCCAGGATCCCCTCGAGGGCAGACGTCCACCTCCTACCGCGCGCCCACGCCCTTCGCGAGTCCGGGACTGCTCAACAGGAAAACCTCTAAGCTCCGAGGGGGGCGGAACGGACCCCGTTCGCTTACGATCCGGCGGCCCACCGACCGGCTCCCATCCCCGCGGCTCCCGCGGCGAGGCACAGCGAAACCGTAAGGATCACATTGGCGACTCCCAGCCACCACGCGCCTGATCGAACCGAGGCGAGAGTCTCGTAGTTGAAGGTCGAGTACGTCGTGAAGCCGCCGAGCACCCCGACCGTCAGCGCGAGGCGGAGCGTCGGAGCGATGGCGTGGGTCGTCAGCGCGACCTCCAGGATCGCGCTCAGAAGAAACGACCCGGCGACGTTCACGATCAGTGTCCCCCAGGGGAACGCGGTGCCGAAAGCGGCGATGGCCCAGAGGGAGATCAGGTAGCGGGCGCCAGTTCCAAGGGCGCCACCCAGACAGATCCACAGAAATCGCGAGGTCATCTGGTTCACGGCGCTGGCGTCCGGCCGGCAATCTAACATCCGCCATGACAGCCCGGATAAGATCGCGGGAAGGAGGGAACTCATGTTGCGAAAGCAGCGATTCATGGCGGCAGTTCTCGTGTTTGCGTGCGGCGTGCTGTCTTCCAGCTCGGCGCTGGCTGCAAAGCCCGACGCGTACCAGGTGACAGGGCCCGTGGTCGAGGTGAACAACTCGGTGATCGTCGTGATGAAGGGCAAGGAGCGGTTCGAGGTCGCCCGCGACGCGTCCACCAAGATGCCGGCCGACGTGAAGGTCGGGGACAAGGTCACCGTTCACTACCGGATGACCGCGACCGAAGTGGAGTCGAAGGCCGCGCCGGCGGCAAAGCCCAAGGCGAAGAAAGCGGCGTAGTTTCTCGACGCCGTGCTCGGGCCGCGTCCTCCAGGGCGCGGCCTTTTTTTGTCAGTCCTTGTCCCGGACCGCCTCAAATTCTGTGATGGCTCCGGGGGTTCATCCGCGTAAGTGACGCGCAGATCAGCTCTTATCCCGGGCGCAGTATCGGGAACATCCCTTGCTCTACCTCAGGGCACAACACAAGGAAGACATCATGCCGATCAGCCCGTTCGCGCTCGCACTGCAGAAGGCCGACCGCGAGTTTCGCGCCTCCGCCGAGACCGAAGACGACATCACGCGACCCGTCGTCCTCGCCTCGATTCCGCGGCGCCTGACGCGCGACAGCGAACCGACGCTGCGCCTGTTCTTAAATCCCGCTGAAGGGATGCAGGTGGATGACGAGCTCGAGGTTCCCCGCCCGGACGACAACCCGAAGTAACCGTCGCCTCCGCTCACTGCGGGAGCTGCCTTCGCCGTGCGCGGCGAAGGCACCGGCGGACGGCTCGCCTGTCGGCTCGACCGGTCGCCTGCTCCCATCGTTCGCTGCGGCTCCCGCCCCGAGAGGCTCCTCCCTCCCTCTGGTCGGGAGACTCCTCTCGGGGCGAGCTTAGCCACCAGCTCGCCGGAAGCGCAGCTCTGCCTCCCTCTCCCCGCGCGCCGGGGAGAGGGTTGGGGTGAGGGGCGGCTCATTGAGCCTGACAGGGCTCGCGCGTGAAATAGATGCCCTCGCCCACCGCCTCGGGTCAAGGTTCCGCTTCGATTTCACTGAGTTGACCGCGGAGTACCGCGGACGTCTCGCTCCCGTTGGTCGCTCGCGCCCGATTCCCGATTCCCGATCGCCAGGGCTCGCTCCTTCGGTCGCTCGGCTCATCTACACTTCGGCCGCATGGCCGATTCTTACTGCGAGTTCGCGCCCGGGCATCCGGACCACGGTCCGTACCACGACAGGGAATACGGCTTCCCGGTTAGAGACGACAGCCGTCTCTTCGAGCGACTGTCGCTCGAGATCAACCAGGCGGGTCTCTCTTGGCTGACCATCCTCCGGAAGCGCGCCGCGTTTTATGAGGCGTTCGACGGGTTCGACCTCCAGACCGTCGCGCGCTACGGCGTCCGGGAGAAGCGGCGTCTTCTTGCCGACGCCGGGATCATCCGCAATCGGCTGAAGGTCGACGCTGTGATCGAGAACGCCCGCCGCATTCTGGCGATCCAAGAGACGCACGGGTCGTTCGCCCGCTGGCTCGACGCGCACCATCCGCTCGGCCGGGACGAATGGCGCGATCTCTTCCGCAAGACCTTCCAGTTCACCGGGGGAGAGATCGTCGGCGAATTCCTGATGAGCACGGGATATCTCGAAGGGGCACACCGGCCGGATTGCCCGGCCGCGGCGCGCATTTCGCGCGGCAAGACCCAGCCCCCGTGGATGCGGACGAAGCGCCGGTGATCGCGGCCTCGTGTCTACTCCGCCCGCTGCTTTGAGTCGGGAACCGCGTCCGTCGACGAGCGCTCGGGAACGAGCAGCGTTCGCGGCCGCCTCCGGTGTTTCGGGGTCGGGGTCGGCGTCGCGCCGCCGCCGGCCGCAGTCGGGGTTGCGGTCGGGGAAGGTCCTGCGGTCGACGTCCGTGTCGGCGTCGGGGTTCGCGTGGCGCTCGGCGGCGAGGTCCAGGTGGGAGTCGCCGTCGCGCCGCCGGGCCCGGGCGTCCCGGTCGCCGTCGGCGGCACCGCGGCCGTTCGCGTCGGCGTCGGAGTCGGTGTCGGCGACGCGGGACGAGGCGTCGCCGTCGGTGTCGCGGTCGGTGCCGGCGCGCCTCCCTGGTACCCGAGGGAGATCACTTCGAAGTCGCTGCCCGTGAGCGCGGAGAACGCCGGGTTCAGGACGCCGTTGTTCCACCGGGTGTCGTACGTTCCTCCGATGAAGAGATCCGAGCCGTTGTCGGCCACGATCAGGCCGTAGGTCTGCATTGCGCGGAAAATCTTCTGCGCGTCGGCCGGAAAACCCGAGAGGTCCTTGCTCGCCTTCAGCCGCAGGCGCGCGCCCATCGGAAGCGCTCCTCCCGTCGAACCCGCACGGTGCGACGCGGGAAAGACGTACCCGTTCGTTGCGCGCACCGTCACCCGGAACGCATGCCCGATCTCTCCCGCTCCGGCGACTTCGTCGTACCGGACGAGCCCCGGAAGGATCGCGAGGCCCGCCGCGTCGGCCGACGTCCACGTGTCGGGCCGGCGGCCGTTCACGTTCATGTCGAAGAACGCGCCCGATCCCGCGTGCCACGTCGTCCCGTCCCAGAAAACGTTGTAGAGCTCGTAGAGGAAACGGTTCGTGCGGTCCACGATCAGGAGGTGCCGGTCCCCCTGGGAGCGGCGGTCCACGTTGCCGGGGTAGCCATCCTCGATCCAATGGGTCTGGGAGATCGCCTCGTCCGGGATCGGGTAAAAGGGGAAGCTCTGATTGGTTGCGTGGTCGACGCCGTCACTCTCGGACGCGTAAAGAAACTGCACCGTCTTTTTCGGCTGCGAGCCGTCGACCACGCCGTACGGCATCCCGTAGATGTCCGGACCGGTTGTCGAGGCGTTCCCGCCGAAGTCGGGATGACATCCGCGCGTCGGCCCGACGAACTGGATGAATGAAGCCGACGCGGGATCGACCGGAGCGGAGCGGATGTCGAGGTTCCACCAGTTGGTCGCCGGAAAGAGCGGGAAAGGCCCCGGCAGAGGACCGTTCGCGACCGGGCCGGCGGTCTGCGGGAACAGGAAGGTCGCGGATAGAAACAGAGCGAAGAGAACGCGGGTCGAGAAACGGCGGGGCGCCATGGATCGCCTTTCTCGAGTGGCGGAGAAACGGCCGAATACACCTTCGGCGGTTACCCAGGAACTCGTGTGTGGAAAGGATGCACTTTGAGGGCCGGGAAAGCAACCAGGGAGAGATGACGGGTGAGGGGTCGGGGGTGAGACGCTGAACCCCGATCCTCTTACGATAGCCTCCCTTTGATGCGCGCCCGGGTCCTGATCGCCGCTCTGGTGGGCTTCGCTTTCCATGCGGCGCTTCAGGGCGCCCCGCGTCAGAGTCCCGGCCGTTCCGCAGGAGAAACCCTCTTGCCGAACGGGTGGCGGATAGCGCCGGTCGGCCGTCACATCCAGATCGGCGACCTTCCTCTGGCGATGGCGGAATCCCCGGACGGCCGTTCGCTGCTCGTGACGACGAACGGATACGCGAAACCCGCGCTCAGCGTGGTCGACCTCGGGCATCGTTACGTCCGTTCGAGAACCTGGCTCGACAACGCGTGGCTCGGGCTCGCCTGGAACCCGGCGGGCGATCGGGTGTACTCCTCCGCCGGGAAGGAAAACGCCGTGCTCGAGCTGCGCGTTCAGAAGCGGCGGCTCGCACCCGGGGCGGTTTACCCGCTGCCGCTCGGGAGCGCGCTGCCTCCGCCGGTCTTCGCCGACGCGCCGGTGCACGAGCAGACGTCGTTCGTGGGCGGGCTCGCGCTCGATCCCTCCGGCAAGCGGCTCTACGCCGTCAACGTCCTCGGGCAACTGCTGTCCGCGTTGGATCTCGAGACCGGAAAGGTCGTCGGGTCGGTCGCTCTTCCGGCCGAGGCCTACACCTGCCTGGTCTCGCCGGACGGGAGGACGCTCTTCGTCTCGCTCTGGGGCGGCGCCAAGGTGATGCTGTTCGACCCCGCGACGCTCGCGCCGGCGGGAGAGATCGCGACGGGCGAGCACCCGAACGCGATGCTCGTCTCGAAGGACGGCGGCACGCTCTTCGTGGCCTGCGCGAACACGAATTCGGTGTGGGCCGCCGACATCGCGAAGAAATCGCCGCGGGAGCAGATCTCGATAGCCCTCGAGCCGAAGACCCCACCGGGCTCGACTCCGAACGCCCTCGGGCTTTCTCCCGACGGGCGCACGCTCCTGGTTTCGAACGCCGACAACAACTCCGTCGCGGTGGTGGACGTTTCCACACCCGGAGAGAGCCGCGTCCGGGGGTGGATTCCCACCGGCTGGTACCCGACGGGCGCGCAGTTCTCGAGAGATGGAAAAACGATCTTCATCCTGTCGGCCAAGGGGCTGGTCTCGATCGCGAATCCCCGCGGCCCGCAGCCGGCGATCGCCGCGGCGCCCGGGCAGACCACGCGGGACGCCCTCGAGGGGACGCTCTCGTTCGTCGACGTCCCTGACGCGAGCACCCTCGCTCGCTGGACGGCCAGAGTTCGCGCGTTGACTCCGTATCGCGACGCGCACCTTCTGGCTCCGGCCGGCGCTCCGAAGGGATCGCCGGTTCCGGCGCGCGTCGGCGGCGCGTCTCCGATCCGCCACGTCTTCTACGTGATCCGCGAGAACCGCACGTACGACCAGGTTCTCGGGGATATGAAGGAAGGGAACGGCGATCCGGACCTGTGCCTCTTCGGCGAAGACGTCACTCCCAACGCGCACGCGCTTGCGCGGGATTTCGTTCTCCTCGACAATTTTTACGTCAACGCCGAGGTGAGCTACGACGGCCACGCGTTTTCGACGGGCGCGTACGCGACGGATGTCGTCGAAAAGATCTGGCCGATGAATTACGCCGGACGCGGCGGCGAGTACCTCTCCGAAGGCGGCGGCGAGAACCGGAATCCGTACGGAAACGTCGCGGCTCCGCCCGCGGGTTACATCTGGGACGCGTGCAACCGGAAGGGCGTGTCCGTGCGCAGCTACGGCGAGTTCGTGCACGACCCGAACCCGGCGACTCCCCGGGCGAACCCTCCGGTCCTCGGGGTCTTTCGGGCCTCGCAGGGTCCGTTCGCGGCGTCGGTGCCGGGCCTCGAAGGCCGCATCGCGCCGGACTACCCGCCCTTCGACCTCTCGATCCCCGACAACCACCGGATTGACGTGTGGCTTCGCGAGTTCCGGCAGTTCGAGAAGGACGGCAACCTGCCGCGCCTGTCGATCATTCGCCTCGGCGGCGACCATACGAATTACGCGCTCGCCGGCTCGCCGACGCCGCGCGCCATGATCGCCGAGAACGACCTCGCCCTCGGGAGACTCGTCGAGGCCATCTCGTCGAGCGCTTACTGGAAAGACTCCGCGATCTTCGTCCTCGAGGATGACGCGCAAAACGGACCAGATCACGTCGATTGCCACCGCTCGATCGCGTTCGCGATCAGTCCGTGGACGCGCCGTGCCGCAGTGGACTCGAGCATGTACACGACGTGCGGCATCCTGCGCACAATGGAGCTGATCCTCGGACTGCCGCCGCTCTCGCAGTGCGACGCCGCGGCGCGGCCGCTCTACGGAGCGTTTTCCTCGTCGCCCGTGATGACATCGTGGACACACCGGCCGGCGCGGGTCTCCATCGACGAACAGAACGGCGAGGACGCGCCGGGAGCGGAAGAGTCGGCCGCGGCGGACCTGAAGAACGCCGATCGCGCGCCCGACGTCGCGTTTAACGAGATCTTGTGGAAGGTCGTGCGGGGCAGAGACTCCCGGATGCCGCCGCCCGTGCACGCCGGCTGGGTGCGCCCCGCCGCGGCGCCGGCCGCGGACGACGACGACTGAGCGCTAGCCGGCTAGTCCGCGCGGATCGCTTGGATCGGGTTGATGCGGATGGCCCGCATGGCGGGTGCAATGCTTCCGAGCGTCGTCATCAGCACCGCGAGCAGCACGGCCGCGCCGAACGTCGCGCCGTCGTGTGCGCTGACGCCGGCGAGAAGCGCTTCCATCAGGCGGCCGCTGAACCAGGCCAGGACGACTCCGGCCGCGATCCCGATCCCGGCGAGGAGGGCGCTGCGCCGAAGGACCATCTCGAGGATGTCCCGCGGGCGCGCGCCGAGGGCGATCCGCACTCCGATCTCCCGAGTGCGATGCGAGACGGCGAACGCGAGAAGCCCGTGGATCCCGATCCCGGCGAGCAGGAACGAAATGGCCGCGAACGCGCCGAGGATGCGCACCTGCACGGTCCGGGGACCCGTTTCCGCCTGGACGATGTCCGTCAGGCTGCGGACGTCGGAGACCGGGAGCTGCGGGTCCGCCTTCGAGATGATGCTTCGGAGAGACGGAAGGAGCGTTCCGGCCGCGACGGACGAGCGGATCACGAGGTCCTTGGGCGCGTACCACACGGACTGGCCGTCCACCGCCTGCGCCGCGGGGAAATAGACCTGAGGCTCGCTCACCCGCTCGAGTCCCCGCACGCGGACGTCCCCGACGACTCCGGCGATCGTCCGCATCTCGTCCCCGCAGAAGAACCGCCGGCCGATGGCGTCTCCGGGAGGCAGGTATTTCGAGACGAACGATTCGCTGACGACGGCGACGGGCGGAGATGACCTCGTGTCCGAGAGGGCGATGTCGCGGCCGGCGCGGACCGGGACGCCCATCGTCTCGAAGAACCCGGGTGTCGAGAACCGGATGCTGACCGGGTGCGGCTCGCCGCCCTCGCGCGGCTCGCCCTCGACGGTCGCGCCCCAGATGCCTCCGCGCATGACCATGGGAAGGCCGGTGACATACGCGGCGCGGGACACGCCGGGCAGCGCCGTGACTTCCGACACGACGCGCTCGTAGAACCGCAGTCGCGTGTTCGTCTTCTCGTAGCGCGGCATCGGAAGAGCCGTCCGGAGAGTCAGGACACCTTCGGCGCGGAACCCGGGCGGGGTCTGCTGAACGCGCCAGAGGGCCCGGATCAGGAGGCCGGAAGAGATCAGCAAAGCAACCGAAGCGGTCACTTCCGCCACGACGAGAATCGAGCGCAGGCGCTCCGTCCGCCTCCCCGCGCCTTCGCGGGAGCCTTCGCGCAGCCCGCTCTCTTCGGCTTCCTCCGACCCGCGCATCGCGGGCATGACTCCGAACCCGACTCCGGTGATCGCCGTGAGCAGCGCCGCGAACGCCAGCATTCCGAGGTCGAGCGGGGCCTCGCGGAGAGCCACGGAGGCGGGGAGCACGCGGGCGAGCAGAGGCCCCGCCGCCGCCGCGATCCCGACACCGAGCGCGCCGCCGCACGCGGCGAGGATCAGGCTCTCGGTCAACAGTTGCCGCACGAGGCGCTCCCGACCGGCGCCCATCGCGGTGCGGACGGCCAGCTCGCGGCGGCGCCCCAGGGCGCGCGCCAGGAGGAGATTGGCGAGATTCGCGCAGGCGATCAGTAGGACGGCGAGCGCGGCGCCGAAGAGCGCCTCGACGACGACGCGCGACTGGCGCGACGACTGCTCGGAGAGGCGGTTCACCGTCGCGCCCACGTGGGCGTTCTCTTTGGGGTAGGCCCGCTTGAGCTGCGCGGCGATGTGGTTCATTTCCGCGCGCGCCTTCGGGAGCGAAACTCCGGCTCTCATCCGGGCGATGACGAGCAGGAAATAGTCGCCGCGCTCCGCGAAATCCTTTTCGCCGAGACGGTGCGGGGTCCAGAGCTCGGCGCTTCCGTTCGGGAAAAGGAAGTCCTCCGGCATCACCCCGATCACCACGTACGGGATGTCGTCGAGGATCACCTTGCGGCCGGTCACGTTCGGGTCCGCGCGGAAGATCGTGGTCCACAGCCGGTGGCTCAGCACGACCGTACCGGGGGCGCCCGGCCGGTCATCCTCGGCGCTGAACGTCCGTCCGATCGCCGGCTTCGCTCGAAGCGTCGGAAAGAATTCCGAGGTCACGACGGACCCGTTCACG
>JBBROA010000110.1:0-13290 GCA_038229875.1 Thermoanaerobaculia bacterium | reverse complement strand
GGTCGTCGATGAGACGCTGTCGAGCGTTCCCTGAATCGCGATGCTCGAGGCCCCCGGCGTCGCATTCGTCAGCACCGGCGTGTTCTGGGATTGGTTGGCTCCAGAATCGGCGTCGCACGGATCGTTGGCGAGCGGTGCCGCGCCTCCACCGAGACTGATTCCCGCGCCGGAATTCGAGAAAATCGAGTTGGCGAGGATCGGACTGGTGGTTCCGCAGCCGTCGCCGCAGCTGACGAGCACGCCATTCAGGCCGTTGAAGGCGATGACGTTTCCCTGGCCGGCCCCGGTTCCACCGATCTGGTCCCCGCTCCCGGAGTTGCCGATCGAAATGCCGTTCCCGGCATTTCCCAGGGGCGCGGCACCCGTAGCGTCCGTACCGATGAAGCTGCCCTGAACGAAGACACGGGTCCCGGCGAAAATGCCGTCCTGCGCGTTCCCGGAGATCACGTTCCGGGACGCGGGCGCCGGCCCCCCGATGACGATCGGCGTCACTGCGGCGCCTGCGACGATGCCGTTTCCGGTGTTAGGGCGCGCGACGAGGCCCGAAGGGCTCGTGCCGACAAAACAGCCCAGTAGCTGGACCGAGTCGGCGAAAACCGCGATGCCATTTCCCGCGAACCGGTTGACGACAAGTCCCCGAATGATGCTCCGCGCGCCGAAGAAGCTCAAACCGGTCGTCGTGCCGGCGTTTGACCCGTCGACCTCGATCAACAACACCGCGTTGTCCGAGGTCGCCGAAGTGTTCGGGCTGGCGCCGGGCTGGGTGTACCCATCCAGGCTGACGGCGGAGTTTATGGAGGGCAGCGGCGAAGCCGGGCTGATCGTCTGAACGCCCGCCCCCGCTATGCCGAATTTGATGATGGCGGAGGCGGTCTGGTTCGCCGATTCGATCGCGGCCCGGAGGGTGCAACTGCTCTTCGCGGTCAGGCAGAGACCGTCGGCGGCCGACGCGTCCGGCTCGTCGCCGACGCTGTTTACGATATAGATCGGGGTGGTCTGGGCGGCGGCGAATCCGGCGAGACCGATCCAGAGAAGCGCCAGGAGAGCCGAACGTGAGGGGGGGCCGCCGCGAAACGGCGACAGGGTTCCAGAAACCATGGTGGCCTCCGCCGACGAAGCGCCCCGGCGCTTCGGAGTGAAATTCGCGACGGATCCGATCCCGGAGCCGTCCTGATCCGGAATGTCTGGTTCGATCGCGTAGAGCCTACCCGAAAATGCGCGGTCCGCCTTCAGGATTCGCGGCCCGCAGACGAACGGCCCGGCGGGCCGCCGGGGCCGGAACGGGAAGTCCGCGCGCGTTTTCGCGTTATAGGATTCGCATCACACGCCGACTTCGCGGGGCCCTTGCTCCGCTTTCTGGAGGATCGAATGCGACTGCACTTCCGCGCCCTGTTCCTGTCCCTGTGCCTCGCCATCGGAGCTTCGACCTCGATCGCGACGCCCGCGTCGAAACCGGCAACCCCGGCGAAACCGGTGTCCGCCTCGCAAAAAGTCGCTCCACCGGCCCGCGTCACGTCCGTCGAAGGCATCACCGAATACGTCCTGGACAACGGGCTGCACGTCCTGCTCTTCCCCGACCAGACGAAGCAGACGATCACCGTGAACATTACGTACGTAGTCGGCTCGCGTAACGAGAACTACGGTGAGACCGGGATGGCGCATCTCCTGGAGCACCTGATGTTCAAGGGCACCCCGAAGCACCCGAACATCCCGCAGGAGCTGACCTCGCACGGCGCGAGACCGAACGGAACGACGTGGTTCGACCGCACGAATTATTTCGAGACGTTCCAGGCTTCCGACGAGAACCTTCGCTGGGCGCTCGATCTCGAGGCCGACCGGATGGTCCATTCGTTCATCGCGAAGAAGGACCTCGACAGTGAGATGACGGTCGTCCGCAACGAGTTCGAGATGGGCGAGAACGATCCGGCCAGCATCCTCGAGGAGCGCGTCCTCTCGACCTCCTACCTCTGGCACAACTACGGGCATTCGACGATCGGCGCGCGAGCCGACCTGGAGAACGTTCCCATCGAGCGGCTCCAGAATTTCTGGCGCACCTACTATCAGCCCGATAACGCGTATCTTCTCGTCGCGGGGAAGTTCGACGAGCCGAAGACCCTCGCGCTCATTCAGCAGGTCTACTCCGGAATCCCGCGGCCGGCCCGCAAGCTCCAGGCAACCTACACGGCGGAGCCCACGCAGGACGGCGAGCGCGACGTGACCCTTCGCAGGGTCGGCGACGTGCAGGCCCTCGCTGTGGCGTACCACGTCCCGTCCGCGTCGCATGCGGACGCCGCGGCGGTCGAGGTGCTGACGCGGGTGCTCTCGGACACCCCCTCCGGGAGGCTCCACAAAGCCCTGGTCGAGACCAAAAAGGCCTCATCGATCAGCGGCTACCTGCAGCCGCTGCGCGAGCCCGGATTCGTGATGCTCTCCGCCGAGGTGCGGCAGGAGTCCTCGATCGACGACGCGCGCAAGACCATGCTCGAGACGATCGACGCCCTCGGAAAGCAGCCGCCGACGAAGGAAGAAGTGGAGCGGGCGAAGACGGCGCTCGTCAAGAACATCGAGCTGATGCTCAACTCGGCCGACCGCGTCGGGCTCCAGATGAGCGAATGGATCGGCGCCGGCGACTGGCGTCTCTTCTTTCTGAACCGCGACCGGATCCGGAAGGTCACGCCCGAAGACGTCTCGAGGGTGGCGGCGGCGTACTTCAAGCCGTCCAATCGGACCGTCGGAGCTTTCCTTCCGACCCAGAAGCCCGACCGGGCCGAGATCCCGGCGCCGCCCGACGTCGCCGCGATGCTGAAGGACTACAAGGGTGAGGCCGTGACGGCGCAGGGCGAGGCATTCGACCCCACGCCCGCGAACATCGACGGGCGCACCACGCGTTCGATACTTCCGAGCGGCCTGAAGCTCGCGCTCCTCCCGAAAAAGACCCGGGGCGAGACCGTCGTCGCCACCATGACCCTGCGGTTCGGAGACGAGAAGAGCCTGATGAACCGGTCGACACCGGCGGACCTGGCGGCCGACATGCTCCGGCGGGGCACGTCGAAGCACACCCGCCAGCAGGTCAACGACGAATTCGACCGGCTGAAGGCGCGGGTGGCGATCGCCGGCGGGCCGACGGCAGCCACGGTGTCCATCGAGACGGTCCGAACGAATCTGCCGGCAGTGTTGCGGCTCGTCGCCGAGATCCTGCGCACTCCCACGTTCCCGAACTCGGAGTTCGACCAGCTGAAGCAGGAAAATCTGGCCGCCATCGAGCAGCAGAAGAGCGACCCGAACTTCATCGGGCAGAACGCCTACCAACGGCACATGAGCGACTATCCGAAGGGCGACGTCCGCTACGTGCAGAACGCGGCGGAGAGTCTGGCGAGCTACCAGGCGGCGACCCTCGACGAGACGCGAAACTTCTACAAGGAGTTCTACGGCGCATCGAACGGCGAGCTCGCAGTCGTCGGTGATTTCGACGCGAAGGAAATCGCCTCCCTCTCCGGTGAGCTGTTCGGAGACTGGAAGAGCCCGAAGCCCTTCACCCGCGTCCCGCGCCCCTTCAAGGAAGTGGCGGCCATGAACCGGTCATTCCCGGCGCCTGACAAGGCGAACGCGATCCTGCTGGCCGGGATGGCGCTCAACCTGCGCGACGACGATCCCGACTACCCCGCGCTCGTTCTCGGCAACTACATGCTGGGCGGCGGGTTCTTGAACTCCAGGCTCGCGACACGCATCCGGCAGAAGGAGGGGCTTTCGTACGGCGTCGGCTCCCAGTTCGCCGCAAGCCCGCTGGATAAGAGCGGCACCTTCCTGACGTTTGCGATCTATGCCCCGCAGAACGCCGAAAAGCTCGAGGCGGCGTTCAAGGAAGAAGTCGCGCGCGCGTTGAAGGACGGTTTCACGCCTCAGGAGATCGCGGAGGCGAAGTCGGGGTTCCTCCAGGGCGCGCAGGTCGGCCGGGCGCAGGACGCCGCTCTGGCGCGCAAGCTGTCGGGCAACCTCTTCATCGGCCGGACGCTCGCGTGGGATGCCGCGGTGGAGAAGAAGATCGCGGCGTTGAGCCCTGGGGAGATCGTCTCGGCGATGCGGCGGCACATCGATCCTTCGAAGATCACCATCGTCAAGGCCGGAGACTTCAAGACCGCGCCGGCCGCTGCGCCCGCGAAGTGACGGGCGCATCGAGAGTCGGAAAAAAGAGTCAGTATCTCGAGTTCGTCATTCCCGCACTCTGAGGTGATCATGAAGCGTCTCCTGTTGTTCGCCTCGATTGCGGCTCTTTCCTTCCCGTCGGCGGCGCTTCCGGCCGACGACTTACCGGAGGCTCCCAAACCGCCCATGGCGAAAAAACTCGGCAGGACGGAAACACTGCACGGCGAAGAGCGGAAAGACGAGTACTTCTGGCTGCGTGAGAGGAAAAGCCCCGAGGTCCACGCGTACCTCGATGCGGAGAACGCGTACACCGAGGACGTGATGAAGGACACCGCTCCCCTCCAGCAGAAGCTCTACTCGGAAATGCTCGGCCGCATCAAGGAGACGGACCTTTCGGTTCCGTACCGCAAGGAGGAATATTTTTATTACTCGCGGACCGAAGAGGGTAAGGCGTACGCGATCTACTGCCGCAAGCACGGCGGCCTCGATGCTCCCGAAGAGGTCACGATCGACTTGAACGAGCTCGCCCGTGGCGAACGCTTCATGGCTCGCGGCGCGTATCAGGTGAGCGACGACGGAAAGATGCTGGCCTACTCGATCGACAACACCGGCTTCCGCGAATACACGCTGCACGTGAAGAATCTCGTCACCGGCAAAGCAGGCAGCGAGAGCATCCCCCGCGTCTCCTCCGTCGCCTGGGCCGCAGACAACAGAACGCTGTTCTATGTCGTAGATAACGAAGCAAAGCGGCCGTACCGTCTCTACCGGCACGCGGCGGGTTCCTCCGCACCCGACGCGCTCGTTTACGAGGAGAAGGACGCCATGTTCACGCTCGGCGTCGAGCGCTCCTTGAGCGGCGCCTTCGTGCTGCTGGAATCGGGCTCGCACACTTCGAGCGAGTGGCGGTTTCTGGCCTCCTCCGACCCGGCGGGCTCCTGGCGCCTGGTCTCACCGCGAGAGAAAGAGCATCAGTACGACGTCGACCACCATGGGGACCTCTTCTACATCCGCACGAACCTCGGCTGCCGCAATTTCCACGTCGTGACGGCGCCAGTCGCCAATCCGGGAAGACCCGCCTGGAAAGAGGCTCTCCCCTGCCGCGAAGGCGTGATGGTCTCCGGACTCCGCCTCTTTGCGGGCCACGCCGTGTACTTGGAGCGCGAGGACGGCGTACCGCGCGTGCGGATCGCGGATCTCCGCTCCGGCGCTTCGCATCGCGTCGAGTTCCCCGAGAGCGTCTATACGTTGAACCCGGAGGCGAACGCGGAGTTCCACACGGCGAAGTTTCGATTCAACTACCAGTCGCTCACCACGCCTCCGACCGTCTACGAATACGACATGGGCACGAAAGAACGGTCTCTGTTGAAGCGGACCGAGGTCCTCGGCGGATACGATCCCGCGAGATACAAGACGGAACGTATCTTCGCCACAGCCTCCGATAGCACGCGGGTTCCGATCTCGCTCGTCTACCGCAAGGGCCTCGTCCGGGACGGATCGAACCCCACGCTACTGAATGGATACGGCTCCTACGGCGTGGCAAATTTTCCAACGTTCAACTCCGGGCGCGTGAGCCTGCTCGACCGGGGTTTCGTCTTCGCGATCGCGCACATCCGCGGCGGCGGAGAGATGGGCAAGGTCTGGCACGACTCCGGCAAGATGATGTCCAAGAAGAACACCTTCACCGACTTCATCGCGGCGGCCGAAGCGTTGATCGCCCAGAAGTACACCTCGCGCGAAAAGCTGGCGATCGAAGGCGGTAGCGCCGGGGGGCTGCTCATGGGAGCTGTCGTGAACATGCGGCCGGAGCTCTTCCGGGCCGTCATTTCGCACGTCCCGTTCGTCGACGTCATCAACACCATGCTCGACGAGACCCTGCCCCTCACGGTCGGCGAGTTCGAGGAGTGGGGCAACCCCAGGGTCAAGGAGCAGTACGACTACATGAGGTCATACAGCCCGTACGACAATCTCTCGGCCCGATCCTATCCGGCGATGCTCGTCAAGACGTCCTTCGACGACAGCCAGGTCATGTACTGGGAACCCGCGAAATACGTGGCGCGCCTGCGGTCGATCAAGACCGACACAAACCCGTTGCTCTTCAAGATCAACATGGCGGGGGGACACGGGGGCTCGTCGGGCCGCTACGACAGGATCCGCGAGGCGGCGTTCGACTACGCCTTCCTCTTCAAGACACTCGGCGTTTCGTGATCCTCGCGCGGCCACATTGACGGACGTAGCGCCCTCGCGGATGCTCATCGGCTCGATTGCCGCCGTGGGCGTGATCCTGATGGGAGTCGGGATCGCGCGGCGGGCGGCCGATCCGCCGGCGACGGCGCCGGCCGCAGCCACGCCGGTCTCCTCGCAGCCGCTTTCGACGCCGGCTGTTTCGGCAGCGTCCCCGCTCCCGGAGGCCACCGCGGCGGCCACGACGGAAGTCGACAGGGCGCCCGCTTCCTCGATCGCTCGCGACGAAGTCTCACGCGGCGGGGGGCCCTCCGCGCGGGGGGGGTCCGCCCGGAAGCCGGGCGGGCGGCCGCTGACGATCGCAGAATTTCTCGAACGGCCGGAAGAGCTCGACGGGAGCCCCACCGATGTCGGCGGCTGCCGCCTCGTCGAACACTGGAACACGGGCTACTGCTACGTCTGGAGCCGAGCCTCGCAGGGAAGAGTCTCCGAGCGAACCGACGCCCGTTGCGACGACCTGCCGGAGCTGCGGAGCCGGCTGCGCGCGGCGATCGACCGCGGCGACTGCAAATGACGGGGACTGGACTGTTTTCGCCTCGGCGAATACGCCGGCACGGCACGCCCAGCTAGAATCGCGGCACACGCATGCCGCTTCTGTCGGGTTCGCGTCTCGGACCGTACGAAATCCTCTCCCCGCTCGGTGCGGGCGGGATGGGAGAGGTGTACCGGGCGAAGGACGCGCGGCTGGGACGCGAGGTGGCGATCAAGGTGCTGCCGGCGTCGTTCTCGGCGGATGCTGATCGCCTGCGCCGATTCGAGCAGGAGGCGCGCGCCGCCGGGATCCTCAATCACCCGAACATCACGGCGGTCTACGACATCGGGTCAGACGAGGCCGGTGCGCCCTACGTCGTCACGGAGCTTCTCGAAGGCGAGACACTGCGGTCGCGCATGGCCGGCGGGGCGCTGTCTCCCCGGAAGTCCCTGGAGTACGCGCTCCAGATCGCGCACGGGCTGGCCGCCGCGCACGAGAAGGGCATCGTCCACCGGGACTTGAAGCCCGAGAACCTCTTCGTCACCAGAGACGGCCGGGTGAAGATCCTCGACTTCGGCCTGGCCAAGCTCACGCACACCGAGGAGGGCTCTCAGGTCACCAACCTTCCCACCGCGACGGCGGGGACGGAGCCGGGTGTGGTGCTGGGCACGCTCGGATACATGTCGCCGGAGCAGGTGCGGGGACGCCCCGCCGACGCAAGGAGCGACATCTTTTCTTTCGGCGCAATCCTGTACGAGATGCTTTCGGGCAAGCGCGCGTTCCACGGCGACTCCGCGGCGGACACGATGAGCGCGATCCTGCGGGAAGACCCGCCGGACCTTTCCGTGACCAACCAGAACGTCTCGCCCGGTCTCGAGCGCGTCGTCCGGCATTGCATCGAAAAGAATCCGGAGCAGCGCTTCCACTCCGCCCACGACCTCGCCTTCGACCTCGAATCCGTGTCGGGAGTCTCAGGTCCGCGCGCCACGAGCCGGATGGAAGCGCCGCGGCGGTCGATCAAAGTCCCGGCTGCGGTGGCCGCTGCCCTTCTGGCCATCGCGGGCGGCGTGGTGGTCGGCCATTTCGGCTGGCGCCCGGCGGCGCCGTCGTCGCCGACGTTTCGCCGGCTGACGTTTCGCCGCGGCAACATCGGAACCGCCCGCTTCACGCCGGACGGTCAGAGGCTGGTTTTTGCGGCGGCGTGGGAGAGCAACCCGCTCGAAGTGTTCTGGGCGCCACTCGACCGGCCGGAGTCTGTCCCGGTCGGATTTCGAAACGCGGATATCTTCGGGATCTCGTCCGCCTCGGAGCTCGCCCTCTCGATCAGAGACATGGAGCTGAAGGGCTCCGGCAACGCCTCCGGAACTCTCGCTCGCGCGCCGCTCGGCGGCGGCGCTCCCCGGGAGGTCCTCGAGTTCGTCAACCGGGCCGACTGGACGCCGGACGGGCAGGGCCTCGCGATCGTGAGGGCCGTCGGGGGCTCCGAACGCATCGAGCTTCCGATTGGAAAGGTGATCTACGCCACCGGGACTTCCTCCATCTACGGCCTTCGCATTTCCCCCGCGGGCGATCGGATCGCTTTTCTGGAAAGCGCAGGAAACCTGGCAACGGTCAACGTCGTCGACCTCGCCGGGGTGAAGAAGACCCTCACGCGGCTGCTCCGTCCAAACCGGCTCGCGTGGGCGCCTTCCGGGAAAGAAATCTGGTTCGACTCGAAGGGCAGCGCGGGTGACAGCAGCCTCGAAGCCGTCGATCTCGCGGGCAAGTCGCGAACGCTGTTGCGGGCGCCGGCGAACCTGATCCTGCATGACGTCGCGAAAGACGGGCGGGTACTCGTGGAACGGTATGCGGGCGGATCCGGGATCCTCTACCGGGGCCCGGGCGGTGCCGCCGACCGCGAGCTCGGATGGTTCGACAGCTCCAGGGCCGCCGATATCTCCGCCGATGGCGGCTTGATTCTCTTCAATGAGGTGGGCGACGCGTCGGGGGGCCAGTCGGCGGTGTACCTGCGGAAGAGCGACGGCTCTCCCGCCGTCAAGCTCGCGGACGGGACCGGCTTCACATTGTCCGGCGACGGAAAGGTCGTGCTCGCGCAGCACCCCGCACCGAAGGAAGGGCTCGTGCTGGTCCCCACGGGAACCGGATCGTCCGTCGAGATCGAACGAGCAGGTCTGACAAACGTCACCAGCGCCGAGCTGTTCCCAGACGGAAAAAGGATTCTCCTCGCGGCCTCGCTGCCCGGAAAGCCCCGCCGCCTCTATGTCCAGGCGATTCCCGCCGGCGCGCCGCGCGTGATTTCGCCCGACGGATTCGGATGGAGCGGGCACCCGATCTCCGCGGATGGCAAGTGGGTCATTGCCTACCGGGACTGGAGCGAGGATCTCTGGCTCTTCCCCGTCGACGCCGGGGAAGGGGCAGGCGTTGCGCACGCGATTCCGAAATCGACGAAGCTCGATCCCGTTCGCTGGGCGCCGGACGGCGATCACATGCTCGTTAGCGAATCCGGAAGCCTACCCGCGCGCATCCAGCTCCTGGACGTCCGCACGGGGGCCAGAACCTTCGTCCGCGAAATCGCTCCCGCCGACACGCTGAACGCGATCCACATCCACACGCCCGCCATGACGGCCGACGGAAATGCGTACGCCTGTTCTTACGACCGCGCCGCCATCTCCGACCTGTTCCTCGCGTCCGGAATCCGCTGAGAGGAACGCGTTGACCCTTCCGGCGACTGTAATTTTCATTCGCAATTTGTAAAAGAGTGCCAATGAACTATTCACGTCTCGCGCTGGCCGCAGTTGGTGGCATGGTCGCGTCTTTCGCCCGCGGCCGCGCGGCTCGCGGACGGACCATCTGCGCGGACGGCACCCGTCGAACTTTCCGTTGAGCGGCGGTTGCTGATGCGCGAGGGCAAAGATTCGGAGGCGAAACAGATTCGCTGCCGATTCGAGCAGAGACGGTCCATCAGGCCGGAGTGATATCGTGTTTTAATCGCGACCCCTTCGCCGGACCGTCCGACGGAATTGGTGCAGCCCGTAGGGGCCTTCCGCAGAAAGTGAGGCCTCTGATGTTTCCTTGGACCCGTATCCTCACCCTGTCTATTCTCTCGATATCGGCGGTGGCCGCAGGCTCGACATCGCCGCAGGATGCTACCGCCACCGAGCCCGCCCACAAACCCGCCGCGCACAAGAAGAAAGCCAATGCGTCGCAGCACAGCGCTGCCGCGAGGCAGTTCGGTTCCGATGGAGGCGCGCAGAAGAAATCGAATTCGCGCGGCAGCGACCCTGGCGCCAGGAGCACTCGGACAAATTCCGGCACGAAGAGCACCCGTAGCAAGTCGTCCGCGACGAACGGTTCCTCGAGCAAGAAGAGCTCCGGCAAGTCGCGTCTGAAATCAAACGGCGAAAAGAAGAGCTCCGCCACGTCTTAGGACGGGAACAGCAAGGAAATCATCTTCGTCTGGGGCAAGCAGACAAAAACCATCCGGAACGGGAAGGCGACCGACCGGCTCACCCGCCCGACCAGTCCCGGTGAGCCCCGCGGCGGAGAATCTCCCGAAACGGTTCAATCTCGCCCGTCTGCTCGTGGCGCCAGCCTTCTGCACAGCGTCGGGTCTTCCGGTCACGTGGAAACCGATCTTGCGATGCCGTGGCGCATGGCCTCCTCGAAACGCCCCCTGCAGTCCGGCGAAGACTTGCCGCCGTTCGAGCCGGAAACGGGGATCGTTCACGCCATCGTCGACACGCCGAAGGGAAGCCGCAACAAGTTCAAGTTCGACGACGGGCGCGGCCTTTTTCTAGCTGGGCGGCGTTCTCGCGGCGGGCGTTTACTTCCCGTTCGATTCGGGCACATCCCGTCGACATCGTTCTCCTGATGGACGAGCCGGCGTTCGTCGGATTCCTGGTCGAGACGCGCCTCCTCGGCGGAGTCGGCGCAAACGGGACCCAGGATCGGAAGACCGACAGAACGGCCGCCTGATCTGTTCAAGCCGACCGGGCGCCTCGGCCCCGACGAGGCGCGATAGAGGATCGAGGAAGGCCGGAAGTGTTTCGAGAAGCCCGCTTCGAAGAAAAGAAAGAAGAAAAGGTAGCACGTCAGCGGGGCGGTGTGCCCGCAGCGGCTCGCTTTCCCGCCCCGTGATGCCAGTGCGCGGGCACATCCGCGTCGAGCGGATGCGGCACCACGGGCCACTCGACTTCCCAGAACGGCGTGATCGCCTTCGACGCGGCTTGTGCGGAGGAGCCCGGGTTCGCGTTCTCCAGATCGATCGTGAACCACAGGAACGCGATGCACATTTCGTCGGTCGTGCTCTCGCCCCAGCGGACCTCTTTCGGCGGTCTGGAGACGTTCTGGGGGTTGCCCGTCGAGTTGTCGTAATGCGCCTCGAGGTCGACGCGGCTGCCTGCTGAGAGCGACGGCGGCTCGCGGAAGACGTACGAGCGCTGCCAGTGGAAGTTCCAGTCCGGCACGTCCACGAGGCACCTCTGACTGCCGTCGGCCGCGGTCGCCCGGACGTGCATCGACCGGCCGAGCAGGTGCATGTGGGGCGTGATCGCGTAGAGGTGCAGGTCGAGCGGGATGTACGGAATCGACGCGGTGACGGCGGTGTCGGCGGCGCCCGCCGGCAGCACGAACGTCTGATTGATCACGGGAGCGATCCGCAGAATCTTATGGACGGGCGCCTTCGACCAGGTGAGCCCGACTGCCGTCACGTCCGGAGCGGAGACACCCGACAGCGCGCTGTAGTGGACCTGCATCACGACGCGCGAGCCCTTCGGAAGGGCAAGGCCGACACCGGCAGGAAGCCGCGTCGGGACGTTCCCCGGGGCCCACCCGCCGAGCGCCGAGGAGAGCGCGAAACCGGGACCACCGAAGCAGGAGTACCCCGGCCCGGGATCGGCCGCATCGAGCGACTCCGAAACCCCGCTCGTGTCGATGAAGAGGATGACGTGATGCACCATCTTCGCGACACCGGGCACCACCTCGACGCCCTCGACGTAACGGTCCTCGGAGAGACCCGTCGGCATCACGAAGCACCGGTACACGTCCCCTTTCGAGAAGTCGGGCGTCATCGGCGCCGCCATCGTCAGGACCTTGTCGGGCGTGCCGAGCGCCCATCCGCTGGAGAACGTCGGCGCAGGCGGAAGATCCTTCGGGTCGCCTTCCTGCGCGCCGGTGAATGCCCAGTCCGAAAGCGTCCTGATTTCCGCGGGCGTCAGCGACGGATCGTCCGCGAAGTCGGCGCACGCGGAGTCGACGTGCCATGGCGGCATGATCCTGTTGGTGGTGTTGTAGGCGATCAGGGTCTTTTTGGCGAGCGCGTCGCGATAGGTCACCAGCGGAAACGGGGCGATCCCGCCCTCGTGGTGGCACGTCTGGCAGTGCGACTGAAGAATCGGGGCGACCTCGCGGTTGAAAGTCACCTTCGTTTCTGCGGGGGGAACCGGGTCGCGGGGAGGGAGCAGGCGGGTCCGCGGATGTCCGAGCGCGATCATCGCCCAGAGGAGGAACCCGAGCCCCAGGGCGCCGGGAAGACGGCGGTGCGCACGCGCGGCCATGGGCAGATTCTATCTTCCGCTCTCCTCCTCCAGGCGCAGGCGGCGGAACCGCGTGACCTGACGTCTCCGGAGCCCGCGAACCCTCGGGTCCGGAGCGCCGGCGCGAGGATCCCCGGTCGCCGCGTCTTGTCTCGAAGGGGTCGTTGGCGCCGGGGCGATCCGTCCGGCACGGGTATAACCCTTCGCCGATGATCCTTCTGCCCGGACCGGAGACACGGTGAGTCCCGCGCGAACCCCGCTCCTCGCGCTTGCCCACCGCGATTTCCGGCGGCTCCTGGGCGCGTACCTCGTCTCGGGGACCGGATCCCAGATGCAGTCGGTCGCGATCCACTGGCACGTCTACCTTCTGACGCGGTCGCCCCTCGCCCTCGGGCTGGTCGGGCTGACACGGGTTCTGCCAATCGTCTTGTTTTCGCTCTGGGGAGGGGTGCTCGCGGACCGCGTCGACCGTCGCAAGCTGATGCTCTTCACGCAGTCCTTCATGGCCGCCGCCGCCGGACTGCTCGCGATCCTGACCTTCTCGGGAGGGGAGTCCCTGTGGGTCCTGTACGCGTTGACGGCATCGGCGTCGGGCGCAGCGGCGTTCGACGCCCCTGCGCGCCAGGCGCTGATCCCCCGTCTGGTTCCCGACCGAGACCTGCCCGGCGCCCTGTCCATCAATCTCTCCGTGTTTCAAGTGGGCCTGATCGCGGGGCCGGCGCTCGCCGGATGGATCATCGCGGGCCACGCGATGACGCCCGGCCGCGCCGGCGTCCCGACGGGGGCGGTGTCGACGGGAGGGCTCGCGTGGATCTACCGGGTCAATGCCGCGTCGTGTCTCGCCGTGCGGTTTGCTTTAGCGACGATGCGCACGTCCGGCCGGCCGCTCGCGCGCGCGGC
>JBBROA010000109.1:0-13404 GCA_038229875.1 Thermoanaerobaculia bacterium | reverse complement strand
GGTATTGCGACGGAGGAGCGCGCGGGCGCGCGCCGCGAGGACCTCCAGGTCGAAGGGCTTTCCGAGATAGTCGTCCGCGCCGTCCGACAATCCCTCGACGATCGACTCGGCGTCGTCCCGCGCGGTCAGCATCAGGATCGACCGGGAGAACCCGTTCTTTCGAGCCGCGCGGCAGACAGAGAGGCCGTCGCCGTCTGGCAGCCGGCGGTCGAGCACGAGCAGGTCGTATTCGTGGACCGAGAGAAGCTCGTCCGCCTCCTCGACGCGGGAGGCCTCGTCGCACGCGAGCCCCGCGCGCGTCAGGGTCCGGATGACGAGGGAGCGCAGCCGGACGTCGTCTTCCAGCACCAGCGCCCTCACGGCGCGTTACGCTCCATGCCCGAATTCTAGTGCGGAGGAGGTCACGGGTCCCGCCGCAGCCCGCGGGAGCCCTGGTCCGGTCTCGTCCGGCTGCTCGACCCCGTGTAAGCTCCGCGCGTGCGCACGTGGAAAAAGGTGGCGATCGGCGCCGGCATACTAGTGGCCGCCGGGGTTGCCGCGGGCGTAACGGTCGTCGGCCCCCGCAACGTGATCGGGATGATCCGTTACGACAAGCGGGACGAAGGCCGGTTGAAGCTCGGAGACGCGGCGCCCGACGTCCAGCTCGTCGGTCTCGACGGCGTGACGCCCGTGCGGATTTCGGAGAAGATCGGTCCCCGGCCCCTGGTTCTCGTCTTCGGCAGCTACACCTGACCGCCCTTCCGCCGCTCGGTCGAGCGGGTGCGGAACCTGGCCCATCGGTACGCCGGCCGGGCGGAGTTTCTGACGATCTACATCCGCGAGGCGCATCCGGAGGATGAGTGGCAGATGACCTCCAACGAAAAGGAGAACGTCTGCTACGCGCAGCCGAGGACGCTCGCGCAACGGCTCGCCATCGCGAACGACTTCGCGCGCCGGTTTCGATACGACGTCCCGCTCGCCGTCGACCCGATGGAGAACCCGGGCAACTCCGCGTACGCCGGGTGGCCCGAGCGTTTCTACGTCGTCGATGAGCGCGGGAAGATCGTCTACAAGGGAAAGCCCGGCCCGTTCGGCTACCACCCGGAAGAGGTGGAGAGCTGGCTCGCCAGGCGCTTTCCGTAGCGCCGGAAGGCTGCCGCGAGGCTACGCGGGTTTCTTCCTTCGGGCCACGCGGTGCTCGCGGAACTCGTTTCTGCGGGTCCAGAGAAAAATCAGGATTCCCAGGTTGACCGCGAGGAGAAGGTAGCGCCTGACGGAATCGGGGCGGTGAATGATTTCGTAGATCTCGAGCGGAATTCCAAGCGCCGTCAGCGCGATCGTCAGGTAGGTTGACCACCAGACGCGAGACGCCAGCAGGATGCCCTCGAGAATGAACACGGCCGCGATGACGAGCCCAGCGATGCCCGCCGCGGTGGCCTGCGCCGGCGTCACCCCCCGAATCAGATCGGCCAGTCTCCGCACGAGCTCGTTTTCTCTGGAGACGCTCAGGAAATTCGCGATCTGCACTGCGGTCGGCATTTCTCCCGAGCGGGAGAGCTTCAGCGCGGCGATGCCGAGCACGACGAACGCGGCGCCCTTCACGATCTTGAAAATGATCACGGCCAGAAAACCGCCGGAGACGCCGCCTCGTTTTTTTCCGCCGCTCGCTCGAGATTTCGTCACGCCCCGCGGATCCTATCGGGCTTTTTGAGGGACGGGCGACCGCCCGCGTACACTGCGCCCTTCAGGAGGTGGCATGGGCCCTTTTTCGCTGGCACTCGCGCTTCTCGCGGCAACCTCCGCTGCGCCCACCCCGACCCCGGCGGCCGGACGCCCCACCGTCGAGTACCGCCCGGCGCACACGGAGCTGCGTTACTCGTTCGGAGGCGCCCCGCCAATCCGGCGAATCCGGCCCGGGACGCGGCTGGTCAGCTGGACCGAGGACTGTTACGACGGCGCCGTAACCCGGCCGGACCAGCTGCCGACGAAGGTCATCCCTCCCGGCCACGACAACCCGCAGACCGGTCCCTTTTTCGTGGAGGGAGCCGAGCCGGGCGACACGCTGGCGATTCGTATCGAGAAGCTCGAGCCCGCCCGCGACGTCGGGATCTCCTCCTTCTTCCCCGGCTTCGGCGCGCTGAACGGGACCGACCGCACTGCGGTGCTCGGACCGGATCTGCCGGAGACCGTCTGGTTCTACGAGGTCGACCGCGCGCGCGGCGTCGCGAAGACCCGATCGAAGGACGGGACGCTCTCCTGGGAAGTTCCGCTCGCGCCGTTTCTGGGCTGCCTCGGGGTGGCGCCGTCGGGCGGCGAGGTGCGCTCAACCGTCGTACCGGACAATTTTGGCGGCAACATGGACTGCCCGGAGGTGCGCGCTGGCAACACCGTCTACCTGGGCGTCCGGGTCCCCGGGGCGCTCTTCTCCTTCGGCGACGGTCACTACGCCATGGGCGAAGGGGAGATCATCGGGACGGCCATCGAGGGAGCCATGAACGTGACGCTCACCGTCGATCTCGAGAAGGGCCGCGAGACGCCGTGGCCGCGGATCGAGAACGCGGAATGGATGATGTCCGTCGGCGCCGGGCGGCCGCTCGAAGACGCCGCGCGGGTCGCCTTCAAGGACATGGTCGCGTGGGTCCGCGATAAGACGGGCCTCGCCGAGATGGACGCCTACGAGTTCGTCTCGCAGAACGCCCGCGCCCCGATCGCGCAGATGGTCGACCCGCAGTACACCGTCTTGGTGCGGATCTTAAAGAGCCGGCTCCCCGTTGCCGCCGGCAGCACGCGGCCGCCTCGATGAGCGCCCGCGACCTCTTCCTTGGAATCGACCTCGGGGGCAGCAAGATCCTGGCGGGGGTCGTGACCGCGCGGGGAAAGATCCTCTCGCGTTCAAAGACGGCGACCCCGTTTTCCGAAGGAGGCGAGGCTCTCCTGGCCGCACTGAAGGACACCGCCGCTTCGGCATTGGCAGAAGCGGGTGTTTCGCGCGGGCGGCTGTCGGGCGTCGGCATGGGTTCCCCCGGCCCGCTCGATCCGGCCCGCGGCCTGATCCTCCGGACGCCGAACATCGCGGTGAAGCGGCTCGCGGTGGGGCCGTGGCTGTCGCGCGAGCTCGGCGCTCCCGTGGTTCTCGACAACGACGTTCACATGGCGGTGTACGGAGAGTTTCTGGCCGGAGCGGCGCGCGGGAAGGCCCGCGTCGTGGGGATCTGGGTCGGAACGGGCGTCGGCGGCTGTGTGCTCTGGGACGGAAAGATCGTCCACGGAGTGAACCGCAATGCCGGCGAGATCGGACACATGATCCTGGATGCCCGGCGGGCGAGGGCGGGAGATGCGCGCGGGACACTCGAGTGGGAGGCTTCGAAGACCGGAATCGCCCGCCACGTCAGGAAGGCGGTCAAGCGGGGAAAGAAGTCGAGGCTCGCCCGGCGCGTTCGCGGGGAGGGAGAGCGGCTTCACAGCAGCGATCTCGCGGAGGCCTTCGAGGCGGACGACTCGCCGGTCGTCGCGGCGGTCGAGAACTCGGCGCGTTACGTGGGGCTTGCGATCGCGAATCTTTTCGACGTGCTGGCGCCCGAGCTTTTCGTCCTGGGCGGTGGCGTGTCCGCGGCCCTGAAAGGCCCGTACCTGGCGCTCGTGCGCGCCACGGCCCGGGAGCACGCGTTCACGACCGAGCTCGGCAGCCCCCGGATCGTGCTCTCGCGCCTGGGCGACGATGCGGGTCTTCTCGGCTCCGCGCTAGCGGCCCGCGACGCATCGGCGGCGGTTGAGAAACCGTCCCGCGCCCCGACGCGCGAGCGCCGTCTGGTCTGAGGGCCCGCGCGGCCCGCTCGCGGTTCGTGTACGCCTACGGACACTGAATCTTCGTCATCTCTGCGAACGTATACTTTCGAGGTTTGTTGATGATTCCTTTTGGAGGGCGAGAGGGAAAATCGATCGGTCGAGGGCCCGTCCGGGGCGCCCTCCCGGTCCAGGCAAGCGCGTGAGGAGATCGATGCGAAGGGAAGCGGAGGAAATCGCCGCTCCCCTCGCGTCCGCCCTGGAGGCGGCGCGCCGCTACCTTCTCTCCATCCAGCGCCCGGACGGGCACTGGTGCGGTGAGCTGGAGGGCGACTCGATCCTCGAATCCGAATACCTGCTGACGCTTTTCTTTCTGGGCCGGGCCAACGAGCCGCGCTTTGCGAAAGCGGCCGAATACCTCCGCCGGCAGCAGCTTCCCGAGGGGGGCTGGGCGATCTACCCGGGTGGGCCGTCGGAAGTCAACGCCTCGGTCAAGGCCTACTTCGCGCTGAAGCTCGCGGGAGATCTGCCCGAGGCGCCCCACATGGCCCTCGCGCGAGGGGTGATCCGCGGTCTCGGCGGAATCGACGCCTGTAATTCGTTCACGCGGATCTACCTTTCCGTCTTCGGCCAGTCGGACTGGGCGGATTGCCCGGCCGTTCCGCCCGAGCTCGTCCTCCTTCCCCACTGGTTCCCCTTCAACATCTACCGCATGTCCTCGTGGTCGCGCGCGATCGTCGTGCCGCTCTCGATCCTCTGGGCATTCAAGCCGCGGTGCGCCGTGCCGGATTCCGCGCGGATCGAGGAGCTCCGGGTCGATCAACCCCGCGCCGAGGGTCCCGGGCGGCGCGCGCCGCGGCGGGAGCGGCGGTGGCGGCGTTTTTTCATTCTGGTGGATGGCAGTTTGAAGGTCGTGGAGCGCTCGCCCTGGAAGCCGTTCCGGCGCCGCGCGCTGCGGGCCGCCGAGGCGTGGATCCTCGCCCGTCTCGAAAAGAGCGGCGGCCTCGGGGCGATCTTCCCTCCGATCGTCAACACGATCATCGCGATGCGCTGCCTGGGTTATCCCCTGGAGCATCCGACCCTCGTCTCCCAGATGGAGGAGCTCGAGCGTCTCGAAATCGAAGAAGACGATACGCTCCGCATTCAGCCCTGCTTCTCGCCGATCTGGGACACCGCGCTCGCGCTCCTGGCGCTGCGCGAGTCGGGGCTTCCCGAGGACGACCCGGATCTCCTGCGCGGCGGCGCATGGCTCGTGGACCGGGAAGTGCGAAGCGTCGGCGACTGGCAGTACGCCGCACCCGGGGTTTCACCCGGCGGCTGGTTCTTCGAATACGAGAACGAGTTCTACCCGGACGCGGACGACACGGCCGAAGTCCTCGCGGCCCTGGCCGAGTTGCGGTTTCCCGAGCCCCGCGCCGAAGAGCGCCGCCGGGCCGCGATCGAGCGCGGGGTTTCCTGGCAGCTCGGCATGCAGAACCCGGACGGAGGATGGGCGGCGTTCGACCGCCTCTGCGACAACGAGGTGCTCACTTTCATCCCGTTCGCCGACCACAACGCGATGATCGACCCGAGCTGCGAAGACATCACCGGGCGAACCCTCGACGCGTTGAAGAAGCTCGGGCGGGCGGCGGACCCGGCGGTCTCCCGCGCGACGGAGTTCCTGGCACGCAAGCAGGAGGCGGACGGGACCTGGTACGGGCGGTGGGGCTGCAACTACATCTATGGAACCTGGCTCGCGCTTCGCGGCCTCGGAAGCGCCGGCGTCGACCTCTCCGCCGACCGCTGGCAGCGGGCCGGAAGCTGGCTGCGCAGGCACCAGAACGCGGACGGCGGATGGGGCGAGCTGCCGCGGTCGTACGACGACCCGTCGTTGAAGGGGATGGGCCCGAGCACGCCCTCTCAAACGGCATGGGCGCTCATGGCGCTCCTGTCGCTCGGAGAGGCGGGGTCGGAAAGTGTCGAGCGCGGAGTCGCGTACCTGCTTTGCCAACAGCTCTACGACGGCTCCTGGAAAGACGTGTTCTGGACGGGAACCGGCTTTCCGAAGGTCTTCTACCTGCGGTACCACCTCTACGCCACGTATTTTCCCCTCTGGGCGCTCTCCCTCTATGATCGGGCGCGGCGCCGGCCCGAGCGCCGCGAATCGGGGAGCCGGCTTCCCGCGCGTCATTCCGCATCTGCCGCCGCTGACTTCGAGGAGACCACCCCATGAGGTTCCCCCTTCACCTGGCCGCCGGCACGATCGCAAACCAGGCGCGCGCCGCCATCCAGGGCCGCAAGCGCTTTCCCTTCGTGCTGATGCTGGAGCCGCTCTACACGTGCAACCTCGCGTGCATCGGCTGCGCGGTCGAACGCCACACGGGCAAGCTCGCGGACCGGCTGTCGCTCGAGCAGTGCCTGAAGGCGGTCGACACCTCGGCGGCGCCGATCGTCTCCCTCTGCGGGGGCGAGCCGACGATTTACCCGGAGCTTCCGGAGCTCGTCGCCGAAATCATCCGCCGCAAGCGTCACATCTACCTCTGCACGAACGGACTGCTGCTCGACCAGAAGGTCTACGGGGTGATCCCGCCGGACAAGCGGCTGGTCATCAACGTCCACCTGGACGGGATGCGCGAGACGCACGACCGCGTGTGCGCGCGCGAGGGCGTCTTCGACAAGGCGATCGAGATGATTCAGGAAGGTAAGAAGCTCGGCCACCACATGATGGCCAACATGACGATCTTCAAGGAGACGAACGTCGAAGAGGTCGAGGAGCTCTGCCAGCTCCTGACGTCCCTGGGCGTCGAGGGGATGCTCGTGTCGCCCGGATATCAGTACGAGTCGGTGACGCGCGACATCTTTCTGACGCGGACGGAGATCCAGACCAAGTTCAAACGCGTTCTCGCCATCTCGAAGAAGTACCGGCTCACCTCGACCCCCATGTTTCTCGAATTCGCTGCCGGACTCCGCGAGTACAACTGCTCTCCCTGGAGCACGGTGACGTACACACCCCGGGGCTGGAAGGGTCCCTGCTACCTGATCGGAAAAACGTACTCCGAAGAGTGGGAGGAGTTCTGGAACGGGACGGACTGGGACTACTGGGAGTCCCGCAAGGACAGCCTCTGCCAGAACTGCGCGATGCACTCCGGATTCGAAGCCTCCGTCGTGAGGGAGCTTCCGAAGAAGCCCGGGGACATGTTCCGGCTGGCCGCCTGGAACCTGCTCGGGTAGAGGCGGCGTCCTGCCGCCCGCCGCCCGCGGTCTGAGTGAAGACGGCGGAAACGGACGGCCCCGAAAACGTCATGGACCTCGTCACCGGTGGAACCGGTTTTGTCGGCTCTCACATCGTCCGCGCTTTGACGGCGCGCGGAATCGCCGTCCGCTGTTTCGTGCGTCCCGGCAGCCGTCGGGCGAATCTCGACGGCCTCGACGTCGAGATCGCCGTCGGGGATCTCACGGACCCTCCTGCGCTGAGGGAGGCGGTCCGGGGTTGCCGCGTCGTGTACCACTGCGCGGCGGATTACCGACTCGGGACTCGAGATCCGGAGTCGATCTTCGCCTCGAACGTCGCCGGCACCGACAACCTGATGCGCGCGGCGGCGGATTCGGCCGTCGAGCGGGTCGTCCACACGAGCTCGGTCGGCGCACTCGGGCGCACGTCCGACGGATCTCCGGCCGACGAGCGAACTCCTCTAGCGCTCGACAGCCTGATCGGCGCCTACAAGAAGAGCAAGCACCAGGGGGAGCGCGTCGCGCTCGAGTGGGCCGCCCGGGGGCTCCCCGTCGTCATCGTCAATCCCTCGACACCCGTCGGGGAGCGGGACATCAAGCCGACGCCCACCGGCAAGATGATTCTCGATTTCGTCAACCGCCGGATGCCGGCGTACGTCGACACCGGGCTGAACCTGATCGACGTGCGGGACGTCGCGCAGGGGCACCTTCTGGCGGCGGAGCGCGGCCGTCCCGGGGAGCGTTACATTCTCGGCAATCGCAACATGACGCTGAAGGAGATCTTCGACGCGCTCTCGACGATAACGGGGATCCCGTCGCCGCGGTGGAAGCTTCCGCACTGGGTCCCGATGGCGGCGGCGGCCGTAGACCTGGCGGTGTCGCGCGTCCGGGGGAGAGACCCGTCGATTCCGCTCGAGGGCGTCCGCATGTCGCGGCACGCGATGTTCTTCGATTCGTCCCGCGCGGTCACGGAGCTCGGCCTTCCGCAGAGCGACGTCTTCGCGGCCCTGGCCCGTGCGGTCGCGTGGTTCCGGGACAACGGGTATGTCCGCGCCTGAGGCGGGGCGCGAATCCGCCCTTTCCTCCCTTTCCACCCTGATCCTGACGGCGCTGCCGGAAGAGACGGCGGCTCTGCTCGGTCGGATGCGGGATTCCGCGCGCGTCGCGGACGCCCGCCGGACCTGGAGCGGGCGGCTGTCGGACCGGCCGGTGCTGCTGATCGAGACGGGCGTCGGCCCGAAGAACTCCGCGGCGGGCGCGCTCCGCGCGATGCGCGCCGCCGGTCCTTTCCGCTGGATCGGCGCCGGACTCGCCGGGTCGCTCGCGCCGGAGCTCTCTGCGGGACAGATCCTGGTCGCCGGCGCCGTCAGCGACGATCGAGGAACGGTGACTCCCGGCCCCGACCCCGCGTGGGCCGCCCGCGCCGCCGCCTGCGCCGGGGGAACGGATCCCGTGCAATTTCTCACCGTAGGCCGGATCGCGTCGACGCCCGCGGAAAAGGCGGCTCTGCGCGGCGGCACCTCCCCTCAATTCGACGTTCTCGACATGGAATCGGCGGCGTGGGCGCGGGCGGGCGCGGCGGACGGTCGCGGCGCGCCCTACCTTCTCGTCCGCGTCGTATCCGATACGGCGGCCGAGGGGATTCCGGAGCTCGTCGCGAGCTCGATCGCCCCTGACGGGTCTCTCGACCGGGGCCGCGTCGCCCGGCGGATGCTCCGGCATCCCGGCTCCATTGGTAAGCTCCTCGCGCTGCGGGGACGAGTCCGTTCCTGTGCGGCGGCCCTGGCGGAATTTCTCGACCGCTTCGCCGCGGCGGGCTTCTAGCCGGAGGAAGATGGCGGATCAGCGCGCGGCCGCGGAAAAGCTGGATCGGCTGCTCGTCGAGACCAGCCGAACCTTCGCGCTGTCGATCCCGCGGCTGCCCGAGCCGACTCGCCGGGAAGTCACGGTCGCGTATCTGCTTTTCCGGATCGCGGATACCTTCGAAGACGCCGCCGGATGGCCGGCCGCCGCTCGAGCCGAGGCGCTCGCGCGATTCGGCGAGCTGCTGCGGCAACCCACGGTTCCCGAGGCGCGGAGGCTCTCTGAAAGGTGGGCGGCGGCGAGGCCGTCGTCGCACGAGGGTTACCTCGACCTGATCTCCGAGATCCCCGCCGTGCTGGAAGATTTCCTGTCGCTTGACGCCGACGCGCGCGCGCCGATCCGCGATCACGTGCTGCGCTCGGCCGAGGGCATGGCGTCGTTCGTCCGGCGGAGCGACGAGAGAGGGCGTCTCTCGCTGTCCGGCCTTTCGGACCTCGAGAATTACTGCTACGCGGTCGCCGGGATCGTCGGCGAGATGCTCACCGAGCTCTTTCTCCTGAACCGCCCCGCGCTCGAAGCCGCGGCGCCCGCCTTGCGTGCCCGGGCGCGCGCGTTTGGCGAGGCACTGCAGCTCGTGAATATCCTGAAGGACTCAGATGCCGACGCGGCGGAGGGGCGCAGCTACCTGCCGCGGGACGTGCCGCGCTCCCACGTCTTTTCCCTCGCGCGCAGGGACCTCGAGACCGCCTCGGAGTACATCCAGACCCTCCAGTCCGTGGGCGCGCCGAGGGGGATCCTCGCGTTCACCGCGCTCCCCGTCGAGCTCGCCTGGGCGACGCTCGAACGGGTCGAAAGCGCAGGCGCGGGCGCGAAGTTAACCCGCCTCGAGGTCACGGCCATAGTCGCGAAGCTCGAGGCGAAGCTCCTGGCCGGGAGACCCGTCGCGCAGAGAGGCGGGTGACTGTTACCTGTGCAGATCCACCTGGAAATCCGCTCCGAGGAAGAGCGTGGCTTCCGGGGACCCGAGCGCGCGGGACAGCCCCGCGCCGAAAACGCCCGTCCGAGTGACTTCGATCCGGCCCGGCGCGCGCACGCCGTCCGGATCTCGAAACGTCACCGTCTCCTTGCCGTAACCGAGGCGAAGGGACGCGCGCAGCCGCACGGCGCGGGCGATCGCCTGCCGCACCGTCACGTCCGCGAATACCTGCCGGGCGCGGGAATCGGAGGAGAACCCCTCTTCGAAGGCGATGGTCTCGACCCCGAGCGGCGCGAGCGAGACGAAGGGCAGATGCGCCCGGTCCCACGTCGCCGACGCGAGCGCCTCGGTGCGGCGGCGGCTCCACGAGATGCCCAGGCGGTACGCCTCGAGCGATGCGGACGGGGTGCTGTCGTGCGACCGGAAGTCCGGCGCGCTCTCCTCGTGCACGGTCAGGGAGCCCGACACCTTCTCTGCGCCCGCCCAGGCCGCCCAGGGGCCGCGGCGCGCCCGCACCTCGATGCCCGCGCCGTAGAGCGGGCTGCCCGCGATGCGGAACGTCGCCGAGGTGCCGGTGCTCCCGGAAGGCTTCGCGTAGCGGGCTGACACGGCGGCTTCGACGCCCCGCCAGCGGTGCCGCCAGCCGAGGCCGAGATCGATGCGCTCGGCCGAGAGGGTTCGCTCCTCGCCGAGCACGAACCGCTCGCCGCCGAGGTGCACGAGATCGGTCGCCTTGTGCGTCTTGCGGATAGCGCCCGCTTCGATCGAGTCCCGCGCGCCAACGGGCAGCCGCACCTGCAGGGAGAAGTTCTCGTAGCGGCCCGTGCCCGTCGTCACGACGTTCTCGGTCGCATAGGGGGTCACCGTCTGCTCGTCGTGCGACGGCGCAAGAGCGACCCGGATGTTCCATTCCGCCGCGGGGGTGCCGGCGCCGAGATCCTCCCCCGGCGGACGCGCCCCGCCCGCGCCGACGAAGACGAACTTCGGAGTGACGTCAGAGACGTCGTGCCGGCCCGGCGCCGGATCGGCGCGGCGGGCGGCGGTCCCGTACGAGAACCCGATGTCCGCGCCGAACCCCGGCAGGGGCGGGGCGTCGACTCCGAGAAGGAGCCCCGCGCAGAAGACGCACGCGCTGACGAGGTCGATCGGCAAGTGGGGAGTCGAGCTTAAGCGTTAAGCGTAGCGCGCCGGGCCCGGCCGGAGGTTCGCGCCGACTGGTCTCAAGTGCGGACCTTGAGCGCGGTGCCGGAGCGCTTTCTCGGCATCACGCGCAGCGCGGTGCGTACGGCGAGGGGCGTGAGCGTCGGGCGGAGGAGCCGCGCGTCATACGGTGCGAGCCGCCGTTCGTTTTCCGCCAGGCAAAGCTCGAGAAACGAGCGCGGAGAGAGATCCACGAGACCGTGGGTTTTCATCGTGAAACCCGTCTGGCTTCCGGACCCCTTCATCGCCATGGCGCCCCGGACCCGGTCGAACGCCTGCGCTCCGATGTTCCACGCGCGCCGGAGATCGAAGCCGGGCCGGGAGAGCAGCGGACGCCGGGCGCGGACGTCGGCCGCCCAGTTGACGAGAAACAGGATGTGTCGCGCCTCCTCCTGCATGATCTGGTCGAAAAGCTCGATCAGCTCCTCGGCGAAGAGCTCCGTGCGGCGCCCGATCTCGAAAAGCCCGAAGGCGAAGAACGAGTCGAGGCACTCGCCGTACCCCGTGCGAAGGAAGGTCCATGTCGGGTCGGCCGGCTCGGAAGGGGGCGGGAACGGGTCGGTTGGGATCCGATAGTGCCGGGTCAGGATGGCGATCACCGACGCGTGCCGCCCCTCCTCGTAGCCCTGGAGCGAGATCGCCTCGGCCAGCAGGGGGTCGCGTTCGAAACGGCCGAGGGCCTGGACCTTCACCGCGGTTGCCGCTTCCGTGCGGACGGCTTCGTTCCAGACTGGGAGCGACTTCAGCCGTTCGAGGCCCTCGGCGTCGAGCTCCGGCCAGACGAGGTCTTCCGGCCGGTAAGGCTTGTGGGTTTCGATGAACGTCCGGCAGTAGAGCGCCCGATGTTCCGCCGAGCCGATTGTGAGCTCCATGACCGTCCTCCGCGGCTGGGGAGTATAGGGGGACGGCGCCGTTCCCGGGGGGGCCTGGTGCGGTTCCGTACCGGGAGGCGTTGGTATATTTGGACGTTCGGAAGGCGGTGAGCCGCGACCGGGGCCCTGCATCCTCGAGCTGCCGCCGGACGTATTTCGAGAAAGCGCGCGAAATGAAAAAAACGGACGATTTCTCCCTGCCTGCCGGCACCCGCCCCGGACGACCCCGGGTCCTCGACCGGGTGGACTCACCCTCGGACCTCAAGAAGCTGTCCGCCGAAGAATTGACGGAGCTCGCGCGCGAATGCCGCGCGGTCATCATCGAGACCATCACGAAGACCGGCGGCCATCTCGCGTCCAACCTCGGTGTGGTGGAGCTGACGATCGCGCTGCATCGGGTGTTCGACAGCCCGAAGGACCGCCTCGTGTGGGACACCTCGAACCAGGTCTATACCCACAAGCTCGTAACCGGACGGCGGGACGCCTTTTCGACGATCCGGACGCCGGGTGGACTGTCGGGGTTCGCCGAGCCGTCCGAGAGCGCGCACGACACCCTGGCCGCGGGGCACGCGGGCACCGGGCTCTCGTTTGCGCTCGGCATCTCTGCGGCGCTTCAGAACGATCCCTCCGAGCCGACCGTCGTCGCCATCGTCGGCGACGGGGCGCTCACCTCGGGCACGAGCTACGAGGCCCTGAACAATATCGTTCACCAGAAGCCGAAGCGGCTCGTCGTGGTCTTCAACGACAACGGCTGGTCGATCTCCGAGAACATCGGCTGGCTCACCCACTGGCGCAACCGGCTGATGCTGAACCCGAAGTACCAGAAGCTCACCGAAACCGGCCAGAAACTGATCTCGAAGCTGCCTCTCGGCGAGGAAGCCTGGGAGATCGCCCGGAAGATCAAGACGTCCGTCGAGGGTCTCTTCCTCCCGAACGTCATCTGGGAGGAGATGGGCCTCCAGTACATCGGCCCGATCGACGGGCACAACCTCCCGGAGCTCGAGGAGGCGCTGCGCAGCGTGCGTGACATTTCGCGGGACGGCACTCCCGTCGTCCTGCACGCGCTGACGCACAAGGGGCGCGGGTTCAAGCAGGCGGAGGACAATCCTCTGAAGTTCCATCAGCCGGGGAGCCCGTCTCCCATTGCGGGTGCTGGAACGCGTTACACGTACTCGCAGGTCTTCGCGAAGACGCTCCTGACGATGATGGAGACGGACCCGACCATCGTCGGCATCAGCGCCGCCATGCTCGAGGGCACGGGTCTCGCCGAGGTCAAGAAACGTTTTCCCGACCGCGTCTACGACGTCGGCATCGCGGAAGAGCACGCGGTCATCATGGCGGCGGGGATGGCGAAGGAGGGATGGAAGCCGGTCGTCTCCATCTACTCGACGTTCCTCCAGCGTTCGTTCGACCAGCTCATCCACGACGTCGCGCTCCAGAACCTCCCGGTCACCATCTGCATTGACCGGGCCGGTCTGGTCGGCGACGACGGCAAGACGCACCAGGGCGTTTTCGACATCGCGTTCACGCGCTGCATCCCGAACATGACGGTCGCCGCGCCGAAGGACGAAAACGAGCTCC
>JBBROA010000108.1:0-13888 GCA_038229875.1 Thermoanaerobaculia bacterium | reverse complement strand
GCGAGCGCCGGTCGAACGGGAGATACCGCGCGTCGACGCCGTTGATCGAGCCCGCGGGATCCGAGAAGACGAAACCCCGGTCGGGATAGAAGACCTCGATCCACCGGTGGTACACGCCTTCGATCGCCGGGTCGTAACGATCCGCTCCCGGCTCCGAGCGCAGCACTCCCTGGACCGTCCGCGCGCGGATCGAAAGACGGCGCAGCAGATCCACCGCGAGCTCGCTGTAGCCGACGCAGTAGGCGCGGCGAGACGCGAACACGGCCGTCGGATCCTGGTTGCGAAGGCGGTCGGGGTCGTACCGGATCTCCGACGCGACCTCGACGAGGACGCGCCGCACGGCCTCGGCCGAAGTCCGGCTCCCGCGGGCGAGGCGCGCCGCGAACGCGTCGCGGTCCGGCGCCGGCGTCAGCGACGTCTCGCGGCGCAGGCCCGTCGGGAAAGGCGCGGTGCTCTCGAGCGGAGCGTCCGAGACCCGGACCCGCAACTCGACTCCATTTTCCGAGGGGACCACGGCGAGCGAGTACCCGTCGTTGTCGTACTGGTCGAAAAGGCGCGCATCCGCGCCGGTGGCCCGATAGACAGCCGACTGTTCCCCGCCCGGAAGAGCACCCGCGAGGGCGAGCGCACAGAGACAGAGGGCGCCGATGCGCCCCCTCACGCCGCGGGGCCTTCTCTCGATTTCAGCACCCCGTCCAGGATTCCATTGATGAATTGCGAGGAGCGGGGCGTGGAGAACCGTTTCGCGATCTCGAGCGCCTCGTCGATGACCACGGGGCGAGGCGTGGCGGGCTCGTGGAGCAGCTCGAAGAGGGCGAGCCGGAGAATGTTGCGGTCGACGATCGGCATCCGCGCCAGCCGCCAGTGGTCCGCCTGCCGCGTGATGATCTCGTCCAGCTCTTCGCGCCGCGTCAACGTTCCTGAAACGAGCCTCTCCGTGAAGTCGCGAAGGGTAGCGGACACTTTCTGCAGATCGGCGCTGCGGTCGAACATCTCCTGCGGCGCGGTTCCCGCCACGTCGTTCTCGAACAGCATCTGGAGCGCCAGCTCCCGCGCCTTGCGCCGCGCGCCCATCAGGTCGCCCGCATCTGGCGCCGCAGGTTCGCCATTTCGACGGACGCTTGAGCCGCCTCGGCGCCCTTGCCGGTCCGGGCGCGCGCCTGGTCCATCGTCTCGCACGTCAGGAGACCGAATCCGACGGGCCGTCCCGTCTCCGCCGACAGGGAAGCGAGAGCGGCACCCACGGAATTTGCGAGAACCTCGTGATGCGTCGTCTCGCCGCGGACGATCGCGGCGAGCGCCACGACCGCGTCGCAGGATTTCGAGGAGAGCGCGAGCCGGCAGGCGGCCGCGAGCTCGAACGCCCCCGGAATGCGCACGACGGTGACGTTTCCCGGGCGGGCGCCGCGTTCCGAGAGGGCGCCGAGAGCGGAAGAGAGAAGAGCATCCGTGATCGTGGGATTCCAGCGTGCGCAGACCACGGTGATGCGCAGCTTCGACGCATCAGCCGCTCCCTCGACCTCGCGGGCGAAGAGGGCGGGGCCCATACGGCGGACGACACGGCGGCTGTTCAAGGATCAGGTCCCCTTCGAGAAGAGGCGGAATGTTAGCACCAACCGTCGCCTTCGCTCTCTCCGTGACGTGGCTTCGCCGCGCGGCGGCGAAGCCACCGGCGAACGGCTCGGCCGGATGCGGCCTTCGACCGCTCGCCTCGTCACTCCGTTCGCTGCGGCTCCCGTCACGAGAGGCTCCTCCTTCCCTTCGGTCAGGAGACTCCTCTCGTGACGAGCGTATTCGCTACCGAGGCGAGAGCGCACCATCTCCCTCTCCCCGCGCTCGGGGAGGGCTGGGGTGAGGGGGCCGCAGGGAGGCGGTGCGTGTGTCCGTCCCACGGCATTGTCCGAACGGGTGTGGGCCTGTCGAACCGGTCTCTGTCCGGGGGACCTCTACCTCTGCAACAACGCCTTCGCCAGGGCCGGCTCTTTTCCGAAGTTGGATTCGTAGCGCTCCATCAAACGAGAGATCGTGTAGCGCGGGGGCTGGGGCCCCTGGGCTTCCAGACAGAACACGGCAGCCGTGCTTCCCATCCGGCCGGCGATTTCCCAGGAGAGACCGGCTCGAATTCCGCTGAGGAGGCCCGCTCGGAAGGCGTCTCCGACCCCCGTGGGATCGAGAGCCTTCCCCTCGAGGCGCGCGGAGGGGATCCTGTGGCGCTCCCGGCCCGAGACGACGATGGTCGAGCCCTCCGCCCCGTGGGTTTCGATCACGACCGCGACGCGGGCCTCGATGTCGGGGGCCGTCCAGCCGGTCTTCTGGGTCAGGATCCCCATCTCGTAGTCGTTCGCGATGAGCATCGCCGCGCCTTCGATGCCTGCCGTGAGGTCCTCACCGGACAGCCGGGCGACCTGCTGGCTCGGGTCGTAGATGAACGGGATCCCGGCGGCCCGGCACTCTTCCGCGTAGCGCTTCATCCCCTGCGGGTCATTCGGGGAGATCAGGACGAGCGCGCAGTCCTCCGCCGGCAGGTCCGCGATCGAAAGGTCCCGCGCCAGGGCCATGGCTCCCGTGTAGAACGAGGCGATCTGGTTCTGGTCGAGGTCGGTCGACACGAAGAAAGACGCGGTAAAGACCTCCGGAGAGAGGCGCAGGCCGGAAACGTCGACGCCCTCGCCGGCGAGCCGGTCGCGATAAGCGGCGGCATCCGGGCCGGCCGTCGCAAAGAGGAGCGGACGGTCGCCCAGGACCGCGAGCCCGTACGCGATGTTCGCCGCGCAGCCCCCTTCGACGCGGCGCATCTCGTCCACGAGGAAGGAAACGGAGAGCCGCGAAAGCTGGTCCGGAATCAGATGCTCGACGAAGTGCCCCGGGAAGGTCATCAGGTAATCAAACGCAACCGACCCCGTCACGACGATCCGCCCCGGACGGCGGGCGAGGTCGATCCCGCCGGAGCCCGAACCCGGCGTTTCCGTCACAGGTATCTTCCCGCGATCGGCGCGAGCCGGGCCCGGGTCTCTTCCGAGAGCGCCTTCCGGTCGGTCAGGACCGCGTACCGCATCGCGTCCCGACAGCCGCACGAACGGTCCGGCGACACCTTCGCGACGGCGGCCCGCATCGTACGGCGCGCTCCCGTCGCATTCTCCGAGAGCACGGCCAGGATCGCCTCGACCGTGACGGGCTCGGCGGACTCCCTCCAGCAGTCGTAATCCGTGACGAGCGCGAGAGTCGCGTAGCAGAGCTCCGCTTCTCGAGCGAGCCGCGCCTCCGTGAGGTTCGTCATGCCGATCACGTCCGCGTTCCAGGTGCGGTAGAGGCGCGACTCCGCACGGGTCGAAAACTGGGGACCTTCCATGCAGACATACGTTCCCCCGCGGTGCACCGTCAGGCCGGCGTCGCGAGCGCTCGCCTCGAGCGCGTCCGAAAGGGCGGGACAGATCGGATCGGCGAATCCCGCGTGCGCGGTGATTCCCCGGTCGAAAAACGTGTCCGCTCGGTGGCGGGTCCGGTCGATGAACTGATCCGGGATCACCGCGTGCCGCGGCGGAATCTCCTCCCGGAGGCTACCGACGGCGGACGCGGAAAGAAGGGCGTCACATCCGAGCATCTTGAAACCGCAGATATTTGCCCGGTAGTTGATGTCGGTCGGTGAAAGACGGTGTCCTCGCGCGTGCCGCGAGAAAAAGGCGACCGGGACTCCGCCGAGCGTCCCGGTGAAGTAGGAGTCGGAGGGCGTGCCGAACGGGGTTTCCAGCTTCTCCTCGCGAAGCCCCTCGATTCCGGAGAGGTCGTACACCCCGCTGCCGCCGATCAGGCCGATGCGCGCCGGTTTCCGGCTCATACGCGGACTCCTTCGGCGATCGCGCGCTGCCGCTCGATCGCCTCCTGCACCCGGGTCGCCAGCAGGAGCGCCTCTCGTCCCACTTCGCCCGAGACGAGCGGCAAGCCGCGCTCGCGGACGGCGCGTACGAAGTCGGACATCTCCCGCGCGAGAGGCTCTTCCCTCTCGACAGCGACGGAGCTCGGGACGATCTCCGGCTCGCCGGTCTCCCGGGACAGGCGGAACGCGCGCACCGACTGCGCCTGCATGTCGATCGAAAGCGAGAGTGCCGGGGCGAAGATCTCGCACCGGCGCACCTTGTCCGACGACACCCGCGATGCGGTGAGCGTGGCGACGCAGCCCCCCTCGAACGAGATCCGCGCGTTGGCGACGTCGATCGTCGAGGTCAGCACGGGCATCCCGACCGCCCGCACTTCCTCGACCGGGCGCCCGACGAGGGCCTGCACGATCTGGAGGTCGTGGATCATGAGATCCAGCACGACATCCACGTCGAGGCTCCGGCGCGTGAACACCCCGAGACGGTGGGTTTCGATGAATCGCACGTCGACCGCCAGAGCGAGCGCCGCCTGGACGGCCGGGTTGTACCGCTCGACGTGGCCGACCTGGACCACCCGGCCCCGCGAGCGCGCCTCCGAAAGGAGGGCGTCGGCTTCCGCGACCGTCGCCGTGATCGGCTTTTCCACGAGAACGTCGCAGCCTCGGGCAATCAGCGTCCTCGCGATCTCCGCATGACTGACGGTCGGGGTCGCCACGACGACCGCTTCCGCGGCCTCTGCGGCTTCCTCGAGCGATCCGAGAACGGGAAGTCCGAACTCCGCCGCGATGTCGGCGGCGCGGCCTGGATGGCGGTCCACGACGCCCACGCACCGCACCCCCCGGAGAGACGCCGCGATCCTCGCGTGGTGACGCCCGAGGTGGCCGACTCCGACGACGGCAACCCGGACCTCCCGCAGGGACGGAGGCGGCTCCCCCGGCGCCCCGATCACTTGTGGAATCCCCGCTTGCTCCCGCGGATGAAGAGGACGAGGTCGTCGACGTCGGGATCTCCCGACAGCTCTGCGGCGATCCTCTCCAGGGCCTGCGTCGTGTTGAGCTTCGACTTGATCAGGAGCCGATACGCCTTCTGGAGCGCCTCGATGCGCTCGTCCGTGAACCCGCTCCTCTTCAGTCCGATCGCATTGATCCCGTAGGTCGTCGCGTCGATTCCGTCCGTCTTGCAGAACGGAAGCACATCCTGCCGAAGCTGAGCGTAGGCGCCGACGAAAGCGTAGTTGCCGATGCGGATGAACTGGTGCGCCGCGGCAAACGCGCCGAGCGTCGCATGGTCGCCCACGTCGACGTGCCCGGCGAGCGCCGCGCAGTTCGCGAAGACGACCCGCGATCCGATCCGACAATCGTGAGCAATGTGGCTGTAGGACATGAAATAGCCGTCGTCACCGATCACCGTCTCTCCCCGTCCGGTCACCGTCCCCCGGTGGGCGGTCATGAACTCGCGGAAGACGTTTCGCGAACCGACGACGAGCCGCGTCGGCTCCCCCTGGTACTTCAGATCCTGCGGCTCGAGCCCGAGGACCGCGTGCGGAAAGATGCGGTTGTCTTCGCCGAACTCCGCCGGCCCCGAGATGTTCGCGTGCGCTCCGACCCGGGTGCGGTTTCCGAGCCGCACGTGCTCTCCGATGACGGCGTACGGGCCGACCTCGACCCCGTCGCCGAGAACCGCTCCCGGCGAGATGATCGCGGTCCCGTGGACGTCGGCGCTCATGAACGCGCGACCAGGGCGGAGGTGAGCTCGGCCTCCGCGCAGAGCGCTCCCTCGACGGTCGCCCGCGCGCGGCACTTGCAGAGCCGCGATTTCACCGCGACGATCTCCACCTCGATGCGCAGCTGGTCTCCCGGAACCACGGGCCGGCGGAACTTGCAGCGATCGACGCCCGTCAGATACAGCAGCTTGCGCTCCTCCTCGGGGAGCACGGCTAGCAGGCCGACGCCCGCGACCTGCGCCATCGCCTCGACGATCAGCACGCCGGGCATGACCGGGTTTCCGGGAAAGTGGCCCTGGAAGAACTCCTCGTTGAACGTCACGTTCTTGATGCCCACGACGCGCTTTCCTGGATCGATCTCCAGGATCCGGTCCACCAGCAGGAACGGATATCGATGCGGGAGAATCTTCAGGATCTCGAGGATACCGAGCTCCACGCTCAACTCACTTTCCCCGGCCGGCGCCGGCCGATTTCTCCAGCTTCTCGAGGCGCGCCACGAGCTCCGGCAGCCGCGCGATCAACGCAGCGCGCTTCAAAAAATCGCGGTGCGGAGCCGGAGGATAGCCTGAAAGAACGGCGCCCGGGGGCACGACGCCGCGGGAGGGAATCCCCGCCCGCCCCGTGAGGATTGCGCCGTCTTTGACGGTCACGTGATCGCCGATCCCCGCCTGCCCCGCGAGCGTGACGTGCGCGCCGAGCCGCGAGGAACCGGCGATCCCGGCCTGCCCGCAGAGGATCGAATGCTCGCCGATCTCGACGTTGTGGCCGACCTGCACCAGGTTGTCGATCTTGGTGCCGCGCCCGATCACCGTCTCCCCGAGGGTCGCGCGATCGATCGCAGAGTTCGCTCCGATCTCGACGTCGTCCTCCACGCGCACGATCCCGACCTGGGGGATCTTCCGGTGCCGTTCCCCGTCCCAGACGTACCCGAACCCGTCCGACCCCACCACCGCCCCCGGGTGCAGCACGCAGCGCGCCCCGACCCTGCAGCCCGCGAGCACGGCCGCATTCGGATAGAGCCACGTGTCCTCACCGATCTCGGCCCCCTCTCCGACGTAGCTTCCGGCAAAGAGGACCGCGCGCGCGCCGACCCGGGCGCCGTTTTCGACGGTCGCGCCCGCGGCAATGGACGCGCCACGGCCGATCCTGGCCCGCGCCCCGACGTGGGCCTTGCGAGAGACACCGGCGGCCGGGCGCTTCTGCGGGCGCATCCGCGCAAGCCAGACGGCGAAGGCGACGGTCGGATTGTCGACGAGGACGGAGGGCCGGTCGGGCGCGTGGGCCGCGTCGGCGACCAGGAGTGCCCCGGCCCGGCTGCCGACGGCATCCCGCAGCCTCCGAGGATCGGCCAGCCAGGAGAGGTCGCCGGCCTCGGCCGTTTCCAGAGGCGCGATGCCGGTCAATCGCAGGTTCGGATCGCCGACCACCGTCCCCCCGACGAGATCCGCCACCTGCGCGAGGGTAAAGAAAAGGCCGCGAGAGCTCTTTGCCCCGCGGCCCTTTCCCGTCGATTCCCCCCCGGATGCGCGCTTCACCAGGGGAAGTGTATTCCGGCTTATCGCTTTTTCGGCGCGGGGGTCGGCCGCGCGGCGGCGGTCCCCGCGGCAGGCTTGGGAGCCGTGGCGCCCGTCGCTCCGGCCGGCTTCGGCAGAGCCACGGTCGTGTTGATGCGCTTCAATACCTCGTCGGTCACGTCGGTCGCCTCGTCCGCGTAGATGATCCCCGCGCGGGAGTCCAGCACGACGGCGTAGCGCTTCTCCTTGAAGAAATCCTTCACGATCGGTCCGATCCGGCCCTCGAGAGATCCCATCTCCTTGCGCTCGGCCTCCTGAAGGTCCTTCTGCGCGTCTTCCTGCATCCGCTTCCAGGCCTTCTGGCGATCGTCGGCCTGCTTCTCGAGCGCTTCGCGCTTGTCGGGGGGCATCGACTGGCCCTGGTCGTTTAATTTCTGGACGAGATCCCGGGCTTCCTTCTCGACACGGTCGAGCTCTTCCTTCTTCGAATCAGAGACCTTCTTCAGCCGCCCGTAGGCTTCTTTGCCGGGCGCGGACTCGAGCGCCAGCCGCTGCGAGTTGATGATGGCGATCGGTCCGGAAAAGCCGCCAGTGGCCCCAGCGGCCGGTGCGGCCGCGCCCGTCTGAGCGGCGGCAATCGCCGTGACGCCGGCCGTCAGGATGAAAAGGGCAGTGCGTTTCATTCCAAGCTCCTTAAACGTAATCGTGTGCGGCGAGAACGCAAAATACTAGCAGACTCCCCAGGGGCTACAACAGCAGGAAAACGGGACCATTCCGAGGGCCGCCCCGCTCAGGGTCATCCCGAGAGCACCCACGCCGCGTCACCACCATGGGATGTTGCGGCACGGCCGCTTGCTCCCTTACGGTCCCGTCGAGGGACCGCTCAGAACGTCCTGCCGATCGAGAAATCGAACCCGCGCTTCTTGTCGCGCAGGCTCTGAATCGGGAACCCGAACTGATCGATCGGGGTCTTCGGGCTCAGGTTGAACGAGTAAATAAACCGCAAGGGCGCCTGAAAGATCGGCAGGAAGATCCGAAGCTCGGCGCCGACCGAGGTCCGAAGACCCGTGAAGCCGAAGTTCTGGCTCTCGTGGAACGAATTTCCGATGTCTGCGAAGGCGAGCACCTTCGCCGGACCGATGCTCGCAAATATGTACTCGGCGTTTAAGACGAAGTACTTGTTCCCGCCGAGGATCCGACCGTCCTCGTCGGTGAAGACCTGCTGGTTCTTTTCGAGCGGCAGCACCGAGCCCGCCCGGAAACCGCGCAGGCTCTGCTCGCCCCCCAGCTGAAAGCGCTCGTAGATGGGCACGCTCTGCCCTCCATAGGGCCGCACGTATCCCGCTTCGCCGTTCAAAGCGAGGTAGGCGTGCCGCGGGATCCGGACCGGGATGTAGATCGATCCCCCGATCAGCGGTTTGATGAAATCGACGCTGCCGCCGAGGTAGCTGCCCGCGACCTGAGTCGTGAGGTAGAACCGGTGGCCGCCGTTCGGGTCGAACGGGTCGTTGCGGCTGTCGAACCGATACCCGGGAGTGAAGGAGGACGTCTTCCCGACCACCTGCGTGAATTTGTCCGGGGGGATCGGCTGGCCGGGAGGCACCGCCGCGCCGCGCACCGGGAAGTTCGACTTGACGTCCTCGTACTGGTAAAGCACCGACCAGCTGTCGAAGAGGCCGAGCCCCTTGCCGTAGAAGGCCGTCCCGCCGGTGCGCCGCTCGTCGATGTTCAGGTACGTGACGTTGCGCTTGAAGAGCGACGTCCCCACGGTCTGGTTCCTGTCCATGAACCACGGCACCGTGTACGAGATGTCGTAGTAATTGGAGATCTTGCCGAGCTGCGCCGAAGCGCCCAGGACTTCCCCGCGGCCGAGGAAGTTCCGCGTCTGAAACGAGAACTGCCCGAAAAACCCGTCGAGCGCGGAGTACCCGGCGCCGAACTGAACCTCGTTTCTGGACGTCTCGCTGCCTTTCAGCGTCAGGTCGACCTTCTTGTCGTCCGGACGTACCTTGAAGTCCGGCTCTTCGCCCACCTTGAAGTATCCAAGCGACTGCAGCTTCTGGAGGCTCTTCTTGACCGCCTCCATGTTCATGATGTCGCCCTCGTCGAGCGCGAACTCCCGGCGGATTACCTTGTCCCGGGTGGTCGTGTTGCCCTGAACTTCCAGTCGTCCCAGGTAGAACTTGTCGCCTTCGTAGAGGCGCACGTCGACGTCCACCTTGTGGTTGCCGACTTCGCGGAACGCGGGGTCCGCAAACCAGTAGATGTAGCCGCGGGTCTTGTACTGGGACTCGATGCGCGACAGAGCCTCGATCAGGTAGTCGCGATTCAGGACCGACCCGGGCGGCAGGTCGGAGAACTCGCGCATGATCCGTTCCTTCGGGACCACATACGGATCGTCTCCCTCGGCGGGCTGACCGGCCTGGTTGACCTTAACGAGCTGGATCTGGTTGGTGAAGAACTGATCCCCTTCGACGATCGGTATCGTGATCCGCACTCGCTTTTTCTGCTTCTTGACCGGGGCCTTCGGGTTCTTCACGAAGACGTCGAGCACCGGGTCCTTGACCACGACGTCTTTGTAGCCCTTCGCGTGGTACGCGCCCTTCAAGCTTTCGACGTCCGCCTCGTAGTTCGCCTGGCTGTACGTCGTGCTCGTTTCCGAAAGCAGCCGGAACCAGGTGTTCACCTTCGTTTTCTTCATCGCCGCGCGCAGGCGAAGCTGCGAGAACACGTGATTGCCCTCGAAGACGATCGCGGCGATCTTCACCTTGTCGCCCTCGTCGATCACGAACACGACCTTCTTGTCCGTTTTCGAGACGTCGTCGATCCGGTACTCAACGGTGGCGCTGCGATACCCGTTTTCGGCATAGATGTCCGCGATCATCGAGCGCGACTTGGCGATGTCGCGCACAGACAGCGGCACGCCCGCCTTTACCTCGGCTTTGCCCTCTTTCAGCTTGTCCTTGATCTGGGTGGTCGAGAGCTTCTTGTTGCCGACGAACTCGACTTCCTTGATCGTCGGGCGTTCCTCGATGGTCACGACCAGCGTGACGCCTTCGGCGCCTCGATCCGCCTCAATCGAGACGTTCTCCAGGAGGCCGACGTCCCAGAGCGCCTGAAAGTTCGATCGGATTTTGTCCGCGTCGTACGGGTCGCCGACCTTGACGCCGAGGTAGTGGGCGATCGTATCCGGCGAAACCGTCTGGAAGCCCACCACGCGGATCCCGACGATCCGGTCCCGCGCGGCAACGGGAGCTGCCGGGGCTGCGGGGACGGGCGCCTGGCCGGGAGCGGGGGTCGGCGCTCCCGGCGCCGGAGCGGAGGCGGCGGGCGAGGGAGCCGCGGGGAAAGACGACGCCGGCGACGCAGTCGGACGGGCCGGAGGGGGCGTCGGAGATGGGGACTGGGCCGCCGCGAAGCCGGCCGCCATCCATGCCGCCAAAGCGCCGGCGAACACCCGGTGCTTTTGCTTCTGCTTCAAGCGGTTGGCTTTCGGCCGGCAAACGGCGCCGTGCCCGGGAGGGCCGGGCAGCGCCATGAGCTGTCGGCCTCCGGACGAAGCGACCATACAAACATCGGGTTCTTTGTCCAAACGAGGCGGGAGCTTATCTTCTTCCGCCTTTTCGAGATACCCGGGGCGCCGTGGCGCGTGGCGTCGTGCCCTCGTGCCTGCGTTCCGGAAACCGAATCAGTCCTGGACGATGGGCTCGGGCTCCCGGGCGATGACCGTCAGGCCGGCGGGACCGACCCGCACCTCGATCGCGTCGAGTTTTTCTTCGCGCGACTGAATCAGGAGCTCGGAGACCGGGTCTTCGACGAATTTCTGGATCGACCGGCGCAGGGGTCGCGCGCCCATGTTCGGATCGTCGCCGCTCTGCTCCAGGAGCCACTGGATAGCGGCGTCGTCGACGTCGATCGACGCGCCCTTCGTGGCGATCGTCTTGTTCACGTCGTCGATCAGGAGCCGGCAGATCTTCGTGAGCTCCGGCTGTCCCAGCGGATGGAACACGATCGTCTCGTCGATCCGGTTGATGAATTCCGGAGAGAAGTCGCGCTTCAACTCCTTCAGGACCAGGTCCTCGATCTCGCGGTTGTTGTGGACTTCCTTGCTGACGCCGAAGCCGAGCCTCGTTCGGTTCACCAGGTATTTCGTGCCGATGTTCGACGTCATGATGATCAGCGTGTTCTTGAAATCGACGACGTTCCCGTAGGCATCCGTCAGGATCCCGTCCTCCAGGATCTGCAGGAGGAGGTTCGCGATGTCGGGGTGCGCCTTCTCGATCTCGTCGAACAGGATGACGCTGTAGGGGTTTCTGCGGATGCGCTCCGTGAGCTGCCCGCCCTCCTCGTGCCCGACGTAGCCGGGAGGCGACCCGATCAATTTCGAGACAGCGTGCTTTTCCATGTATTCGGACATGTCGAAGCGCACGAGAGACTTCGAGTTCTCGAAGAGGAACTCCGCCAGCCTCCTGGCCACTTCGGTCTTCCCGACACCAGACGGCCCGAGGAAGATGAAGGAACCCATCGGCCGGTTCGGGTTATTGACGCCGAGCCGCGAGCGGCGAATTGCCTTGGACACGCCGATGATCGCGGCATCCTGGCCGACGATGCGGCGCCGGAGCGCGTCTTCCATGTGAAGGAGCTTCTCGGCTTCCTCCATCTCCAGGGACGCGACAGGGATCCCCGTCCACGACGAGATGATCTCTTCGATGTCGCGGCGCGTGACCTCCTGAGTCGCCTCGCTGCGTTCGGCCGTCTGCGCCTTGGTGCGCTCAATCTCTTCCTTCAGTTCGATCTCGCGCTCCCGCAGGAAGACCGCTTTTTCGAAGTCCTTGTCGGAGATCGCCTTCTTCATTTCCTTGACGATCTGCCGGGTCTCGACCTCGAGCTTGCGCAGATTCTGGGTGTCGGCGACGCGCTTCAACTTCACCTTCGCGCCCGCCTCGTCCAAAAGGTCGATCGCCTTGTCGGGGAAGAAGCGGTCGGTGATGTAGCGGTTGGACTGGTACACGGCCGTCTTGATCGCCTCGGGTGAATACCGGACCTTGTGGAACTGCTCGTAACGGTCCTTGACCCCCTCGAGGATCTCGAACGTCTCGTCCTCGGACGGCGCGGTCACGTTGATCGCCTGGAAGCGCCGGAGAAGCGAGCGGTCCTTCTCGATGTACTTGCGGTACTCCTTGAGCGTCGTCGCGCCGACGCAGGAGACTTCGCCTCGGGAGAGCGCGGGCTTCAGGATATTCGCTGCGTCGAGAGACCCCTCGGCGGATCCTGCTCCGATTAAGGAATGGATCTCGTCGATGAAGATGATCAGGTCGGGGTTCTCGCGCAGCTCGCGGATGATCCCCTTCAGGCGCTCCTCGAACTGGCCGCGGTACTTGGTGCCGGCGACGATCAGCGAGAGATCCAGTGCCAGGATTTTTTTCTGGGCGAGGAACATCGGCACTGCACCTTCGACGATGCGGGTCGCGAGACCCTCGACGATCGCCGTCTTGCCGACCCCCGGCTCTCCCAGGAGGATCGGGTTGTTCTTCGTGCGCCGCGAGAGGATCTGGATGATCCTCTCGACTTCCTTCTCCCGCCCGATCAGCGGATCAAACCCGCCGCCCGTGGCAAGCGAGGTCAGGTCCCGGCTGTACTCGGCCAGGAACGGAAGCTCCTTCTTCTGCTTGGAGACTTCCCGCTCCTTGATCAGCGAGATCGTCTCCTCCCGCACGCCGTAGAGGTTGAATCCCCGGGCGGTTAAGAGCCGGCCCGCCACGCAGCCGTCGACGCGCAGCAGGCCGATCAGGAGGTGCTCGGTCCCGACGTAGGGATGCATCATCGACTCGGCCTCATGGGAGGCGTAGGCGAGGATCTTTTTGGATTCTTCGGAAAGGGGGAGCTCGGCGGTCGAGGAGATCCGCTCGACGAAGATCCGGTCCCCTTCGATCTCGCGGCGGACCTCTTCCGGCTTCACGTTGAAGCGGGAAAAGATCTCTTTGATGATGTCTTCGCCTTCGCGAAGGATGCCGAGGAGGAGATGCTCGGATTCGATGACTTTGGAACCCAGCTTGGAAGCCTCGTAGCGGGCGAAGAAGAGGGCTCGTCTCGCCTTCTCGTTGTACTTCTCAAACATGGGAGCCCCTTGGGAACGAAGTACGAGTCAGACTCACCGGCTCACGAACTCACGACCTCAACCCCAACCTCAAAAACCCGGTGCGGGAGAAATGCCTTCCCGCGACATCAAGTAGATTTTATCACAGCGACTTGCGAGATCCGGGTTGTGCGTGACGAGAATCGTCGTCATCCCCCGCTCCCGATGGAGCTCCTCGAGAAGCGCGAACACGCCGGAGGCGGACTCCGCGTCGAGGTTCCCCGTCGGCTCGTCCGCCAGGAGGAGTCCCGGCCCGCGGGCGAGAGCGCGCTCGATCGCCACCCGCTGCTGCTCTCCCCCGGACAGAGCTCGCGGCCGATGGTGCCCGCGCTCCCCCAACCCGACGCGGTCGAGAAGCGCCGCGGCGCCCCTCCCCGCCTCGGCGGCGCCCATCCCCCCGATCCGCAGGGGAAACGCCACATTTTCGGCCGCGGTGAACTCCGGCAGCAGGTGGTGGAACTGGAAGACGAAGCCGATCTTCTCGTTGCGAAACCGCGCGCGCTCCTTCGGGTTCAGGTCTTCGAGGCTCTGGCCGAAGATCTCGACGCGCCCCGAGTCGGCGCGGTCGATTCCTCCGAGCAAATGCAGCAGCGTCGACTTCCCCCCGCCGGACGGCCCCATCACGTCGGCGAACGTGGAGGTT
>JBBROA010000107.1:0-14130 GCA_038229875.1 Thermoanaerobaculia bacterium | reverse complement strand
GTTCCAGTGTCCGCGGCGCCGCTTCAACCGACCCGAAGGTCAACGTGGACGAGTGGCTGGACTACTTCTCGAATCCGGATAACAAAAAAACGTAGCGCGTCCCGCTCGAAGTCCAGGGCACAGCCCTCACCCCAACCCTCTCCCAGGGCCCGGGGCGAGGGGGATCGATCGGGCCCACACGCTAGGACCTCTCAGCGCCCGGGCCGCGCAGCGGCCTGCCTGCGCTGAAAGACCCCGAGCGGGCCGGTAAGCCGAATTCTGTTCCCCGGTTGCCCGGGGCCGCGATCATTCCTCTAGACCCGGGATCGCTCCCGGATTCCAGCAGCCGACCCGGAGACGGTCCACCGAAGTGGAACGGGACGGGTACCCTCCGTCTCCCTATTTGGCCTTGCTCCGCATGGGGTTTACCCTGCCCCCGGCGTTGCCGTCGGGGCGGTGCGCTCTTACCGCACCGTTTCACCCTTACCGTCCGCCCCCGGAGGGGCAGAAGGCGGTTTAATTTCTGTGGCACTTTCCTTCACGTCGCCGCGACCGGGGATTACCCGGCATGCCACCCGTTCGGAGTTCGGACTTTCCTCCCCGGTCTCCCGGGACGATCACGTGGCCCGCTCGGAGCCGAAGCGATTATATCGCCGCCTCCGCGACCATCTCGCATCTCGCTTCTCGACCGAAGCGCAGCCTCCGCTCCCTCGCCCCGCGCGCGGGGAGAGGGTTGGGGTGAGGGGCGCAGGAACAACCGGGCCGTGCCCGCTGATGTCAGCGGCGCGGTCAAGGATCCGTGTCTTTAGTTTTTCTTGTTGTCGGGGTTCGAGAAGTACTCGATCCACTCGTCAACGTTGACCTTCACCTCGGCTTTGGCGGCGACCGAGTGCGGCTTCGACGTTTTGCCGAAGCTGTTCCAGAAATCCGCCGGAGTCAGCGACTTTGCGCCGGCATCCTGGCTTCGGCGCGCGAGCCCGCGGTCCGCGGTGACAACCGTGATCTGGCCCGCGTCGCGCGCTTTCCCGATCTCGCGCAGCATCGCTTCGTCGGCCGAGCCGCCGGGCTGTCGGATCGTCAGGCTGCCGAGGGAGCGCGTGCGGTCCGGCGGGCCGTCGTAGAAGAGGGTCACCGAGGAGCGCATGCCCCGCAGTCTCGCGGCGAGTTCCCCTTCGAGCGCGGCGCGGTCCGCTTCGGCGGGAGTGCGCGCGTGCCGTTCGGCTCCGATCAGATTATTTCCGTCGAGGAAGTAAGGCAACGGCCCCGTCTCTTTTCAGGCGCCGGTTTCGGTGCGCCGCCGCGGGTGTTGGATGCGGAAGAAGAGAACCTGGAGGCCGCGCGCTACCCGGGGCCAGTGCATGAGAAGAACGAACACGAGCGCCGCCAGGAAGAGGGCGGTCAGCCACGGCTGGAAGAAGAGCAGGATCGCGAGCGCGATCGCGACGACGTCTTCGGCGATCGACAGCGCGATCTGCGCGAGACCTCCGGTGGCCGCGGTCGACGTCAGTCTGGTGGTCGTTTTCGCCGCGTGGGCGGCGAGCGTCACGACCGCCGCCAGAGCCGCGATGCTGATCTTCACCAGAAGCGGCTGATCTCCGAGACACGCGAGAGCGAGCAGCGTTCCGACGATCGGCCGGAGCAGCGTGTGCGCCGCCTCCCAGAACCGGTCGATCAGAGGGATCTTCGTCACGACGAATTCGGCGAGGAACATCACAATCGCGATCTGGAGCATGGCCGGGCTCGCGAGAAAGGCCGAGGTGCGGCCGGGAAAATCCTGCGGCAGCAGCGCGTAGAGCGCGTTGAAGATCAGCAGGACAGACCAGGCATTTAACCCCGCCGCCGCCGCCAGCCCGAGGCCGGTCCAGAGAGGGATCAATTCCGGGTGCGGAAGATTCGCGAGAACAGGCCGGGCCGCTCGTCCGGCCGACGCGACAGGCCCGTGGCACGGTCGAGCATGACTTCATCCGGCGAGCTCGGTCCATCGAGAACTCCGAGGACGTCGCTCGCTTCCTCCGCCACCGGCGTCGGGATCGCGCCCGCGAGGATGCTGTCGAGAAGCTCGCGGTGATCCGGAGAGGGATCGAGATCGACGAGCCTTCTGGCGAACGGCTCGGCCTCGTCGTTCCGGCCATGCTCGTGCAGCGCGCGCGTCGCCGCGCGGATGAACGCCACGCGCCGGGGCTCGAGGCGAGCGGCCTCTTTGAGGTTCTCGAGCCCCTTGGAGATCCAGAGCGAGTTCTTCAGCTCGACCTGCCCGAGGCAGACCCGGTACTCCGCGTTGTCCGGAACGAAGCGGATCGCCTCCCGCATCATTTCGACGGCCGGGTGAAAATCCTTCTGCGCGATCAACTCGCGCGCCCGGCGGTAACTCTGCTCCGCCAGCTGACGCCTCACCTCGGGGTTCGCGGAGGTCTCCGCCACCGCCACGGGAACGGGCGCCGAGTCGAGCGACTCGTCGTAATCGCGCCGCCGCTCGGGATCCGAGAGGACCGCGTGCGCGAGCTTCAGTCTCTCGAACACGGCGGCGAGCTCCCGCTCGAACTGCCGCAGGTCTCCGCGATGCCGCAGGTCGGGGTGAAAGAGGCGGCTCCGCTCGAAGTAACCCTTCCCGATCTCCTCCGGGGTCGCCGTCGACGCGACTCCGAGCAGCTCGTAGTGCGTAAGCCAGTCGATGCGCCGGTACGTGTTCTTGACGAGCTCCGCATGCCCCGGAGCGCCGTCGGGAGGCTGCGCGTCGACGACGACGTTCAACCCTTCGAAGCCTCCCGCGTGGCCGCTCGAGGCGCCGTCGGTCTTCCACTCCACGATGCCGCAGGAGAAGAGCGCGTAGAGAGTCTTCGCCGTCGCGCCGCGAGAGGCGCCGCCGATCTTCAGAAGCGATTCGAGGTCGAGCACGCCGTCGATGCGGGAGAGCAGGTACGCCTCCTGCGGAGTCAGCGGCAGGTACTGGTACCGGGACATCGGGTCGCGGGCGAGGATCGGGACGGCGTGCGCTTCGCCGAGGCGCTTGGGGAAGACTTCATTTTCCGGGAGGCGGCGGATGCCTTCGACGACGATCGCGGCGGTCGAGAGCGTCAAGGCCACGTCGGGATCGAGGACGCCGGTCGAGGACTGGAACCGGTACTCCCCCTGCTCCCACTCGAACGTCGAGAAGACGATCTCCTCGACGAGCCGCCGCATCTCGACGTCCAGGACCTGCCGGGAGACCAGCCCCTTCTCGATCAGGATCTTCCCGAGGCGCGCGCGCCCCTGGCGGGCGACGGTCTCCAGGGCCCACGACAGGTCCTCATCGGTGATCCACCCGCGCCGTTTCAGGAACGCCCCGATCCGCTGCCCTTCCCGGGAAGAGGTCGCCGTGCGCAGCTCCCCCTTCTCGAAGAAAAGATGCCGGGTTTCGTCGCCCCGCACGAGCGTCAGGGTTCCCTTGAGCCCTTCGAGGAATATGCGGCGGAGAACCTGCGGAAGCGGAGTCTCCGCCAGAGAACCCCGAAAGCCGGAGCGCGGTGTATTCATGATCACCGGAGGTCCGGACAGGGTATCAGAACCGGGCCCGGATCGGCCGCCCCACGCAAAGAAACCCCGTTCCGAGAGGGTGTTGCGGCGCCCCGCGGAGGCTTTTGTTCGCACCCTTTTTCGAGACGGCCGCCCTGCCGCATTCAGAAATGCAAAAAATCTCCGGCTTCCGGAGCCTCTGCCGCGTCAGGGGACCGAGACGATAGCCGGGTGGTTTGACGCCGTCGAGAAGAAGGCCGGGATTCCGGACTTGGCCTTCTTCGCCGCCTCCAGCGTGCGATATCTGCCCCAGAGGACCCGGAAGCAGTCACGGGGACCGTGGCGGCTTGCCAGGAGCCACATAGAGCCCGTGGGCCGGTCGTGCTTCCAGGCTTCCGCCAGAGACGGGACTTCGCACGCCAGCTCGAGCTGGACCGCATAGCGGGTCTTCCGCTCGGATTTCAATCGCGCCCGGTCCCGGGCCGCCCGCGCGAGCCACTCCGCGCGGTTCCCGGGGGCCGTGGCCGGGGCGGTTGCGGGAGCAGCCGCCGGGGGCGTCGATTTTGCCGTGACGGCGCGCGCAGGCGTCGGGATCGGCGCCGCTGTGCGGCTGCGGGACGCCGGCCGGCCCTCCGTGGGGGCTGGGACCGCGGTGGCACGTGGGGCGACGCTGGTTGCGGCAGGCGCAAGAGTCGGAGCGAGCGCCGCGACGGGCGCAAGGGTCGCGACCGATGTCACTGCCGCAGCAGGGGTCGGTTCGGGAGCCGCTCCAGGCGGCGAGGATCGGGAGCGAAGGAAAAGGACCGCGCCCGTGAGCGCCGCCAGTCCCACGATGACCCAGACGAGCGGAGCGACGCCGCCCGCGCGGCCCGGTCGGTCACCGGCCGCGGGTTCCTCCGGCGGCGGAAGCGGTTCGTAAGGACCGCCGGCCGAGGAATCGCGGGAGCCGGGCTCGACGCGGCCCGGGCTGCCGGCGCCCGGGAGCGGAAAGGCTTCGAGCGAGGAGGGAGGCGTCGGATCGAGATCGAACTCCGAGGCCTGCGGAGGCGCCGGGGCCGACGGGAGGACCAAATCGGGGAAGACAGGCTCGACGTTTCTGCCTCCCTCGTCTTCGGAGGCTCCCTCGGCCGGAAACCGCCTGACTTCGGTCACAGCGCCTGCGGCGGTCACAGCGCCCGCGGCGGTCACAGCGCCTGCCGCGGTTTCGGTGCCGGCGTCGAAGTCCTCCGCGGCGCCCGTCTCCGCAGCAGCCGGAAGGTCCTCCGCTCGACCGGAATCCTCGAACCGCGCGGGCTCGGTCTCGCGGCCGGCGAGCGCGACCGTCTCGAGACCGGCGTCGTCGGGGGAAGCTTGCCCGCGCGCGCCTCCGGCGGAACGGAGCAGCCCGAGCGTCATCAGCGCGGCGAGGAGCTTCCGGACGGCGAACTCGTCCGCCGGAGCTCCCCGCGCGATCTCGTCCGCCGTCGCCTTCCCGTCGATCATCCGCACGACCGACTCGGCGTCGGCGGTCAGGCCGAACGTGGCGAACTCGCTGTCGAAGTCGTCGGAGCGGACGAGCGTGGCGTCGGACGGACCGAGCTGGTGCTCGATCAGATTGCGGTCGCGCGAGCGCAGAAAGAGCTCGAGTAGGAGGCGCGGGATCGCGACGGTGAACTCTCCGGGCGCCGGCCGCGCGTCCGCGTCGAAGTAGTACTTGCCGTCGGGCCAGCTCAGGAGATCCGTCAGGACCTCGATCCCGCGGATCTTTTCTCCCCACCGCCACTCGCGCTTCGTCAGGATTCCCGCCTGGAGCGCCGCGAGAGCGCCGTCGGCGGTTTCCGGAACGGAGAGGCGCTCGAGCGCCGCCGAATCGAGCTTGCCCGCCCGGACGAGGATCGCCGAGCTCTCGAAGCGCGATTCGGACGACGAGACCGTCACCACGTCACCATCCGACAGGGCGAACGCCGCGGAAGCGCCCGCGCGGGAGAAGGACACGAGGCCGGCGGCCTTGCGCCGCCAGAGATCGACGAACGCGGCGAGGAGGTCGACCTCTCGAACGTCTCCGACCGGTTCGAAAGACGTTCTCATGAAGCCGGGGCAGGCCGGATGGCCGACGGCGGCGCGGCTCCTGCCAGGAGCGCGCTCGCCCGAGTGTTCGTCACCGGCACGTCCCCTAGTGTAGCGCGAACGGCGGTCTCAGCTGTCGGGGGTCAGCTCTCAGCTGTCAGCGATCGGGCGGCCGAGGTCCCGCAGGCTCGAGCGCGGCCTCCGCGACACTTTGGACTCTCGACTCTGAGGTCTCGGGAACTCTCGACTCTGAAGTGTCGGGTGCCGGCTCCGGCTCTGGCGGCATGCGCGACGATTCGGCGAGGTATGCCTGGACTGCCCGCGCGGTTGCCGGGCCGACGGCGTCCACGATATCGAGCGGGTTTGCGGCCGCGACCCCAGAGAGCGACCCGAAGCGCTTCAGGAGAATACGCGCACGCGTCGGCCCCACGCCAGCGATCGAGGTCAGAGAGGTTTCCCGCATCCTCTTCGAGCGCCGCCCGCGGTGGGTCGTGATCGCGAAACGGTGCGCTTCGTCGCGCAGCCTCTGGATCAGCTTGAGCGCCGGGTCTTTTCCGGAGAGACGGATCGGGTCGGGTCGCCCCGGAACCCAGATCTCCTCCTCCCTCTTCGCGAGGCCGACCGTCGGCAGCTCGATGCCCACCCGGTCGAGAGCGGCGAGGGCCGCCTGGAGCTGGCCGCGCCCCCCGTCGACGAGCACCAGGTCGGGCATCGGCCCCCCCTCGGCGTGGACACGCCGGTAGCGGCGCTCGACCGCCTCGGCCATGCTCTTGAAGTCGTCGGGCGCGAGGAGGCTCTGCGACGCAATTCCAAACAGCCGGTAGTCCGACTTTTTCGGCTTCCCGTCTTCGAAGACGACGACGGATGCGACGCTGTCCGTCCCCTGCAGGTGGGAGATGTCGAATGCCTCGATTCGCCGCGGCGGGACGGCCAGGTCGAGAACGCGGGCGAGCCGCTCGACCCCGAGCGCTTCGTCGCCGCCGATCCGCCGGAAGCGAACGCGGTGCCGCTCCTGCGCGTTCGTGTTTGCGAGCTCGACCCGGTCGACCCCCGGCCCGCGCTTCGGCACGCGCACGGTGACCCTCGCGCCGCGGCGCGCCAGGAGGAACGCTTCGAGAAGCGCGGGATCGGCGATCTCGATCGGAAGGTGGACCTCTTCGGGGAGAAACGGATTCGCGTCGTAGAACTGAGGGAGGAACTCGTCCAGAAACGCGGCTGGCTGGACCTCCTCGGACTTCTCGAAAAAGAATTCACGCCGGTCCTGCATGACTCCACCGCGCACGACGAGCACGCAGACGGAGACGTCGCCGCCGGACTCGAAGAAGCCGAACACGTCCACGCTCTCGCCCTTCATCGACTGGACGAGCTGACGCTCGGCGACGTCTTCCACGGTCCGGATCGCGTCGCGGTACGCGCCGGCCATTTCGAAGCGCTCCTGCGCCGCGGCCGCGTGCATCTTTTCGGCGAGCCGGGGAATGAGCTCGCGGTTTCGGCCCTGGAGGAAAAGGAGCACGTCCCGGACCGCCTCCTCGTACGCCTCGCGCGTGGTCAGCCCGGCGACGCAGGGCCCGAGGCACGCGTGGAGGTCGTAATAGAGACATGGCCGGGGCAGCTTTCCGTCGATCTCGATCGAGCAGGTCCGGATCTGGAAGTGGCGCGTGATCATCCGCATGATCCGGCGAGCGAGACCGCCCCAGAAAGGGCCGAAGTAGGAATGGCCGTCTTCTTCGACCCGGCGGGTGACGAGAGCCCGGGGCCACGGCTCGCCGGTCGTGACCTTGATGTACGGATACGTCTTGTCGTCCCGGAGGCACACGTTGTACTTCGGACGGTGCTTCTTGATGAGGGTGTTCTCGAGGAGGAGCGCCTCGAGCTCGGTGTTCGTGACGATCGTTTCGACTTCCGAGAACGACCGGAGAAGCGCCTCGGTCTTCGACGACTCGCTCCCGCGGGTGAAGTAAGACGACACCCGCTTCTTGAGCGAGGTCGCCTTCCCGACGTAGAGGATCTTCCCGCGGGTGTTCTTGAAGAGGTATACGCCCGGGGAGTCGGGGAGATTTTCGGGGGGCTTGCCGGGCTCGGACATGAGGAAAGGATAACAACGGGGGCGCCGCCGGAATGCCGGGGGTGGAAGCTGTCAGCTCTCAGCTCTCGCTCTCAGGTGTCAGCCTGCCCACCGAGCCTCACTTCGCGTGGCGGCTTCGGTCGAATTGACCGATTATTGCGGCCGTTTAGCTCCCGATCCAGCTGACCGCGGAGTACCGCGGCCGTCTCGCTCCCGCTGGTCGCTCGGCTCCCGGTATGATTCGCCGGTGATCGAGTGCCCGTATTGCTATTCCGCGGTGAAGCCGCAGGATGCGACCTGCCCGAACTGTAGCAAACCGATCGAACGGTGGCAGACGGGCTTCTACAGCCGTCAGGCCCTGCCGAAGAAGGGTCGGAGCGCGGTCCTCGCCGGTGCGGCGCTTCTCTGCCTGCTGATGCTGGCGGGGTTCGCGAAATCCTGTCACTGGATTTAGCGGAAGATCTGCAGCTCCCTCAACGACCGCAGTTCGTCCCTCAGGTCCGCGGCCTTTTCGAAGTCGAGCGCCTTGGCGGCGGCCTTCATGGATTTCTCGAGATCCGCGATCCGAACTCGAAGTGTCTCGGCGTCGGGGACCGCCGTCCCGTCTTTCCGCGGCAGCAGTCCGTCGTGGTAATCCATGCTGGACATTCTCATCAGCGGTGAGTCGACCTGCTTCACGATCGAGGCCGGCTCGATACCGTGCTGCCGGTTGTACGCCTCCTGGATCACCCGCCGCCGCGTGGTCTCGCCGATCGCGCGCCGCATGGAATCCGTGACGACGTCGGCATAGAAGTACACGCGGCCGGTGAGGTTCCGGGCCGCCCGCCCCGAGGTCTGGATCAGAGACGTCTCGCTCCGCAGAAATCCCTCCTTGTCCGCGTCGAGGATCGCCACCACGGCGACTTCCGGCAGGTCCAGGCCCTCGCGGAGAAGGTTGATCCCGATCAGGCAGTCGAAGACGCCCCGGCGGAAGTCCGTCAGGATCTCCATCCGTTCGAGGGTCTCGATGTCGGAGTGCAGGTAGCGGCACCGGACGCCGACCTCCGAGAAATAGGACGTGAGCTCCTCCGCCATGCGCTTCGTGAGCGTGGTCACGAGCACCCGCTCGTTCTTCGAGGTCGCGTCGCGCACCACCGCGAGGAGGTCGTCGACCTGCCCTTTGACGGGGCGCACCTCGATGAGGGGATCGAGGAGTCCCGTCGGCCGGATCACCTGCTCGACGATCTCTCCTCCCGTCGCCGCGAGCTCTTCCTTGCCCGGCGTCGCGCTCACGTGGACCATCTGTTTGATGCGCGACTGGAATTCCTCGTACGTGAGCGGCCGGTTGTCGAGCGCGGAGGGAAGCCGGAACCCGTAGTCCACCAGCACCTGTTTGCGCGAGCGGTCCCCGTGGAACATCCCGCGCACCTGCGGCAGGCTGACGTGGGACTCGTCGACGACGAGGAGAAAGTCCGACGGAAAGTAGTCGATGAGCGTCGGCGGCGGCTCACCGGCCCGGCGTCCGGAGAGGTGGCGCGAGTAGTTTTCGATCCCGTTGCAGTAACCCAGCTCCTTGATCATCTCGAGGTCGAACATCGTGCGCTGGTGAAGCCGCTGCGCCTCGAGCAGCTGCCCGGCGGCGGAGAGCTCCGCCAGCCGCTGGTCGAGCTCGATCTTGATCGTATCGACAGCGCGGTTCAGCGTCTCCCGCGGCGTCGCGTAGAAAGTTCTCGGATAGATGGCGAGCCGGTCGACGCGCCGGAGCGCGGTTCCGCGAAGCGGATCGGTCCGGGTGATCTTCTCGATCTCGTCGCCGAAGTACTCGACGCGCACCGCGACGTCCTCGTAGGCCGGGTGGATCTCGATGACGTCTCCGCGCACGCGGAAGGTGCCGCGAGTGAGGTCCAGGTTTGTGCGCTCGTACTGCATCTGGACGAGCTGCGCGAGCAGCGCCGGCATCCCCGACCGGTCCCCCACTTCGACGTAGGCGAGCATGTCGTAGTAGGCCTCGGGCGCCCCGAGGCCGTAGATGCAGGACACCGAGGCGACCACGATCACGTCGCGCCGCTCGAAGAGCGCCTTGCTGGCCGACAGCCGGAGCTTGTCGATCTCCTCGTTGCGGGATGTTTCCTTCTCGATGTACGTGTCGGACTGGGGGATGTAGGCCTCGGGCTGGTAGTAGTCGTAGTACGAGACGAAGTACTCGACGGAGTTCTCCGGGAAGAAGCTGCGGAACTCCTGGTACAGCTGCGCCGCAAGCGTCTTGTTGTGCGAGAGCACGAGCGTCGGGCGGTTGACGCTCTCGATCACCTTCGCCATCGTGAACGTCTTGCCCGATCCGGTGACTCCGAGGAGGACCTGGTCGCGCTTTCCTTCGTTCAAACCGGCGACGAGTTTTTCGATGGCCTGAGCCTGGTCGCCGTGCGGCGTGAAGTCCGTGACCAGTTTGAACGTGCCCCGCGAACGCGACTGAGCCTCGCGGAAGGAATCGGGCTTCGAGGCCAGCGAAAGCGGGGCCTCCGGGCGTTCCCGGGCGCCGGGTCGGGGGCTCACGATCGGAACGTCGCCCCGCCGGAGGAAGAGGCGCCGGTTCCGGCGGAGACGCCGGAGTTGCGGGCTCGGGAACCGGGTGTTGCGGCCGTTGAAGACGCCCGAGAGCCGGGCCGTGCGGCCGTTGAAGAGGTCCGGGAGTTCGGCCTGGCTCGCGGCGAAGGAGTCACGATGAGGCTCGGGGCCGGCGGGGGGCCGGGGGTCGCGACCGAATCGGGAGCGAGTATGCCGGCAGGAGTCGGCGCGGGTGTCATCGGAGGGAGGCCCGCTCCTTCCCGGAAGACCGCCGTCAGTTGCCGGACCTGCTCGCGGCTGACGCTCCCCGCGCGATTCCGAATCAGGACCGACTGGATCTGGTCGAGCGAACGCCGCTGCGCGCCCCCCTTCTCGAGGCGCACCCGGTAGGCGGCATACGCGGCATGGAGCTCCGATTTCTCCTGGTCCGTAACGTCGGACGCCAGAGCGGCGTCGATGCGCGCCATGAAGAAGTCGGTCATCGCCTGAGGGTTGCGGCGGAGGTAGAGACAGGAGCCCACGATGCAGAGCAGGACCAGAAGCCCGGCGATTCCGCAGCCGATCAGGCCCGTCCTCCAGCACCCTCTCGGGCCGGCGGGCCGGGTGTCGAGCGGCATCGGGGAGGTGAAATCGGGGCTTCCCGGAACGTTGCTCATGGGGCGAAAACTTATATCAGTCCGCGCCGCTGGTTGTCAGTTCTCTGTTGCGCCCGTTCCGTGGCATCCCGGGCTCTGGCGCGGGGCGTCCGTTACACCCTTACAATCTCTTCCGTGGCCCTTGCCCGGCGGATCTCTTTCTTCGTTCTCCCCCTGGTGGCCGTGGGATTTCTCGGAGCGCTCGCGGGCTCGGCGACCACCACGCTCGTGCGGGTGCCGCGCGTTTCGGAGCTAGAGACGTACCGCCCGGACATCATCACCGAGATCCGGGGCAGCGACGGCTCCACGATCGGCCGGTACGCCATCCAGCGCCGCATTCTCCTGACGCGCTCGGAGATCCCGGCGGTCCTGAAAAACGCGATCGTCGCGACCGAGGACAAGAACTTCTTCCGGCACGGCGGCGTCGACCTGCGCCGGACCCTGTCGGCGGTCGCGGCTGACATGCGCTCGCAGAGATACGGCCAGGGAGGGTCCACCCTGACGCAGCAGCTCGCCCGCGCGATCTTTCTCTCCCCGAAGAAGACGATCTCCCGCAAGGTCAACGAGGCCCTCGTCGCGTTCGAGATCGAGCGGCGGTACTCCAAAGACCAGATCCTCACGATGTACGTGAATGAGATCTACCTCGGTCACGGCAACTACGGCTTCGAGGCGGCGGCGCGGTACTACTTCGGCAAGAGCGTCAAGGACCTGACGCTCGCCGAGGCCGCTCTGCTCGCCGGCATCGTCCAGCGGCCGGAGGACCAGTCCCCCTTCCGCAACCCTGCCCTCGCCCTCGGCCGGCGAGCCACCGCTTTGCGCCGCATGCAGGCCGAGCGCTACGTCACCGACGAGCAGAGGCGGACGGCGGAGGGCGAGCCGCTCCCGTCCTCTCCCTCGCTCAAGGAGACGGTCGTCGCGCCCTATTTCTGCGAAGAGATCCGGCAGTACCTCGAGCGGACATATGGTGAGAAAGACCTCTACCGCCGCGGCCTGCGCGTCGACTCGACGCTCGACCCGCAGCTTCAGGGCTGGTCGGAGGAAGCCATCGGCTGGGGACTGCGCCGGCTCTCTCGCCGGCACGGGTTCCGGAAGGCGCGGAACTTAACCTCCGAGGGCTACGCGAACCTGGCGGCGTACGTCGATCCCTCCTGGGAGAACGCGAAGCTCGCCGAGGGGGACACGTTGCGCGGCGTCGTCATGTCCGTCACCGCCACGGGCGCCGAGATCCGGGTCGGCCGCGACACGTTCCCGCTGCGCGCGTCCGGCTACAAGTGGACCAACGCCACCAACGCGACGAAGCTCCTGAAGACCGGGGATCTCGTCACGGTGACGTTCGAAAAGCAGAAGGACGGAGGCGCGGTATTGCTCGATCAGAGCCCGACGGAGCAGGGCTCGCTCCTGATCATCGAAAATTCCACCGGCGCGGTCCGCGCCATGGTGGGCGGCTACGACTGGAGCACGTCCAAGTTCAACCGGGCGACACAGGCGCTCCGGCAGGCCGGATCGACCTTCAAGCCCTTCGTCTATCTCGCGGCCATGGAGTCCGGGTACACGCCCTCGGACACCATCTTCGACGGGCCGCTCGCGATCACGATGGACCCGAGGCAGCCCGCATGGCGTCCGGTCAACTACGACCGGAAGTTCCGCGGGATCGTGACGCTGCGCCGCGCGCTCGAGCACTCGATCAACGTTCCCACCGTTCGCCTCGCCCAACTCGTCGGGCTGCAGCGCGTGATCGAGGCCGCCCACCGGCTCGGGATCCACGAGAAGCTGCAGGCCTATCCGTCGCTCGCCCTCGGCGCGTTCGAGGTGACCCTCCTCGAGATGACCTCCGCCTACACCGTCTTCGCCAACCAGGGGCTCGCCTTTCCTCCGTACACGTTCGAGCGCATCACGGACGCGAACGGCGACCCGCTCGAAAAGACGCATCCGGACGCGCGCGAGGTCACGAGCCCGCAGGCGTCGTTCCAGCTCCTGGAGATGCTGAAGGGCGTCACGTCGCGGGGAACGGCCGCTTCGGCGGCGAAGCTGAAGTTGAACATCGCCGGAAAAACCGGCACGACCAGCGACTACACGGATGCCTGGTTCATCGGCATGACGCCCCGGTACACGATCGGCGTCTGGGTGGGCAACGATTTGAAGACGACGCTCGGCCCCGGAATGGAGGGGGCGAAGGTCGCGCTGCCGATCTGGATGCGGGTGCTCGAGCACATGCGCGACAACGGTCGGCTGGACGTGAAGTCGGATTTCGAGCCGCCGCCGAACGTGGTCTTCACGGCGGTCGATTACGAGACCGGGATGAAGGCCACGCCGGGCAGCCCGCGGCCGATCCTGGAAGCCTTCGTGAGCGGGTCGCAGCCGACCGAGGAATGGAGCTCGAAGTGGGAGGAGATCACGCGTCTCCCGTGGTCGCTGCAGAAGTCGTTCTACCTGCCGAAGAAGGGCGAGACCCCGGATGAGGACGGCGGAACTCCCCTGTTGACGACGCCGGGCCCCGTTCCGACGTCGCCCCCCCGTCCGAAATAGAGGCTGTCAGTTCTCAGCTCTCGCTGTCAGCTTTCACCAGGCGCGGTCCGGATCGGACGCCCGCAAAAAGAAAAACACAGGCTTCCCTGTGTTCCTCCCGGCCGGGAGCTGATCTGATAGCTGACAGCTGACAGCTGACAGCTGACAGCTGACAGCTGATAGCTGATATCTGATAGCTGATAGGTCCTAGTGCGTCGCGGAAGTAAGCGGCTGCACGTCCACGGTCAGCACCGTCGTGACGTCACGGTGTAAACGGATGTGAACGGTGTGCTGTCCGACCCTCTTGATGGGCTCCGCCACTTCGATGCGGCGGCGATCGACCTCGATGCCGCGAGCGGTCAAGGCGTCCGCGATGTCGGTCGCGGTCACGGAGCCGTAGAGCACGCCTTCGTCGCCCGCCTTCTTGGTCAGGTTGACCGTCAAACCTTCCATCTTCTTCGCCGTCTCTTCGGCGGCGCTCTTCTGATGCGACATCTTCTGGTCGTACTTCTTCTTGTCCTCGGTCAGGCGGCGGAGGTTTGCGTCATTCGCCTCGTACGCGACCCCCTGCGGCAGGAGGAAGTTGCGGGCGTAGCCCGGCTTGACGCTCACAGTGTCGCCGCGATGCCCGAGCCCTCGGACGTCGTCGGCCAGGATCACTTTCATTCTTTTCTACGCTTTCTCGCCTCGGTGGCGAAAGTCCGCGTACCAGTCGAAGAGCCCGAGGAGACCCACTGCCACGTTCAACGGGAAGTAGACCACCAGGGCATAGAGACCAGCGCGGAGGATCCGCGCCCGAAACCACCTTCGGGCGAAGTGGCAGATGATAGAGAGACCGGCCAGAAAATACAAGGCCGACAGGGG